>QHTY01000303.1:654-3139 GCA_003220985.1 Gemmatimonadota bacterium
TTCGCAGCTCGGTGGTGTAGCGGCTCGCGTGTTACGCGGCGTCGAAAAAGACGTGCTGATCGTTCGCGATCAGCAGCCGCTCACCGGCGGGCGCTTCCTCGTGTGCGTGGACGGGTCGTCTTACAGCTACAAAGCGATGAAGGCGGCGCTCGAGCTGGCGCATGAATTCGGCGCGTCGCTGTACGTGTGCAGCGCGTTCGACGTCGAGTATCACCACGTCGTGTTCCACAACATCAAGGACGTGCTGTCGTATCAGGCGTCAAAGGTGTTCAAGTTCGAGGAGCAGGAAGAGCTGCACAACAACATCATCGACAAGGGGCTGCTCAAGCTCTGTCAGGCCAATCTGAAGCGCGCTGAGGTGATGGCGCAGCAGTTCCCGGACGTCCCGCTCAAGACGCAGATCCTCATCGGCAAGCCGTTCCAGGTGATCATGCAGTGGGCCGAGGAGATCAAACCGAGCCTGCTCGTGATCGGTCGGCATGGCGCGCACCGGATCGAGGAGACGGAGCTGGGTTCTCAATCCGAGAATCTGGTGCGTCTTGCTCCGTGCTCCGTGCTGCTGACCGGTGTCGTCGGCGTCCGCCCCGAGGACATTCCGTGGATCGAAGAAGACGGGCAGGCCGGTCTGCCGTGGGCGCCGGACGCGGAAGTCCGCATTCTCCGCGTGCCGCCCTTCGCGCAGGGCATCGCGCGGCGAGCGGTCGAGGAGTACGTCCTCGAGAAGGTCGGCAACGCGGGACCGCCGCCGACGGTCACGAACAAGTGGCTCGACGAGGCGATCCAGAAGCTCCTCCCCACCCACATGCAGTTGATCATGGGGATCGGGAGCGCGGAAGAAATCGCGTTGGCCGAAGTGAAGGCGACGGAGCAGCTCAAAGCGACGAAGGTCCAGGGACACGACGTCGATCCGGAGCCTCAAGTCGCCGAAATCGAGACGAAATGCCCGGTGACGGGCGCGGTCTCGAAGCGTCCCCGCGTCGCCACCGATCCGATCGTGTGGACAGAGGAGAGCTGGCAACGGCTGCAGCTCGTGCCGCTCATCGCCCGCCCGCTGGCGCGCAACACCGTCGAGCGCTTTGCACGCAATCACGACATCTGGCGCGTCACGACCCGCGTCATGGACGACAACAAGCAGGCCATGATCGAGGCCGACGAGTTCGATGTCGACACGATGATGGTGATGTTCACCGAGCTGCGGGCGAAGCAGATCCGCGCCGAGGCCGAGGCTCTGCGCGAGATGATCGAGGAAGCCAAGGCACAAGGCATCACGCGATGCCCGATCCGCGACATCGCGGACAAGATGGACAAGTGTCCCGTCGACATGAAGACAGTCACGCCCGAGGAAGCGAAGCGGGCGGTCGAGAAGCTGCTGCAGTGAGCTACGTTCCACACGTCGTCGCCTGGAATCTCACGCGGCGCTGCAACCTGGAGTGCGCCCACTGTTACATCTCGGCCGGACCGCATGAGAGCGCGACGTCCGAGCTGCAGACTGAGGAGTGCCTGCGGATCGTGGACGAGCTGCTCGCCGTCAATCCCGCGCCGATGATCATTCTCTCCGGCGGCGAGCCCCTGCTGCGAGACGATCTCACGCAGATCGCAGCGAATGCATCGCACCGCGGCGCGACCGTGGTTGTGGGCACGAACGGCACATTGCTCACGGACGAGCGCATCGCGGCGTTGAAGGACGCTGGCGTGCGCGGCGTGGCGGTGTCAATCGATTCGCTCCGACCCACCTACCACGACAACTTCCGCCACGGCAAGGGCTCGCTCGAGGACACGCTCGCGGCGCTGGGCCGGCTGCGCGCGCAGCGTGTCGATTTCATCGTTCAAACGACCGCGACGAAAGGGAATCGCGCCGAGCTGGAGCGGCTGGCGCAGTGGTCGGCAGAGCAGGGGGCGGTCGCCTTCAACTGCTATTTCCTGGTTGCCACGGGGCGCGGTGCCGGGCTGTCCGATCTCGCGCCCGCCGAGTACGAAGCGGTCCTGGCGGATCTCGCGCGCTGGCAGCGCCAGTATCGCGGCCAGATGATGATCCGCGCCAAGTGCGCGCCGCATTTCATGCGGCATGTGCATGCCCTGGATCCTGACTCCCCGATCCTGAATTATCAGACGCGCTGTCCCTGCGGCACGCAGTACTGCCGCATCACGCCCGACGGGAAACTGACGCCCTGTCCGTATCTCCCCGAGGTCGCGGGCGATTTACGGGCGCAAAGCTTTGGCGAGATCTGGCGCAGCTCGGCGCTGTTTCGGCACCTGCGCGAGGGCACCCTCGGCGGCAAGTGCGGACGTTGCGAGTATCAGAAGCTGTGTGGCGGGTGTCGCGCGCGGGCGTTCGCGCTCGAAGGAGATGTTCTCGCCGCAGATCCCTCATGCACGTATGAACCTCGAGGGATCGAGGTGATCGAACCCGGGAGTGTCAGTTATGGAAGCGACTTTACTCCCGCGTTGACTTGGTCCGTTGCTGCCCGGTCCCGACTCGACCGCA
>QHTY01000304.1 GCA_003220985.1 Gemmatimonadota bacterium
CTCTCGAAGGAGTTCACGCGGCTCCTGCTCATCGCCTACAGCGCGACCGCGATTTGGGGCGCCGTCTTCGTGTTCCTGCTGTCGACGCTCTATCCGCGGTTCTGGGCGTATCTCACGGCGATCTTCGGTGTGTCGATGTGGGTGTACGTCTCGATCTTCTTCTTCGAGTCGTTCACCCTGTACCTCTACTACTACGGCTGGGATCGCTGGAAATATGGACGGGCAAAGATTGTGCACTGGTGTCTCGGCATTCTGCTGAATGTCTGGGGCACGATCGTGATGTTCATCGCCGACTCGTGGCTCACGTACATGATGACGCCGCCGCGCGACATCACCCCCGAGACTTCCCCCAGCAGCA
>QHTY01000305.1 GCA_003220985.1 Gemmatimonadota bacterium
GGCGTCCTACGCCTTCCAGGGGCTCATCGCCGTGGCCTTCGCCGCGCTCCTCTTCGGGAGGTTCTGCCTCGGCGCCTACATCTACCATCTCCTGAAAGGGAACGTCGCATTCGCCAATGGCACCTGTCCCTGGAGTGATTCGGCGTAGCGCCCGGCACGGACTGGTGGCCACGCTGGCGGCGCTCATGATCTGCGGTGGCGTGGGGCGCCGGGCGGCTCGCCCCCAGTTCGAGCTGGTCTGGGCCGACGAATTCGACCGTGACGGACCCCCGGACTCCAGCAAATGGACCTACGAGCACGGCTTCGTCCGGAACGAGGAGCTGCAGTGGTATCGTCCGGAGAATGCGCGCGTGGAGCACGGGCAGCTCATCATCGAGGCGCGGCGCGAGCGGATTGCCAATCCGGCGTTCGACTCGGGCGGCCGGAGCTGGCGAACGCGCCGGCCGTACGCGGAGTACACGTCCGCGAGCCTGACGACGCGGGGACTCGCGCGCTGGCAATACGGCCGCTTCGAGATGCGGGCGCGCATCGACGTGCGCGCAGGACTATGGCCGGCCTTCTGGACGGTTGGCGAGCAGGGGATCTGGCCGGCGAGCGGCGAGATCGACGTAATGGAGTATTACCGCGGGTTGCTATTGGCCAACGTGGCCTGGGCGGACAGTGCGGGGCGAGCGAAGTGGGACTCCGCACGCCGACCGATCGCGGAGCTCGGTGGCGCCGTGTGGGCAGACAACTATCATGTGTGGCGGATGGACTGGGACGAGCGCGAGATCCGACTCTACGTCGATAGCCTGCTCCTCAACACCACGCCTCTCGACTCGACCTTCAACGGTGCCGGCCGTCCGCCAAACCCTCTGCGCCAGCCGCACCACATCATCCTCAACCTCGCCATTGGCGGGCAGAGCGGCGGAGATCCCTCCAGCACGCGGTTCCCGGCGCGGTTCGAGATCGACTATGTACGCGTCTACCAGCGGCAGTGAGTAAAGCTCGGGCAGCCCCCTCGCCGCGAGGGTTTGAACCTTGGCAGTCGAGAGAGGTACTTCCTTATAGATCGAGGCATCCCCACGACGACGACGTTGCGACGGCGATAACCGGAGGATTCCATGCGTCGACTGCTGGCGGTATTCCTGGCCGCAACCCTGCTCGCGGGCGGCCCGGCGCCGCTCGCCGCCGGCGCACCAGCGCTGCTGCACCGTCAGCAGGCCGAGGGTCGTGTGATCGGGCGCGTCGTGGACGCGCGCACGAGTGCGCCGCTCTCCTCGGCGCGGGTGTACATCGTCGGGACGCAGATCGGCGTACTGACGAACGCCGACGGCCGCTACGAGCTGCTGGGGGTCGCGGCCGGGACGCACGAGGTGCGGGCGCAGCGCATCGGCTACCACATCTCGACGCAGAACGTGGATGTGCCCTCGAGCGGGGCGGCGACCGCGGACTTTGGGCTGGGCGAGGAGGCGCTCGCGCTCGAGCAGGTCGTGGTGACCGGGACGAGCAGTCAGGCGCGTCGGCGTGAGGTCGGCAACTCGATCACGCAGATCAACCTCGCCTCCGTGGCGGAGCCCACGAAGAGCGTCGAGACGCTGCTCCAGGCGCGCGTGCCGGGCATGACCGTGGACTTCGGCGGGGCCACCATCGGGCAGGGCGCGACGATCCGCGTGCGCGGCAACGTCTCGCTGAGCCAGAGCAATCAGCCGCTGGTCTATGTGGATGGCGTGCGCCAGTCCGTGAACAATTATCCGCGCAACGTGTCGCAGGGGGGCAGCACGTTCAACGCTGCGCAGGTCGAGGCCAGCCCGCTCGCGGACATCGACCCGGACGACATCGAACGGGTGGAGGTGATCAAGGGCGCGGCGGCGGCGACGCTCTACGGCACCGAGGCCGCCGCCGGCGTGATCCAGATCTTCACGAAGCACGGCACTGCTGGGAAGACCGCCTT
>QHTY01000306.1:0-507 GCA_003220985.1 Gemmatimonadota bacterium
CGGCTGGTCGCGGTCGAGGGTCTCCATGCTGAGACCGCGGGCCGTGAGATAGTGCTCGGTGGCGTTGAAGATGTCGCCGCCCTTGCGAATATCGAGCAGGAAATCCAGCGAGAAGCGTTTGTACCGGAACGTATTGCCGACACCCAGCGTGAAATCGGGCTGGCGATCGTAGCCGGCGTCGATGAAGTTCGCCGACACCGCGCTCGAGCGGACCGGCAGACCCGTCGCCGGATCGATCAGCAACTTCCCCTGATTGTTCCGCAGGTAGTAGAACCCGGTAAGAGACATGGTGGACAGGCCGACCTGCGTCCCGTTGCGCACGTTGCCGTACAGCCAGGTGTCGGAGACGTAGGATTCCGGGATGCCGTTGGGCAGCTTGGTCACGATGCTGCCCGAGGCGGCAAAGTTCAGGGTCATGTCCCAGCCGAACGACGGCCGCGAAATCGGCGTGCCGCGGGCGGTCAGCTCCAGACCGCGGCTGCGCGTCGCGGCGCCGTTCAGGTTGAA
>QHTY01000306.1:565-2901 GCA_003220985.1 Gemmatimonadota bacterium
AGGCGGCCGTTCAGGAACGAGAGCTCCACGCCGCCTTCGATGGACCGCTTGAACTCGGGTTTCAGCGCGAGATTCGGACCCCAGAAGTCGTACCCGTATCCGCCGTAGGACGTCGTCTTGTACTGCAGCGACGGCCGGTACGCATACGGCCGCGCGTCCTTGCCGACCGCTGCAAACCCGAGCCGCACCTTTCCGGTCACGAAGCGCCGGAGACCGGGAAACGCGTCGGAGAAGATGAAGCTGGTCGATACGGACGGATAGAAAAACGAATTCCGCCCGCGCGGGATCGTGGACGTCCAGTCATTGCGGCCGGTGAGGGTGACGTACCAGTAGTCCTTGTAATCGAGGACCGCCTGGCCGAACAGACTCACCAGCCGGCGCTGCTCGATCGTGGTCAGCGTCGAGCGCGTGCCCGTGTTGTTCATCGACACGAAGTTCGGATCCAGGAAATTGATGCCGGTCTGGGCATCCGATGTCGATTTGAAGTCACTCACCTGGTGGCCGACGAAGCCGCTGAGCGAGAAGCTGTTGGTGAGCGCGTGGTTATTGACGTTGAGGAGCGTGAGGGCACTCAGGTTGCGGGAGATGACGTCCGCCAGATCGAGTATCCCTCGTTGCGAATAGCCGGTGACACTCTCCGGATGTCGCAGCAACAGATTCTGCGTGGTGTAGTTGTCCGTGCCCAGATTCGTCTTGATGTTGCCCCAGGAGAATGGGGTCACGACAACCCCGACGTTGGCGATCAAGCGGTTGGTTTTCGCGTTGATCTTGTTCTTGGCAACGTTGAAGTAGGGGTTGTCGAGCTCAGTCCCGGCCCCGATCGCCGTCACGAGGCGCCGCGTTCCAGCAGGCGTCAGATAGTTCCTCGCATCGTCGCTTTGCGGCCACAGCATCAAGCCCATGAGCGGGCCGATGTCGCCCTTGTAGACCTGGTCGTTGTTCGCGTAGCTATAGATCATCGACAGGTCGGTGTTCAACCACGAGTTGATTCGGGCCTGCGAGGACCCCGTGACGTTGATTTTATTGAGGTCCGAGTTGTGTACGACGCCTTCTTGCTTGTCGAGCGTGGTACTCAGCCGGTAGTTGATCGTATTGTCGGCCGTCGCCCCACTGAACGACAAGTTGTGATTCTGGCTCAGCCCTTTTCTCAAGAAACCATCGATGTTGTCGTAGAACTGCGTTCCTGCCGGATACGGGGCGCCGAAGTATTGCAGCGATGCCTGGGAGCCGTCGATGAGGCTCGAGGGTCCGTACACCCGTTGCAGCTGGTAGTTGGCGCGCGTGGCTTCGACCCGCACCGTGCTGCTGTACTGCATGCCGCCGCCCGCCCGGCCGCGCTTCGTCTTGATCACGATCGCGCCGTTGGCGGCATCGATGCCGTACAGCGCGGCGGCCTCCGGGCCCTTCAGCACGGTGAGCGTCTCGATGTCCTGCGAATTCAGGTCGGCGGCGCGGTTGGTGAAATCAACGCCGCGGTTGCTGAACGCCGTCACCGAGCTCTTATCGGACGCGAGCACGCCAGTATTGACGGTACGGTTGTCGATCGGCAGGCCGTCGACGATGATCAGCGGCTGGTTGCTGCTGCTGATCGAGCTGACGCCGCGGATGACGAGGGATGAGGACGCGCCGGGCACGCCAGACGTACTGGTGACGTCGACCCCGGCGACGCGCCCCGACAACGCGTTGAAGAAATTTTCGCGCTTGGTATCGGCGATCTCCGCGCCGCGGATACTTTGCTGCGCCGTGCCCAGCGAGCGCTGCGACGCGGTCTCGCCGAGCGCGGTGACCACCACGGCGTCGAGGTCCAGCGCGACGCGCCGGAGCTGAACGTTGATCACGTCCTCGCTGCCAACCGCGCGCTCGACCAGCCCGGTGCCGATGAGCCGGAACTGCAGCGTCTGGCCGGCGGCGGCGGCGATGGAGTAATCGCCCTGGGTATTGGTCGACGTCGTATTGCCGGTGCCCTTCACAGAGACGGTCACACCGGACAGCGAAGCGCCTTGCTCGCTCGTGACCCTACCAGTGATCGTTTTTTGTTGTGCGAAGAGGGGCGGAGCGACGAGGAAAGAGATCATCAATACCAGAACGGCGCGTGTTTTCATAGAGAATCCGGGCTTTTGTGGAATGGAGAGGCGAAGCTACGGAGAGGACTCGGACTGTCAAGAACTCCGGTCTCCCGAGGCTCGGCGCGAGCCTCGGGAGCACCGGGGTCTCGTCACCACGCGATCGCGTAATTCGACAATGCTTCAACGAGCCATTCGAACAGTGTCATCGGGATCACCCCCCCCTTTGTCTTGGCCTCTAACGACGTCGCACCACGCGGAGTACCTTTGTGA
>QHTY01000204.1:0-8089 GCA_003220985.1 Gemmatimonadota bacterium
GATCGCGGGCACGCCGCCCGAGACGCTCACCGGCAGCTGGCGGACGATCGTGCCCCCGCCCGCCCCGCCCTTGGTCGACGGTTTGAAGTCGGCCGGGGGCGGCACGACCTGGGGTCGCGGCAAGGGCGCCGTCACTTCCTTCACCCGGAAGGCGACCTTTCCGAACGTCACGACGTCGTTGGCCCCCGCGTCGGCCTCGGTGATCTTGGCGCCGTTCAGGAAGGTCCCGTTGGAGGAGCCGAGATCGGTGACGCGCACGCCGTTTTCAGTCATCACGATTTCGGCGTGGCGGCGGGAGATCGTGGGATCGTAGATCGGCACGTCGCTCGTGACGGCGCGTCCCACCACGAGTTTGCGCCCGAGCTGAAGATCGATCGACTGCTCGCCGGAAGTGCTCAGCAGCTTGAACACAGCCCGAAACTAATCGCCCGCTTTGGCGAGCGCGAGCGCTCGCAGCACCGCGAGAGCCTTGGCTTCAGTTTCCGCGAATTCACGCGCCGGCTCCGAGTCGGCGACGATGCCGGCGCCCGCCTGCACGACGACGCGATCGCGCAGCACGACCGCGGACCGAATCGCGATGCAGGTATCCATGGTGGTCGCGCCCCACCCGACGTAGCCGACGGCGCCGGCATATGGCCCACGCCGCTCCGGCTCCAGCTCGTCGATGATTTCCATCGCGCGCACCTTCGGCGCGCCACTGACCGTCCCCGCGGGGAAGCAGGCGCGCAAGACATCGAGCGCGTCGTACCCATCCTTGAGCTGACCGCGCACTTCGCTCACGAGATGTTGGACGTGTGAGTAGCGCTCGATCTGCAACGACTCGGTGACCCGCACCGTGCCGTACTGCGCCACGCGCCCGACGTCGTTGCGTCCCAGATCCACGAGCATGCGGTGCTCGGCGAGCTCTTTCGCGTCCGCCAAGAGCGACGCCGTCAACGCGTCGTCCTCCGCCGGCGTGGCGCCGCGCGGCCGCGTGCCCGCGATCGGCCGCACCGTGACTTCGTTTCCCTCGACCCGGACGAGGACCTCCGGCGAGCTCCCCACGAATGTGACGTCGTCCAGCGCGAGGTAGAACAAATATGGCGCTGGATTCAACGCGCGCAGATAGCGGTACAACCGCAGCGGATCGACGGCACCTGACACGACCTGCCGGCGGGACAGCACGGCCTGGAACACGTCGCCGGCGGCGATGTAGTCGCGGATCTTTGCGACATCGCGCTCGAAATCACCGCGTGAATACCTGGACTCGGCGCGCACGCGCACGTCGCCATCCAGCGACAGCGGGGTCAGTTGGTGCGACGACCCCAGCCGTCCGATCAACGCGTCGATGCGCTCCTGTGCGGCGTCGTAGAGGCGCAAGCGCTGCGCCGCGGACGCCTTGGCCGGCACCTCGACGTTGGCCACCACGATCGCCCGACCGAACACGTTGTCGAGAATCACCAGCGAATCCGCGAGCATCACGACCGCGTCGGGCACGCCGAGCGTGTCGGCCTGGGCGTCAGGGGGGGGCGGAGGCAGCCGTTCGATGCTGCGCACCAGATCGTAGCCCAGGTATCCCACGGCGCCGCCCATGAAGCGCGGCAAGCCGGGGACCGCAATCGTCGGCAGCGCGCGCATCCGGTCCGCGAGGTGCGCGATGGGATCCGTGGTCTGCCCGGCCTGCTCCCAGCCTCCGCCCTGCGTCCAACGCTCGACCTGTTGACCGCGATAGCGCCACGCTTCGCGCGGTTCGGTGCCGAGGAATGTGTACCGGGCCCAGCGTTCGCCGCCGACCAGTGATTCGAGCAGGAACGCGAACGGCGGCCGCGCGATCTTCGCGAAGGCCGCTACAGGCGTATCGGCGTCCGTGACCACCTCGCGCATCACCGGCACGATGCCTCCCCCCGCCTGTTTGGCGCGCTCGAGGAATGCGTCGCGTGGGTCCATGGTCTAGATTTCGCCGCGATGCGCTGGGAGGGAGGTGCTGCACTGCTGCTGCTGCTGCCGGCCACGGGATCCGCCCAGGACTGGAACGGCGATTCCGCCCTGGCGCTGGCGCGGCGCGCGATCGACCGGCGCGCGCAGGCCGCCGTGGATACCGCGCTGCGCGACTACAAGGCCCAAGCTCACGGATTTCTCTTCTTCCTCGGGCAGTTCGGCGAAGGGCTCACCGAACCGCCACGGCTGATAAAAGCGGACCAGCTGGAGCTGGAAGTGTACTGGAAGGCGCCCGGGCTCAGCAAGCAGCGTATCATCGGTTGGCGCGATCGCACCGAGGTGCCGACCGATATCAACTACCACCGCGATCACCTGGGGATCGTCCAGAACAATTTCGGGCGCGCGATCCGGCTCGGCGAAGGCGACGAGGTGCGCGACGTCCCGCACCCGCTGGCCCCCGGTGGGACGGCGCTGTACGACTTCGCGCTGGGTGACACGACAGCGATCGTCCTCGCCGAGCGCGCAGTGCGCGTCGTCGCGCTCCGCGTGCGACCGAAGCACTTCGACCAGCCGGCCATCGTCGGCATGCTGTTCGTCGATGTGGCATCGGCCGACCTCGTGCGCATGGCGTTCAACTTCACGCCGAAAGCCTACCTCGACCCGCAGCTCGAGGACGTCAGCATCGTACTGGACAATGCCTTGTGGCAAGGCCGATTCTGGCTGCCCTATCGTCAGGAAATCGAGATCCGGCGGCGCGCGACCTGGCTCGACATTCCGGCCCGCGGCATCATCCGCGGCCGCTGGGAAATCGACGGGTACCTGTTCAACCTCGGGCTCGCGGAGGGCTGGTTCCGGGGGGACGAGATCACGGCGCTTCCCAAGGTGCAGCGCGATTCCTTTCCCTGGCGCGGGCCACTCAGTGACGCCATCCAAAATGTCGCCGAGCCGGTCCGCGAGAACGATCTGCAGCAGGTGCGCGCCGAGGTCAGCCGCATTGCGGGACGGCGCGCGCTCACCGGGCTCAAACGCCGGCGCTTAGGCGCCCGAGCGCTGAGCGAGCTGGTGCACGTCAATCGGGTGGAAGGACTCACCGTCGGCGCCGGGTTCGTGTTGCGCACGCCCAACGACGGCTTCGAGCTGCGGGGGCTCGGCAACTACGGATTTGCCGACCGCGCAGGCAACGGCATTGTTGCGCTCACCTCCACCGATGGGCTCGAACTGGCCGCATATCGACAGGTGCGGGACATCGCGGACGCGCCGGTGATCGCACCGCTGCTCAATTCGATCGGCGCGCAAGAGTTCGGTGACGACTATGGCGACTACTACCGTGCCACCGGGGTCCGGTTGGGTGTCCGCGTCGGTATCGGCACGCGCGGCGAGTGGCGTTTCAGCGTATCGCGTGAGCGCATCGCGTCGCTCAGCGTGCGATCCAGTCCCGCCACCGGACGGTATCGTCCCAATCCCGCCGTGGAGGGCGGTGATTACTCAACCGCGACACTCACGATCCGGCGTCGGAGTGAAGGATTCGCGGTACGGCGCGATGTCGCGGGAGAAGCGTCGGTGGAAGTCGGAGAGCAGTACGCACGGGTGAGCGGCACAGCGCACTGGCTCGTGCCCCTTGGCTCGGGACAGACGCGGTTGCTGACGCGCGCGCAGGTCGGCCTCGCGAGCCGCGAGCTGCCGCCGCATCGAGCGTTCGTTTTGGGCGGCCGGGGGACGCTGCTGGGCGATCCGTTCCGCGAGTGGGGCGGTCGTCGTGTCGCGTTGTTGCACGTCGAGTGGCGCACACCGGTCCCATTTGTCGGGCTGCGCGCAGGTCCGGCGCGCACACCAGGCTCGCTCACGCTGGCGCCATACACCGCGTTCGGCTGGACCGGCAAGCCCCTGCCAATCACGCCGTGGCGCGCAACCGCCGGAACCCGGGTGACCGTGGGTGTCGGTGCGGAGTGGCTGGGTCTGTTCCGGCTGGAGGCAGGCTACGGCGTGCAGAGTCGCCAGATGCACGTCGCCTTTGACATAACGCGCGATTTTTGGGACATCCTGTGACACGGAATACTGGACTCAGGCGCCGTCGGAACTAGCTTGGAGACAGCCGCATGCCGGTCACCGCATTCCCAGACGAGTGGTTGGCCCAGTCTCTCGAGGGCCTGACCCCCCAGCTCCTGCAGGAGCTGCGGGGCAAGTCGGAGTCCGGCAAGACCCTGTGGGAATCCCTCGTCGCCGCGAAGATCGCCACGGACGCGCAGATCATCGATAAAGTGTCGCACCGCTTCCGCCTAAAGGTCGCCGATCCCTCAAAAATCGACCTCACGGCGCGCGACGGGGTCCCCGAGCAGCTCGCGCGCCGCTATCGCGTGCTCCCGCTGCGCCTGACCGACTCCTACCTCGAGCTCGGCACCGCCAACCCCTTCGATCTCGATGCGGAAAAGGCGCTCGCCTTCGCGACCGCGCGCGAGATCCGGCTGTTTCTGCTCGCGCCGTCGAAGATCAGCGAGAAGCTCGACGAGATCTACAAGCCCGAGAGGGCGCTCGACAAGCTGCTGGAGGGCATGGGCGACGCCGCAATCTTGACCACGATCCCCGATGCGCCACACCCGGAGGAGCTCAACGTCTCCGAGGCGGACGCCAGTCAAAAACCGGTCGTGCGGCTCGTGGACATGATCATCTCGGAAGGGATCCTCTCGCGCGCGAGCGATATCCACGTCGAGCCAGAAGAGGGCGGGGTGGCGGTGCGGTATCGCATCGACGGCGTGCTGCGCCAGGTCATGAAGATCCCGCGCCAGGCCGGCCTGCCGCTGATCTCCCGCATCAAGATCATGTCCTCACTCGATATCGCGGATCGCCTGCGGCCGCAGGACGGCCGCGCGCGCGTGGCGGTGAACGGCCAGCCGATCGATCTGCGCGTCTCGACGCTGCCCGCGCAGCTCGGCGAGAAGGTCGTGATCCGGATTCTCGACTCGCGGGCCACCGTCAAATCGCTCGAGTCGCTCGGCCTCAATCCGGGTGAAGCCGAGGCGATCAAGCGGCTGCTCGAGAACCACGAGGGGATCCTCCTCGTCACCGGCCCCACCGGTTCGGGAAAGACGACGACCCTCTACTCCTGCATCAACCAGATCAAGAGTGAAGGCGTCAACATTGTAACCGTCGAAGACCCGGTCGAATACCGGATGCAAGGCATCGTGCAGGTCCAGGTGCAGGAGAAGGCGGGACTCACGTTCGCGGCGGCGTTGCGGTCGATCCTGCGCCAGGACCCCAACGTCGTGCTCGTCGGCGAGATCCGCGACAAGGAGACGGCGCAGATCGCCGTACAGGCATCGCTCACCGGACACCTGGTGCTCTCGACGTTGCACACGAACGACGCCGCCAACGCGGTCACCCGTCTCGTGGATATCGGCGTCGAGGCGTACAAGATCGCGGCCTCGTTGCGCGGCGTCGTCGCGCAACGGCTGATGCGGAAACTGTGCCCGACGTGCAAAGAAGTCTGGATGGAAGCTCCTGCCGAGCGTTTGCGGCGTTGGATTCCCAAGGGCACGCCGCTGTACCGGGCGGGCGGCTGCCCCGATTGCGCGATGACGGGGTATCGCGGCCGTTTCTCGATTCTCGAGATCCTGACGATGACGGCGGAGCTCGAGCGCCGCATCGCCGCGGGCGAGGCGGCGGACCGGATCGCGGAGGCCGCACGCCGCGGGGGCATGAAGTCGCTCTGGGACTCCGGGCTGGCGCACGTCACCCGCGGCGAGTCGACGCTCGACGAGTTGACGCGTGTGGTCGACATTCCGTCCGACGAGGCGGCACCGGGCGGGCCGGAGCAGCGGTCCGCCGGAGCGACGCGCAAGTCGGCGGCGACGGACGGACTGCGGTTCACAACGCCACCCGGTGCGGTGGCCGTTCCGCCCTTTCCCGAACCCGGCGTCGCCGCTCCCGTTTCTACGCACTTCGATCTGCTCGAGGAGCCCGCGCCGCCCGGAGAAACGCGCCGCTCGGGGGCGCACGGCCAGCCGGCGTCGAAAGTGCTGCTCGTGGACGATGAGGACAGCCTGCGCAAGGTGATGCGCGATTTGCTCGAGCGTGACGGCTACGACGTGACCGAAGCGCGTGACGGTGTGCAGGCGCTCGATCAAGTCGACCGCGTCGGGCCCGATATCATCGTCCTCGACCTGAATCTCCCCGGTCTCGACGGCTATGGCGTGCTCTCGCACCTGCGGTCGCGTCCGGCGACCGCGAACATTCCCGTCATCGTGCTGACCGCGAAGGGCGACGAGGACAACGAGGTGCGCGTCTTCGAGCTCGGCGCCGACGACTTTCTCACCAAGCCATTCCGCGCGCGCGCACTCTCGGCGCGTCTCGAAGCCGTCCTCGGCAGACGCCGCTGACTTCCGTTCGGGTGTCCTTCGTGGACACGTACGCGTTGCGCGGCGCGGGGGCCAGTCTCGAGGTGCTCGCGCTGCGCCGCGGTCCACACGGCCGCAATCCGGGATCCTGGGAGACAGTGCACGGCACGATCGAGTCCGGCGAGACGCCGGTCCAGGCGTCGCTGCGCGAGCTGCGCGAGGAAACGGGCCTGGTGCCGGAGAAATTCTACAATCTCAGCCGCACCGAGGCGTTTTATCAGCACAAGCGCGACGAGCTGGCGCTGATTCCGGTGTTCGCCGGGTTCGTCCCGCTCGCCGCGAAGGTACAACTCTCGGCGGAGCACGATCGCGCGGAGTGGCTCCGTGCCCGGGACGCGGCCGGGCGGTTTGCCTGGCCGCGCGAGCGAAGAGCAATGGACGACATTTTGTCAATAGTGGGGGGTGGAGACGCGGGCTTGCTGGAAGACGTCCTCCGCGTAAGCTAGTAGCAGGGCTCCCTTGTGAATCCTTTCTATCATCGGATCTACCGCGTGGTCCGTCACATCCCCGAGGGACGGGTGGCGACGTACGGCATCATCGCGCGGCTCGCCGGGCGCCCGGGCGCGGCACGTACCGTCGGATGGGCGCTCTCGGCACTTCCCGAAGACAACGATGTGCCGTGGTGGCGCGTCATCAACGCGGCCGGCCGCATTTCCTTGTCGAGTCACGATCACAGCGCCGTGCTGCAGCGCGCGCTGCTGCTGCGTGAAGGCGTCCGGTTCGCGCCCGGCGGCGCGGTGAATCTCGCGATCTACGGTTGGCCCGCGGAATCCTACGACAGCGCTGTGGCTTCCCACAAGCGCGCGGCTTCGACGCGAAGATCGCGCAGGTTGAAAGGCTTGCGCA
Organism: Gemmatimonadota bacterium; assembly: GCA_003220985.1. GTDB lineage: Bacteria > Gemmatimonadota > Gemmatimonadetes > Gemmatimonadales > GWC2-71-9 > 20CM-2-65-7. The sequence goes on from QHTY01000204.1 coordinate 7,155, forward strand.
CGTAACGTACGCCGAGACGCGCCAGCGTCTCCTCCGTTGTCGGCCGCACGTCTCCGGTGGCGACAATGATGCGGTCCCGCAGTGCCGGCATCCGCGACACCAACTCCTCCGCCAGCAGCGTTCCCCGTTTCCCGGGCGCCATCGCGCGCGCGTCGGTGATGACGAGATCGAAGCCGCCGCCCAGCGCGAGATCGACCGCGTGCTGCGGATCGCCCGCGACCTCGACGTCGTGCCCGTCGCGCGCGAACAGCGCCTTGATCGTGCGCTGGACCGCGGGGTCCGCGTCCACGAGCAGAATCGTGCGCTTCACCGCCGGCGACGCCGCGGGTAGCGGTGTGCCGTGCGCGGGCGTCAGCGCCGGTCGTACGGCGTCCGCCGGTGCGGGCGGCAAGTCCACGCGGAATGCCGCGCCACCGCGCGGGTTCCTCGGCTCGAGCGTGATCTGCCCACCGTGACTCTCGACGATCGAGTAGGTGAGCGACAGGCCGAGCCCCGTGCCTTTGCCGGGCTCCTTCGTCGTGAAGAACGGCGTAAACACGCTCTGGGTGATCTCGTCGGGAATGCCGGGGCCGGTGTCCGCGACCCGCAGATGCACCTGTCCGTCGAACCACGTGGACACGGTGATCTCGCGCGGACGCTCGCGCGGGTTCTCGGCCACCGCCTGCGCGGCGTTCGTGATCAGATTGAGCACCACCTGCTGCAACCCGTGCCGGTCGCCGAAGACTTCGGGCAACGCGCCACTCAACTCCCGCTCGACGGTGATATCCTTGAGCTTCAAGTCGTAGGCCGTGAGCGAGAGCGTCCGGCGGATCACGTCGTTGAGATCGACCGGGACGCGCTCGGCCGAGCCCTTGCGCGCGAATGTCAGCAGATTGCGCACGATGCGGCCGGCCCGCTCCGCCTGCTCCTGAATGACCTGCAGATGGCCGCGGTCC
>QHTY01000204.1:8104-10548 GCA_003220985.1 Gemmatimonadota bacterium
TCTGAAAGGCCGGCGATCGACGTCAGGGGGTTGTTGAGCTCGTGCGCAACACCGGAGACGAGCTGGCCGACGGCCGCGAGCTTTTCGCTCTGGACGAGTTGCGTCTCGAGGGCCTGTTGCTCGGTGACGTCTTCGACCATGACGACGATGCTGTGCTCCGTCGCCGCGCCCGGAATCCGCGCCACGTTCACGCGCACGGCGCGGCGCAGCGGCTCGGAGCGCGCGACCAGCGGCGCCGGCCGTTCGCCGCGGCGCGTCGCCGCCAGGAGCTCCTGCAGCGCGTTCGATTTGCCGAGCAGCGCGCCGGCGAGCGGCGTGCCGATGACGTTCTGCAGCGGCATCCCGAGGAGGCTGGCGAGCGCGCGGTTCGAACGTCGCACGCGGCCTTCGTCGTCAACGACGGCAATGCCCTCGCTCAGGGCGTCGAACGCCGTCTCCCACTGCTCCTTGGCGCGCCGCACCATCTCAAAGAAGCGGGCGTTCGCGATCACCACGGCGGCATGGGTGGCGAGCGTCGAGAGGAGCCGGATGTCTTCGGGAACGAACACCCCTTCGCGCGGATCGGTGATGATGAGCGTGCCGATGACCGTGCCGTGAGATCGCAGCGGCACCGCCGCCGCGGCTGACGCCTGGAAGCCCTTGACGATCACCGTGGGCTCGGCGCCGGAGTTCCGAATCAGCTCCAGATGCTCTCGGCCCGTCGAGCGCGCCACGAGGCCGGCGTCATCACCCTGAATCGTCTGACCACGCAGGGTCGAGAGCGTCCCCTCCGCAGCCGCGACGCGGAGCGGGTCGTTGGGTCCCTCACCCAGCATCGCCAGCAACGCGCCCTGTGCGTCGAGAAATCGCACGGCATACCGCACCACCTGCTCGACGATGCGGTCGAGCTCGATGGAGTCCGACAATACGTACGACAGCTCCTGCAGCGAGAAGAGCTCCGACAGGCGGCGGTTCAACTCCTCCGCCGCGCGGCGCCGTTCGTGCTCGGAACGCATCAGGCGGCGCCACAGCCGCCACAACACGATGCCCACGCCCCCCAGCACCAGCGCGAGGGCGATCGCGGCGAACAGCAGCGGATGTTGTCGCAACGCGTTCATGGCCATCTATATTCAACTATCCATCTTGAGAATCAATCTTGTGCTCTGCCTCACGCTCGCGGCGTGCCGCGGCGAGGGACGTCCCGGGATTTCGCGTGCGTGGCCGGAGCTGGGCACGATGATGTCAGCCGCTGCCTGGGGCGCCGACAGCGAACGCGTCGCCCGTGCCCTGGACGCGGCCCACGACTCCGTCGATCGCATCGATTCGATGATCCAGCGTCACCGCGCGATCCCCGCGCTCGACTCGGTGCGCGGTGAGATTCGGCGGCGCACCGGCGTCACGCTCGTGATCGACAGCATCGTGCCCGGCTACGCCCTCGATCGCGCGGCGCTGGGGCTCGCGGGCGCAGTGGACAGCGCGCTCCTGGATGTCGGTGGTCAGTACTTGTGGATTGGCGGCCCGGGTCGTCTCACCCATCGGGTCGTCGGGATTCCGGATCCGGACAACACGCTGCGCCAGCTCGCCTGGGTCGAGCTGCGAAACGGCTCGCTCCGCACACGGGCCGAGCGCAACGCGTCACCCGCGGCAGTGCGTTCGGTCACCGTGCTCGCGCCCACCGCGCTGGCGGCGAGCGCGTGGGCGGCGGCGCTGTTCGCGCTCGGCTGCGACCGCGCCGTAACGGGTGCGCCGCCGGAGGTGAGCGTGGTGTGTGCCGACTCGACTGGCGTGCGGTGGACTACAGAGCTCCAGAATCGGGTTTCGCTTCCAGCTGCGCGCGCGCCTTGACGCGGGCGCGCTCCTGATCCAGCAGCCGGATCGATCGACTCCACGCGTCGCTCGCGAGACCCTGGTAGCTCACGGTCAGCTGTTCGCGTACGCTGATGCCGGGCTCGAACAGATAGATCGCGGCGGCCTGCTGCCGGGCGTCCAGCTGGTAGGAGCTCCATGTCGGTGACAGCGGGACGATGCCGATCGGCCGAAACAGTCGCCCGCGACTCGTGATGGTGAGCTCCTCAGGGTTGAAGCGCGCCTGGGGCACGATGCCCAGAAACGTGACCATCACCAGCATCCCATGCTCCGTCCCGCCACGTTGCGCGGCCGCCGCGATGTCGGCGGCCCGGCTGGACACGAGTTGCGTCAGCGAGCGATAGGTGTCGGGAGCGAGCAGGCGGATGACGTGCTCGTCGAGACTTGAATCTCGATCGCGCCGGTCGCCAGGCGGACGACGATATCGTCGCGGCGCAGCATGCCGTAGCCCGCGGGGATCGTGTCCTGAACGGTGAGGCAAAACAGCAGTGCGAGGATCATTCGGCCTCTCGTAAAATCAGCGCGTCAATAGCCGCTTTCAGATCCGCGATGCCATCGCCGGTCTTCGCACTCGTCACGAGCACCTGATCCTCGGGCAG
>QHTY01000307.1 GCA_003220985.1 Gemmatimonadota bacterium
TTATTGTGGATTTCTATTGCCCCAGTGAACGGATTGTGATCGAGCTCGAGGGGAACGTGCACGATACTGAAGCGCAACGAGGCTACGACCAGGCGCGGACTGGGTTCCTGGAAGGTGCGGGCTATCGCGTCGTTAGAGTGCGCAACAGAGATGCCAGTCGAGAGCACCTCGAAGCGGCGCTGCGCGAGGCGCTCGACACCAACCGTTAGTTCCCCCTCTCCCGAAGGGAGAGGGGGTCAGGGGGTGAGGACCGGAACGGAGACGGGGTCAGGGGGTTACGTTAGGATGTGGCGTGCCCGTCACGCCTCGGTTGTCCCAGAAGCTCCACCAAACCCTCGGAGGACAGGAGGGCGCCGAGTTTGTGAACTGGATGCATCAGATGGACGCGCGCGCGAGCGATGTCGCGACGCACGCCGATCTTGCCGAGTTACGAGCTGAGTTACGCGCGGATATCGCTGAGCTGCGTCAGGAAATGCGAGTCGGGTTTGTCAAAATCCACGAGGAGATGGCGCACCTCGAGATCCGCTTCGAGCGCCGCTTCGGTGATCTGATCAAGTGGTCGTTCGTGTTCTGGGTCGGCGCCGTCGGGGCGATCGCGGCGCTCGCCGGCGTGCTCCGCTAGCCCTCTTTCGCTAAGCAAACAGGGCGCGGCAGTTGATCAGGCCACCGCGCCTTGTTATTCGTCCCCCCTCTCCCGAAGGGAGAGGGGGTCAGGGGGTGAGGACATCACGCCGCCTTCGGCGTCTCACTACCGCCCGGCCCAGACTCGGGCTCGTTCTTGGTCTGGAACGACCCAGCCACGTTGCGGGCACTCTCCCACGCTCCCATCAGCTCGGCATTATCCCCGAACCGATACCGGACCACCTTGTCCAGCAAGCGGAGTTGTGACTGAAAAGAGGGACCGGGATTCCAGTTGGGCCGTGCGCTGAAGCGCCGGTCCTTTAGGACACGGATAATCCCACACCCGACACCTCCGCCACTCCCTCAAAGGAGGGACGCGCATCGGCGCTTGCGACTCCAACCTGAGTTCCGCAGGTTCTGAGGTCGCATTCAGGAGCGTGTTATGCGTGCGCTACGCGTCGTCGTTGCCATCGCTTCGATCGTTTGTCTGGCGTGTTCCGACTCTACCGGTCTGACTCTGGAAGGTTCGCCCTTCATGCGCACGCGCATCGACGGCCGCGCGACACGCGCGCGTAGCGAGGGATGTGCTTTTTGCGTATCGTGCCACCACGTTTTCGATAACGCTTACTCAAGGCGCCGGAGCGGCTTTGGACAAAAAGAAATTCCTGTTCGTTTCGCTGGACGCACTGATCGCCGACATCGCGTGGCAGGTCGTCAAGGAAGGCCACGAGGTGAAGCTGTTCATCGAGTCGAAAGATGAGCGCGAGATCGCCGACGGCTTCGTCCCGAAGACCGACGACTGGGTGCGCGACGTACCCTGGGCCGACGTCGTTGTGTTCGACGACGTCCTCGGCCAGGGCGCCAAGGCACAGCAACTGCGGCAGACCGGCAAGCTGGTCGTGGGCGGTTCGCCATATACCGACCAACTCGAGGACGACCGCGCCTTTGGGCAGCAGGAGCTGAAAAAGGCCGGGGTGGCAATCATCCCGCAGGAAAACTTCCATTCGTTCGACGACGCGCTCGCCTACGTACGCGCCAACCCCAACCGCTACGTCATCAAGCCGAGCGGCGAGGCGCAAAACATCAAGCAGCTGCTGTTCGTGGGCGAGGATGAAGACGGCAAGGACGTGATCCAGGTGCTCGAGGACTACCAGCGCGCCTGGGCCGACCGCGTGAAGGCGTTCCAGCTGCAGCGCCGCATCGTGGGCGTCGAGGTGGCGGCCGGCGGCTTCTTCAACGGAAAAGAGTTCGTGCTGCCGGTGAACATGAACTTCGAGCACAAGAAGCTGTTCCCCGGCGATATCGGGCCGTCCACCGGCGAGATGGGCACGACGATGTTCTGGACGGACCCCACGCGCGTCTTCAACGCGACGCTCAAGAAAATGGAGTCGAAGCTGCGCGAGGAGCATTACGTCGGCTACATCGACGTGAACTGCATGGTGAACTCGAACGGCATTTATCCGCTCGAGTTCACCTCGCGATTCGGCTACCCCACCATCAGCATCCAGCAGGAAGGGATGATCACGCCGATCGGCGAATTCTTCTACCGTCTCGCGGAAGGCTCGATCACGTCATTCAAGGCGCGCAGCGGGTTCCAGGTCGGCGTGCGCATCATGGTCCCGCCGTTTCCCTATACCGATCCCGAGACGTTCGCCAAGAACTCCAAGGACGCCGTGATCATTTTCAAAAAGCCCACGCGCGACGGCGTCCACATCGAAGACGTCAAGCAGATCAACAACGAGTGGGTCGTCACCGGCACGTCCGGCGTCGTCCTCATCGTCGTTGGCACCGGCACCACGATGAAGGCCGCGCAGAAACAGGCTTACAACCGGATCGAAAACATCATGATCCCCAACATGTACTATCGAAAGGACATTGGAGATCGGTGGTTTGAGGATTTCGATCGGTTGCACACCTGGGGTTACTTGCGGCCGTAGAACAGGCGGTAGGCGGCCGCCGCGTGCATCACACCTTTGTCGACCAGCTCGGCCATGTACGCCGGCATCGCGCCGACGCGCGGCTTCACCTTCTCGGCACCGGCCGGCGCCTGATCGAGCGCGAGTCCGCGATAGGCGTCGGTGAGCCCAGCCCGCAGCGCCTCGAGCACCCACGGCTTCATTTCGACCGTGGCTTTCGTGACCTCGACGCCGCGGATCGTGCCCTGCGGCTCGAATCCGATGGCGAGCTCGAGCGGCCCGTGCTGGCAATCGACGCGCATGAACATCAGCGCACCGGTGACCTGGTCCTGACGCTTCCCGACGTAGAACGTGACCATCCCATCGGGCGGCTCCCAACCCACCGCGTCGTGAACGCGGCGTGAGTCGGAGCTGCTGACATGCACCTCGCGCGCAGAGAACTGGTCCGCGCCCGGTAACAGCCGGCTTACGGCGTCCTGGCGTTTGACGAGTACGACGGTCGGCGTGATATGCAGTAGCGCGGCCGTGACCACGCCAAGGAAGAGCGTTTTCATGGTTTCCTCCACCACATCTGATAGGTGGCTAGTACCGCCACGATGGTATACCCGAGCGCCATCGCCCATCCACCCGCGAGCGTGACGA
>QHTY01000308.1 GCA_003220985.1 Gemmatimonadota bacterium
GCACGATCAGCCGCCGCAGCCGTTCCAGGATATCGCGGCGAGCTACAACTATCTCAAGGGCCTGGAGTTCTGATGGGACGCCGGATGGGCGGATCGACGGATGGGCGGATCGTGACACGACGTGATGCTCTAGCACTTTCTGCAGGTGTGCTAGCGAGCCTATCTCTCGCACCTGTTGGCCATCCGCCGATCCGACGATCCGCCGATCCGCCAAGTCGTCTCAAGCAATCCGCATCCAGATGGTGTTATCGCTCCATCCCCTTGCCGGATCTGTGTAAGGCCGGCAAAGCCATGGGCCTCGCCGGCATCGACCTGCTCGCTCCCGAAGATTGGCCGATCGTTCGTGAGAACGGACTGGTCTGCTCGATGGGGTACGCCGCGATCCGCAACGATTTCATTCCCCGTGGTTTCAACGACCCCGCGAACCACGATTTGCTGGTCGGTGAATTGGAGCGCGCGCTGCCGCTGGCGCAGCAGCACGGCGTTCCCAACCTGATCGCGATGTTCGGCAACCGGCAGGGACGGAGCGACGCGCAGGCCACGGAGGCGTGTGTGACCGGGCTCAAGCGCATCGCGCCCTCGGCCGAGCGCTACGGCGTGACGATCTGTGTGGAGCTGCTGAACAGCAAGGTCGATCACAAAGACTACCAGGGCGATCGGACGGCCTTCGGCGCCGCGATCATCGAGGCGGTCGGTTCCCCCCGCGTGAAGCTGCTGTACGACATCTACCACATGCAGATCATGGAAGGGGACGTCATTCGCACAATCCGGCAGCATGCCGCCCACATCGGACACTTCCATACCGGCGGAGTGCCGGGTCGCCACGAGCTGGATGACACGCAAGAGCTGAACTACCACGCGATTGCGCGAGCCATCGCGGATACCGGCTTCACCGGCTTCGTGGCGCATGAATTCGTGCCGACGCGGGACCCGCTGACCTCGCTGAAGCAGGGCGTGGAGGTCTGTTCGGTCTAGAAGCGATGTGTCCGGCGCGGTAATTGCGGAGTCTTGATGGGAGCCCATGCTCCCGTCCAACACGCGCCCGCTCGCCCGGCTGGTCCTCCTCAGCCTGCTGCTGACATTCATCGCGGCGCGAGTCGTCAGCATCCTGATGACGCTGCACCGCATGCCCGACATCTACCTGCACGTCCGCGACACGCATGTCCATCACCTCAACTACGGCATCTTTCTGCTTGCGGGTGTGGGGGCCTATCTCCTCTTTAGCCCTGGGCCGGCGGCCCCGGCGGCCGCGGTGATGTACGGTATCGGGCTGGCCCTGACATTCGATGAATTCGGCATGTGGCTGCACCTGAACGGCGATTATTGGCAGCGCACCAGCTTTGACGCCGTGATCGTGCTCGCCGCGGTGCTCGGGCTCGCCGGGTTCGCGCCGCCACCGGCGCGCTGGCGGCCACGCGAGTTCGCGATCGCCCTGCTCTTTGCACTCTTGCTCTTCGGATCCGTCAGATTGGCGGCGCGCGCCGCCCCTCGGCTCCAGCGCTGGGAGCAGCGCGTCCACTCGTAAGCAATCTTGTCCGCCACGCTACGTTTGATCACACCCGTATCGGAGGTGGGGAGTGGGCGTGGCGTCCAGCCGGATCGAGCTCCTGCTCGGCATCGTCATCGGAATCATCATTGCGTCGCTCTACTTTCTGGTCTGGAAACTTCGCTACAGCGCCGCAATTCGTGAGGACGCCGTGCAACGGAGTCTCGCCGTAACCGCCGGCAAGGTTCACGAGCAGCTCGTTCCCTATCTCCCCGAGTTCGGTTTCAATCCCAAAGACGCGCGCTTTCTCGGCAGTCCCGTCGATCTGATCGTATTCGACGGCCTCGCCGCGGGTGAAGTCCGGCGGGTGGTGTTTCTCGAAGTGAAGACCGGGACGGCGCCGCTCACGGCGCGCGAACGGCAGGTGCGCGAAGTGATCGAGGCCCGCGAGGTCGCGTGGGCCGAGCTGCGGCTCACCCGGACCCAGAATTAGGCGGCTCGCGCCGGCCGACCCGTGAAATCAGCACGATCAGCAACACCAGCGTGACGATGCCGAGCGCTGTCCAAGCCGGGTGCGTGTACCACGCGCCGACTGCGGTCGTGTCTTGTTGTACCGCGAGGGCGACCGGGGCCGTGGCCAATCCCATAGTCACTCCGGATGATGTCGGGGTAGCATGAATTTGCTACATTGGTAGCTCCTCGAGCCAGGGACCTCTGGTGAAAAGCATCTTTTGGGGGGCAGTCATCATCGCCATCGGATTGGTGCGGGGCGATTCGGTGTTTCGGGGCGATTTCAACGTGGTGAGCATCCTCTTCGATGCCCTCGGCGTGTTCTTCATCATCCGCGGCCTCGTCGCGATGTATCAGGCGAAGCAGCAGCAAGCCGCCGTACCGCCGGCCGCACCGCCGCCGCGGCCAGCTCCTCCGGGGTCCAAGCCACGTTGAAGCATGGCGCGCAGCGCCGTGATCGCGA
>QHTY01000309.1 GCA_003220985.1 Gemmatimonadota bacterium
TGCCACGCGGCCAGGGAGGCTTCGACCACCGGTTCGAATACGCGCGCTGGGACGGATCGACGTGGCGGGTGCACGAGATCGCCTACGCCGGCACGCGGCTCTACGCCGGGGAGGATGATTACACGGGCCTCGCCGCGCTCGATCCCAACAACCCCGACGTGGTGTACATCTCGACCGACGCGGAGCCGGTCACCGACACACCGCTCGTCAGTACGGCGGATGGCGAGCGCCACCACGAGCTGTTCCGCGGCACTACGCGCGACTTCGGCGCCACCTGGAGTTGGGAACCCATCACCGCCAATTCGATCATGGACAACCTGCGGCCACTCGTGCCCCGGTGGAAGGATCGCCGGACGGCGCTCGTGTGGATGCGCGGGACATACAAGAACAATCACGGCGAGTGGACGACAAAGGTCGTCGCGAGCATCCTGCCATGATCCTCCAATTCTCGCTCACAGCACTCCTCGCCCTGCAGGGCCCCGTCGACTGGGCCGCGTTCCTCGCGCGCCAAGACTTGGTGTGGGACCGCCTCCCGACCGGGTGGGGCGAGAGCGCGTTCATCGGCAACGGGCGGCTCGGCGCGACGATCGATGCGCGAGACAGCGCCCTCGGATGGACGATCAACCGTACCGACGTCGTGCACGACCAGTCGCGTTTCCCGATCGGGCGCGTCGTCCTGAAAACCGCCGGGACGCTGACCGGGGGGACGGCGCGGCTGGCGCTCTGGGACGCAGAGGCGAGCGGGACGGTAACGACCGATCGAGGCGATATCCGCTGGCGCAGTTTCACGGCAACGGATCCCTCAGTGATCGTGATCGTGCTCGAGGGAAGGGGAGGGGAGCGAGCTGTAGCGCTCGACTGGGTACCCGCCGAGGCGCGACCGCCCCGCAAAGTCGCCCGCAAGGAGGCGTTCGCGCCCGAGGATCTGCATCCCGCGCCGACGGTCACGCGCACGGCGGCTGAGCTGACGAGCGTGCAACCCTTCATCGGCGGCGATGCCCACGCCGAGTCCATACTTCGTTCCCCCTCTCCCGAAGGGAGAGGGGGTCAGGGGGTGAGGACCTTCTATGTCAGCATCGGCTATGGCAAGGACGGTCCGGCCGCGCTCGCCGAGGCTCGCGGATCGACGGCGGCAGCTGCCCGGTGGGGCCTGACGAGACTCGTCGACGGCCATCGCCGGTGGTGGCACAGCTACTATCCCGCGAGTTTCCTCTCGTTCCCGGACGCGCGTCTCGAAGCCTACTACTGGATTCAGATCTACAAGCTCGGCTCCGCGATGCGCGCCGACGGGCCGATCCTGGACTTGAACGGCCCCTGGTTCAACGCCACGCCCTGGCCGGCGATCTGGTGGAACCTGAACATCCAACTCACCTACTCGCCGTTGTTCCGGTCGAATCGGCTCGACTTGGCGGAATCGCTGTTCAGGAATCTCGACCGCAACCGCCAGGCGCTGATCG
>QHTY01000205.1:0-8478 GCA_003220985.1 Gemmatimonadota bacterium
CGGCGCACGCCTTCTGGACCGCTTTGAGAATCGCGTAGTCGCCGCACCCCGGGCACCAGCGGACTTCCTGGTCGGAGGCGTAGTCTTTCGGCGCGAGCTGCGCGTCGGTGATCGTGGTGACGGTCATCCGGCTTCGCCGCCTAACCCGCTTCCCTCGGAGGGAGGGGGAGCGCCACCGCGGATGCGTTGCACGATATCCGTCACTCGGAACGGTTTTCCCGTGACCTTGCTGAATCCTTCCGCGTCGACCAAGTACTCGGCCCGGAGCAGCTTCACGAGCTGGCCATTGTTCATCTCCGGCACGAGCACGCGCTCGTAGCGCTTGAGTAGCTCACCCAGGTTGCGCGGGAAGGGACTGAGATAGCGTACGTGAATGTGCGCGACGTCGGTGCCCTCGTCGCGGGCGATCTTCACCGCTTGATGAATCGCACCGAACGTCGAGCCCCACCCCACGACCGCCAGCTTGCCGTGGTCCTCCCCGAGCGCGACGGTCTGCAGCGGAATGTCATTCGCGATCCCGGCGATCTTATCAGCGCGCGCGTTCGTCATGCGGGCGTGGTTGTCGGGGTCGTACGAGATGTGTCCCGTATCGTAGTCGCGCTCGAGCCCGCCGATGCGATGCTCGAGCTGCGGCGTCCCCGGCTTCACCCAGGGCCGGGCCAGCGTGTCGGGATCGCGCAGGAACGGATGGAATCCCTCGGGATCAGTGCGGTACGTGATGGGGAAGCGCGGCAGATCGGCCTCGCGCGGAATGCGCCATGGCTCGGCGGCGTGCGCCAGGTACCCATCGCTCAGGATGATCACCGGTGTCATGTATTTCGTGGCGATGCGGACCGCCTCGATCGCGATATCGAAACAATCGGCCGTCGATACCGGTGCCACCACCGCGAGTGGCGCGTCGGCGTTGCGGCCATGCACCGCCTGAAACAGATCTGATTGCTCCGCTTTCGTGGGCATGCCGGTGGACGGGCCCGCGCGCTGCGAATCGATCACGACGAGCGGCAGCTCCGTGGCGATCGCGAGCCCGAGCATCTCGGTCTTGAGGGCAATCCCCGGCCCTGAGCTCGAGGTCACGCCCAGCGCGCCGGCATAGGCAGCGCCGAGCGCCGCGCCGCTCGCGGCAATCTCGTCCTCGGCCTGGAACGTGATGACGCCGTAGGCGCGAAGATTGGCGAGCGTGTGCAGCAGCGCCGACGCCGGCGTAATGGGATAGCCGGCGAACACCATCTTCTCGATGCCCGCCGCACGCATCCCGGCTACCAGCCCCCACGCCAGGCCTTCGGTTCCACTGACCGTCCGATAGCGCCCCGGCTGCACCTCCGCCTTCGGCACCACATAGCCGACCATGTGCTCGGCCATCTCGGCCGTCTCCCCGAACGCGTGCCCGGCGTTGAGCGCCGCGACGTTGGCCTCGGCGATCACCGGCTTCTTCGCGAACTTGCGCTTCAGCCAGTCAATCGTGGCCGCGCGCTCGTAGCCGTACATCCACAACAGCAAGCCCAGCGCCCACATGTTGCGGCAGAGATGCGCTTCACGCGACGATAGGCCGTGTGGCTTCACCGCGTCGGCGGTGAGCTTCGTGATGTCGAACTTGAGAACCTGATACTTGGCCAGCGAATCGTCGTCGAGTGGGTTGCGCTCGTATCCCGCCTTGTTGAGGTTGCGCTCATTGAACGCCGCCGTATCGACAATCACTGTGCCGCCCACCCGCAGATTCCCGAGTTCGACCGTCAGCGCGGCGGGGTTCATCGCGACGAGCACGTCCACCGCATCGCCCGGCGTCATGACGTCTTTGCCGCCGAAATGGATCTGGAACGCCGACACGCCAACCGTCGTCCCGGTGGGCGCGCGGATCTCGGCGGGGAAATCGGGGAAGGTCGAGAAATCGCTGCCCGCGAGCGCGGTCTCGAGTGTGAATTGGCTGCCGGTCACCTGCATGCCATCGCCCGAGTCGCCGGCAAATCGGATCACGACCGAGTCGCGGGATTCGCGTTGCGGGCGGACGATGGAGGAAGTGGCCATATCCTTAATCTATACGACGTTTCGGAGCACGAACCACACGTTGGCGGGGCGTTCGGCCAGCCGTCGCATGTACCAGGCAAACCAGGCGCTGCCATAGCTGATCAGGACGCGCACTTCCGCCCCCAGCGACGCCAGCTTCCGCTGTTCCGCGGCCCGAATCCCGTACAGCATGTGAAACTCATATGAAGAGGGATCCACGCGCTGGTCCACGGCCGCCTTCCGGATCGTCTCGATGAGTCCGAGGTCGTGCGTGCCGAAGACGGGCTTCGCCCGCTGGCGCCCCGCCTCGCTAAGCAGGCGCTTGGCGAGCTGGCGGTAGTTCTCGTCGACGTCGCGCTTCTTGGGGAAGGCGACATCGGCGGGCTCGTTGTAGGCGCCTTTGACGAGACGGATGGCCGGAGCGATGGGCAGCAGGGCTTCCAGGTCTTTCGTGGTGCGGTGCAGGTAGGCCTGCAGACAGACGCCGACGTTCGGCCACTCGGCTTTCGCGCGCCGGTACACGTCGAGCGTCAGGTCGACGTAGCGCGACTCTTCCATGTCGATCCACAGAAACGAGCGCGCCTGCTCGGCGCGCGCGGCGAGCTTCAGCACGTCCTGCACGCACCCCTCGCGGCTCGCTTCGATGCCCAGATGCGTGAGCTTGATGGAGATGTGCGCGGGAAGCTTGCGGCGCTGGATCTTCTCGAGCACGCCGAGGTAATGATCGCGCACCGCGGCGGCCTCGGCACGATTCGTGACCTGCTCACCCAATTCCGTGAGTACGCTGCCGAGCCCCGCTTTCCCGAATTGGCCGGCCGCCTCGAGTGCATCGTCGACCGTTTCACCGGGCATGAAGCGCCGCGCGGCTTTTTGGAAGAAGCGTCGCTCGCGCAGCTGGCGGGCGAGCCACTGGCTGCGGGAGGCTTTCAGGAGGACTGTGCGTGCGAATCCCATGGAGAGATAGTGTAGTGTATCGTTATTTCATGCCAGCGCATCGCGTTTCCATCATCGGGGCCCTAGCCCTGCTGGGAGCCTGCGCCCACCCGCGAACCGGCGTGACGCCCGGAGTGGGAGAGGCGGGAGTGGCGGAGGACAAGTGCCTGCTGTCCACCGGTCCGGTCGCGAGGCATGCAACCATCACCATTGGGCTCACCGAACCGGTGGATCCCCGTCACGTACCGTTCGCGCGGAACGACGCTGAGCGCGTCGTGTTTCGTGAGCTCTACGAGACTCCGGCGAGAATCGACTGCGAAGGCCACACGCTGCCCGAGCTCGCCGGCGAATGGACCAAGGACGACGGGGGCCGGCGCTGGACCGTCCGGCTGCGCGACGGCGCGCAGTTCTGGGACGGCGCACCGGTCACCGCCCAAGACGTCGTGTTCGGCAGGGGCGGGCTCGGCTATACGCTCAGCGCGCTCGACGCGCGCACCGTCACCGTGACGCTCGCGAAGGGCCAGGACGACTTGCCGCCCATGTTGGGTGATCGCAGCCTCGCCGTCACCAAGCCCGCGCCGGACTCGAGCTGGCCGATTGGCACCGGCCGCTTTTGGGCCACGAGCGCAACGACGACGGCGCAGGAGATTCGCGCGCACAGCGCGGGCGGGGACACCCTAATGTTCAAACTTGTCGCCAGCGGCGATGCACGAGACCTGCTCGATGCCGGGGTGGATCTGCTCGTCACCCGCGATCGCGCGCTGCGCGATTACGGAGCCACGCTCCAGAATCACGCGGTCGTCCCGCTGCCATGGGACCGGACGTACGTCTACGTCACCGCCGACCCGAGCAGCGCCAGATTCGACGGCGGGGGCCTCGAGCAGTCGGTGCGCACCGAAGCGCGCCGCGCCGAAGGGGGAGGATGGTGGCTCGACCTGAAGGGCTGCGGCAGCGGAGGCGCGCCGACGAGCTCGCCTCCTGCCGCAACCGCGCAGAAGCGCATTCTCTACTCCCGTTCCGATCCCACCGCGCGAGAGTTGGCCGGTCGCCTTGCCGCCTTGACCCACGCCGTCGCCACGGGTCGAGCGCCTGACGACTTCAGCGCTGCGCTGGCTGGCGGCAAGGACTTGGGCTACGTGGTCGCGTTGCCGCGCGTGACTCCCGATGCGTGCCGCACCGCGAAGGAGCTGCTGCCCTCGTGGGCCGCGACGTTTACGGGCCTCGTGGAGACGCGCGCCACCGCCATCGTGCGGCGCGACGGGGCGCGCTGGACGGTGGATCAAGACGGAACCGTGCATCTCGCCCGATGAGCTTCCGGACCCGGCTCCTCATCTCCTTCGGGGTGGTGGTGCTGGTCCCGCTGCTCGTCTTTGGTCTCGGCATCCGGGACGCGATGTCGCGCCGCATCACGGGCGAATACGAGCTCCGCGTCTTGGCACTCGTGGATGTGATTCGCGCCGATATCGCCCGCGAGAACGGCCGCATCGCTTCGCGCCTGGCGGCGCTCAAGGGCTCGCTCGCTGGTGACAACCAGTTCCGGGGGATGGTGCTGCGCGGTGAGGACAGCGCGTACGTCCTCGACTACGCCACGGATGCCATGCGCCTCGCCGGGCTCGGATTCCTCCAGATCCAGGACGACGAAGGGCGGGTCGTCTCTTCCGGGCATTTTCGCAACGAGTTCGGCCGCCTCGGCCCCGCGATTCCCCCGGGCGAGGGGACGGACAGCCTCACGCTCGTGCGCGCCGCCGCCGCGGAAGGTCCATTTCTCGCGCTCGTGACGACCGACACGCTGAGCATCGCGCGCCGGCCCTTTCGGCTCGTCGGCGGCATCGTCGTCGATTCAGCGTTTCTCCTGCGCCTCGCGCGCGACCCGGAGCTGGGCGTAGCGCTGGCCCTGCCGCGCGATTCCACGAGGTCCGACTCTGGCAAGCTCGTCGTCGGTCCGCCGCTCACGCTTCCCTATATCGACGCGACCGACGGTCCGGGGCGGGTTGAGCAGGCACGCATCGAGATCACCCGCTCGGTCGCGCTGCTCACGGCCCTGCAGCACAACGTGAATCTCTGGTTCGGCGCCGCCGTGCTCGTCGCGGCGCTGGCCGCACTGCTGCTCGCCGGCTGGCTCTCGACCCGCATCAGCACACCGGTCGAGGCCCGCATCGCCATCGGCGATCTCGCCCGTCAGGTCAATCACGACGTCAAGAACGGCCTCGCGCCGCTGCGCAACGTGTTTCGCCACCTCACGCAGGTGGCGCGCGACAAGCCCGACGAATTGCCGCAGGTGTTCACTGAGCGACAAGGAACGGTTGAATCGAGTATCAACTACCTCGAGACGCTCGCTGCCAACTACGCCAAGCTGTCTCCGCAGACGGAGCGGAAGACGACGGATGTGAATGCGGTCGTCCGCGAGACGATCGGCGGATCCGGCGCGGTGAAGGCAAAGCTGGCAGACGGGCTTCCTGCGGTGTCGGCAGACGCGCTCGTGTTACGACGCGTCATCGAGAACCTCGTGAGCAACGCCGTCGACAGCCTCGACGGCAAGAATGGCACGGTGACGGTCACGACTGAACAGGGAAAGGGCATCGTGCGTATCGCCGTGAGCGACACGGGGCGCGGCATGAGCAAGGCTGAGCTGGATCGCGCGTTCGGCGACTTCTATACGACGAAACCGGGCGGTACGGGCCTCGGCCTGTCGATCGTGCGCAGACTGGTGCTGGATTCGAATGGCTCGCTCCAGGTTGAGACTGAGCCCGGCAAGGGGAGCACGTTCGTCGTGGAGATCCCCGTGCAATGACTCTGGTCCTCATCGTCGACGATGTGCCCGCTATGGCCGAGCAGTACGCCTATGACCTCAAGCGTCTCCGCGGCTACGAGACGCTCATCGCCCAAAGCGGTCGCACGGCACTCGAGAGCCTGACGCGCGACTCAGTCGATTGCGTCATTCTCGATCTCGAGATGCCCGGCATGGATGGCTTCGAGGTACTGCGCTCGGTCGAGCGCCTGGGACTGCGTGTGCCGGTCATCGTGTACACGGGAACGGGCGATTACGACCGCTGCGCGCAGGCGATCCGGCTTGGCGCCTACAGCTTCATAGACAAGGCCGAGTCGATGGAACGGGTCGCGCAAGAGGTGGAGAATGCGATGGAGCGCCGCCGCCTGACGACCGAGGTCACGCTCTTGCGACGCGGCTTCGGGCTCGAGTCCCCGCTCGTCGGGACGAGTCCCGCGCTCGCGAAACTCAAGGAGGCAGTCGTCCGCGTCGCGCCGGCGCCGAGCACTGTACTCATCGGCGGTGAGAGCGGCACCGGCAAGGAGTTGGTCGCTCGCGAACTGCATCGGCTAGGCCCCAGCCCCAAGGGCCCATTCATCGCGCTCAACAGCGCGGCGCTGCCGCACGAGCTGGTGGAAAGCGAGCTGTTCGGCCACGAGCGCGGCGCGTTCACCGGTGCCACCGCCACGCGGAAGGGGGCGTTCGAAGCCGCCAGCGGCGGCACGCTGTTTCTGGACGAGATCGGCGATCTGCCGCCCGCCGCCCAGGCCAAGCTCCTGCGCGTGCTCGAGGAGCGCAAAGTCACCCGCGTCGGCGCGAACAAGACGATCGCTGTCGACACGCGCGTCGTCGCAGCGACCCATCGCGATCTCGAGAAGGAAGTGGCGGAGGGACGGTTCCGCGAGGACCTGTTCTATCGGCTGAACGTGCATGTGCTGCGCGTGCCGCCGCTGCGCGATCGTCTCTCCGACGTCCCGGCGCTGGTCGAGCACCTGGTCGCCGCGACCTGCGAGCGCTTCGGCGTGAAGCAGAAGACCGTCGCGCCCGATGCGGTCGAGGCGCTGATGTCGTACGATTGGCGGCGCAACAACATTCGCGAGCTTCGCAATGTCGTTGAACGGATGATCATTGCGACCGACGGCGACGAGCTGCCGCAGTCGGCGGTGCCGGTCGAAATCCGCCAACGCACCACGCACCACGTACCACGCACGTCTTTAGACGGACCACGCACGTTTGAGGAGCAGAAGCAAGAGGTCGAGCGGCAGATCGTCATACAGGCGTTAGAGCGAAACGAGTGGCACGTGACGAAGACCGCGAAAGAACTTGGCCTGGCTGATCACGCGAGCCTGCTGAAAATCATGCGCCGCCTGGGAGTTCAACGGGACACCAAGGCGTCGGACTCGTAGTGGTTGGTTGGACACACGCGGTGCACGCCAGTTTCGTAAGTCCTTACTTAGCAACTGACACCAGACACCTGACACCTGGCACCGCATCTGCTTTTCCAGGGGCGAACCCCTGCTCCCGGAGGAGCCATGTCGTACCAGTTTGAGCTGGATCGGTCCAACCGTTCGCTGCGGTTTCCGGTCATCTTGATGGCCGCAATCGTCAGCATGGTGATCGCCGCGTACACCTTCGCTGCCTGCGGCGATCGTAGTCCCGACCAGGCACGCGCGAGTGAGCCCGTCTCGCAGCCCACGGGCAGCGTCCCCAACAACGTCAGCACCACTACCGAAAAGCCGGCGCTCGTCATCAGCGGTCCGGTGACGTTCGAGATGGCGGATTCCGCCTATCGCGAGCGGCGCTACGACGACGCCACGGTCCTCTTCAAGACCTACACCGAGGGCCGGCCCAGCAACGCCTGGGGCTTCTACATGCTCGGCCTGTCGGCGTGGAAGTCCGGCGACCGCGCACAGGCGGAGAGCGCGTTCGTGCAGGCACTCACGATCGACTCGACGCATGTGAAGAGTCATCTCAACCTGAGCCGCGTGTTGCTCGAATCAGGGCAGCCCGACCGCGCGCTCGAGCACATCGAACAGGCGATCGCGCTCGATTCGACGTCGAGCGAACCGCTACGGCTGCAGGGTCGCGCGTTCGAAGCGCAGGGCAAGACCGATGACGCGATCGTCGCCTACAGCCAAGCGATCGTAAAGAACGACAGCGATACCTGGGCGATGAACAACCTGGGCGTGCTGTACATGCAGGTGCAGCGGTTCGAGGACGCAATCGGTCCGCTGGCTCGCGCCAACGAGATCGAGGACAAGGTCGCGGCGTTTCACAACAACTTGGGCATGGCGCTCGAGCTGACCGGTCGGTACGCCGACGCCGTCGCGCAGTATCGCGCGGCGCTGGCGATCGAGGGGACGTACGGGAAGGCTGTTGCGAATCTGCAGCGCGTGGAACAGGTGAAGCAGGATCCTTCAATCACTCCGATCGATTTGACGGAGCGGTCGAAGCAGTTCCAGGACGGGATTACGAAATGGTAGGACGGTAGGGGCGCAGCATGCTGCGCCCGTACCTAATTATCCTGGGCGAGCCGCCTCAAGAACCGGTTGAGGCGGCTTTCGCTGCTGTGCGGATCCTCGCCGATGTAGTCGACACGAGCCTCCGCGAGCGCCGCATGCAGCTCGGTGCGGGCCTCGGCGGCGCGCGAGCAGAGCGAGGCCTCTTCGGGTGCAGACGACTCGAGCAGATCGGCGGCCAGCGCCAGCATCCGCCCGGCGAACGTCACGTAGGCGCGGACCATCCCGCTTCCGGAGCTGCCGCGTTCGACCCACTCG
>QHTY01000205.1:8494-20053 GCA_003220985.1 Gemmatimonadota bacterium
CGCCGCCGCGGCCGAGGACCGCTTCGAGCGCGGCGGGGGAATCGAGGACCGCGTCGACGGCGCCGGCCTGCAGCGCCTGGTCGGCGTCCCGTCCTTCGCACACATCCATCCGCGCGATCGTACGCTGGGACTGCGACGTTGCGAAGACGACGGGAAGCGTGGCGGCATAGTCGGCGAGCAGGATGTCGGTGACGCCACGGGTGCGCAGCTGCGCGCGAATCGGGATGTACCACAGCAAGGTCAGGGGGAGTGGCGCAGGCGCGCCGCCGCGGCCGAGGACCGCTTCGAGCGCGGCGGGGGAATCGAGGACCGCGTCGACGGCGCCGGCCTGCAGCGCCTGGTCGGCGTCCCGTCCTTCGCACACATCCATCCGCGCGATCTCGTCGACGAGGCAGGCGAGGTCGCCGCGGGTCAGTTGGCGATGGATGATGGGCCTGATCATGCTTTCCTCCCTTACGGCGGACTTAGAGGCAAGCTTGGTGCCTGTCATCTATCTGACTGTTACTCATTACCTTATGCTAGAAACGCTTTCCTACGTTGTGGACGCCCTGCTGCGGAAAGCTGCAATCCGACACAGCAACCGTGTGTGAGGCTGCTCACGCTAGTAAACGGCGCCTTGTCAGACAAGCAGATAGCACTCGGCCCCTTGGAGTGCCAAGGCGGTCCGTTTAAGTTCCCGCTCCCATGAAAGCCACAGACATCCGCAAAGGTCACGTCCTGATGATCGACGGCCAGCCGTGCCGCGTCATGGACTTCACGCATCGCACGCCAGGCAATCTCCGAGCATTCGTCCAGGTGCGATTTAGAAACCTGGTTTCGGGCAACACGTTCGATCAGCGGCTCGCGGCGACCGATTTCCTCAACGAAGCGCGTCTCGACACGAAGGAAATGCAGGTCCTGTATCAGGACCAGGGCGGCGTGCACGTCATGGATCAGCAGACGTACGAGCAGTTCACGCTCGACGAGCGCGCCGTAGGCGAGGACACGCCCTGGTTGCAGCCCGAGATGGTGGTGCAGGTGGAGTGGCTGGACGGCCGGCCGATCGCGATCGAGCTGCCGTCGGTGATCGAGCTCAAGGTCGTGGAGACCTCACCCGTGATGAAGACCGCGACGAAGACCGCGAGCACCAAACCCGCGAAGCTCTCGAATGGTGTGACCGTGCAGGTGCCGGAGTTCATCAGTCCGGGCGAGACGGTTCGCGTCGACCCGCGGTCCGGTCAGTATCTGGAGCGGGCGAAGTAAAGGAGCCAGGAGTTGGGAGTCGGGATCCAGACTCCTAACTCCCAGCTCCGGTTTTCAGTTCAGCATATCTGTAACACGTCACCACATGGTCGTTGACCATCCCCACGGCTTGCATGAACGCGTAGCAAATCGTCGGACCCACGAAGTGAAAGCCTCGCTCCACCAAAGCCTTGCTCATCGCTTTCGATTCTTTCGTCTCAGCCGGTAGCCCGCGCGGTGTCTTCCAGGCGTTCACCTTGGGCTTGCCGCCGACGAATTGCCAGAGAAACTGATCGAATGACTCACCTGCGCCCTTCATTGTCATGAAGGCGCGGGCATTCCCGACCGCCGATTTCACCTTCTGTTTGTTGCGAACGATGCCCGGATCCCTGAGGATCTTGGCGATCCGGCGGGCATCGTAGCGTGCCATCTTCTCGGGATTGAAGCCGTCGAAGGCTTTGAGAAACGCGTCGCGCTTGCGAAGAATGATGGCCCACGAAAGACCAGCCTGAAATCCGTCGAGCACGAGCTTGCCAAAGAGCTGGCGATCATCGTGCACGGGGACTCCCCATTCCGTGTCATGGTAGGCGATCATCTGGGCGTTATCGGAAGGCCACGGGCAGCGCGTTTGCATCCCCAAAAACTAGCATCAATCAAAGAGGCCAGGAATTTCTTCCTGGCCTCTTTCATTGCCGCTTGTTCCAACGCGTCTAACGGGTCAGCAGCTTCTCCTCGGAGCTTACCGTGGGACGATTACTCACCGTCCCCGATGATCCCTCGAGAATGATCACGAGGAATTTCGAGGTCCGCCAGAAATCGACCGGCGAGGTGATCGTGAGGCTCGATACGCCGCTGTACTTGTTGTGGTCGCCGCGTTGCTCCGCGATGTAGTCCAGATCCTGAAGCGAGGCGACCTGGTATTGCGCGCGCGTGCTCGGCAGCGGGATCGACGTCACCTTGCGCGTGTCGATCGGCGTGAAGAGCGACGGATCGAGATTGCGCGCCGGCTGCAGCGTCTTGCCGGTCCGCCAGAGGATGAAGAGCACACGACCGCCGCCCTGCTCGGTGAGAATCCCTTTCTTCTTCAGCTCAGCCCGCGTCCCGATGACGTAGTAGCCCGTCGACAGGCTGTCACGCAGCGCCACGTTCTCTTCGGTCAGCGTATTCACCTGCTCGGTCAGCAAGTCGATCGTGGTTCGCTGCGACGCGACCATCGACTGGAGATTGCCGACGGTGGTGTCGTACGTCGAGCGCAAGCTGTCGGACAGCGCCGTGAGGCCCTTGATCCGCTCGCGGCTGTCGCTCAGCGCACGCTCGGTCTCGCCGACGCGGGCCACGACATAGCGCAGCTTCGCGATGAGCGTGTCGTTCGCCGCCATGGCCGGGCTCTCGCTCGTTACGTGCAGGCGATTGTTGCGGACCCTCGCCTTGGCGAGCTCGGTGTTGACGTCGCTGATGAGCCGCGAGCTGATCGCGACCTCTTGCATCAGGCTGTCCTTTTGCGCATTGACCTGCTCCAGCTCGGCCAGTTTGCGCTCGGTCTCCGCCGATGTCCCGCAGGCGGCGATGACAAAGACCAGCGGCGCGAGTGTGAACATGAGCTTCTTCATTGGAACAACTCCCCTATCGAGAGTGGTGAGACTAGTTTTGCCGCGTGTCTTTGCGGCTTCACGTCGGTACGTCCGGCTACAACTTCCCGGAATGGAAGGGAAGTTTCTATCCGCCCAAACTCCCGACCGCGAAGTGGCTCGAGTACTATGCCCAACACTTAGGCGCGGTCGAGATCAACTACACGTTTTACCGCACGCCCAACGCCAAGACGGTCGCCGGTTGGAATGCCGCGACCCCGGAGGGATTCACCTTCGTGTTGAAGGCGCCGCAACGCATCACGCACTTTGCGCGCCTGCGAAACATCGACGAATCGCTCCGCTTCTTCTGTGATACAGTTCGCAAATTGAACACCAAACTTGGGGCGGTGCTATTTCAATTACCCCCCAATTTTAAGAAAGACCTCGCGCGATTGGGCGATCTCCTCACCCAATTCCCGACCGATGTCCGCGCCGCGTGTGAGTTCCGTCACGCATCCTGGTGGTCAGACGACGTCTACGACCTGCTGCGCAGCACAAACACGGCGCTGTGCATCGCCGATACGGAGGAAAGCACGACGCCGGAGGTGGCGACGGCGGACTTCGGCTACGTGCGGCTACGCGACGAGGGCTATTCGGAGGACGGCTTGAAGGGGTGGGTACAAAAAGTCCAGGCGCTGGGCAGCGCCTGGACTGATGCCTACGTCTTCTTCAAGCACGAAGAAAAGGGGATGGGCCCCAAGCTGGCGGCCGAGTTCCGGCAGCTCTTCGGTTAGCGCTTGCCGGCGACCTTGCGTCGCTTGGCGGGTTTCTCTTTTTCTTCGGCCGGTGCAGTCTCGAGACTCTGCCTCAACGCCTGCATGAGATCGAGCACCCTGGCCTTCGGCGCCTCTTCCGGCTCCTCGGTGATTTGCTTGCCTTCGACCTTGCGATCGATCTGCTCCTGCATCCGCTCGCGGACGTTGTCCTTGTACTTCTTGGGCTCGAATGCGTCGCCAGCCGCCTGGTCGATCAACTTCACGGCGAGATCGAGCTCGGGCTTCTTCACGTCGGCCTTCGGAACGGGCACCTCTGCGATGTCGCGGATCTCGTCGGCATAGCGCAGCTGCTCCATAACGAGCCGCCCTGCCATCGGCCGGACCATGATGAGGTACTGCTTGCCGCGCGCGGCATACTGACCGATCGCCACGCGCTTGGTCTGCTCGAGCGCCTCCGCGAGGAGCGTGTAGGCGCGTTCGCCACCCTTGTCCGGTCCTAGGTAGTAGGTGCGGTCGAGCCAGATGCGATCGACCTGCTGCGCGGGGAGGAACTCCTTGATGTCGATGGCGCCGGTACCGCGCTCCTCGAGCGCCTTCAGCTCCTCGGGCGTGAAGGTGACGTACTGTCCTTTCTGGAACTCGTAGCCTTTGATCATGTCGCTGCGTTCGACCTTTTCGCCGTCTTTGGTGCAGAGGTACTGCTGCTTGAGGCGAGCCCCGTCCTTCTTATGGAGCAGGTTGAACGAGATCGCGGCCTTCGACTCGCCGGCAGCGAACAGCTGCACGGGCACGGACACCAGGCCGAAGGAGACCGTGGCTGAACCGATGGAATGGGCGGCCATATGAAGGTATGATACGCGTCCATGCCTCCCCGTCGGAAGACCCGGCCCCCCCCGGAAAAGGGCAACGGTGATTCGCTCAGTAGGTATCGGGCAAAGCGCGCGTTCGATCAGACGCCCGAGCCCGGCGGGCTAGTCCCCAAGCCGGCGCCCAAACCGGGCGGTTTGCTGATTGTGCACATGCATGACGCGACACGCCTGCATTGGGACCTGC
This sequence comes from Gemmatimonadota bacterium, assembly GCA_003220985.1. GTDB lineage: Bacteria > Gemmatimonadota > Gemmatimonadetes > Gemmatimonadales > GWC2-71-9 > 20CM-2-65-7. The sequence continues at coordinate 13,113 of QHTY01000205.1, forward strand.
GCCTCGAGATGGACGGCGTCCTCAGGTCCTGGGCCGTTCCAAAAGGGCCATCCGCCAATCCCGCCGACAAACGCCTGGCGGTCAAAGTCGAAGATCACCCGCTCGAGTACGGCGACTTCGAGGGAGTCATCCCGGAGGGCAACTACGGCGCCGGCACCGTGATCGTATGGGACCGCGGCGTGTGGGAGCCGCTCGAGGACCCGCACGAGGGACTCGAAACGGGGAAACTGCTTTTCAACCTGAAGGGCTACAAGCTGCGCGGCCGTTGGACGCTGATCAAGCTCAAGAAGACTGAGAAGGAATGGCTGCTCATTAAGGAACGGGACGAGTACGTCTCCACGGAGCCGTATACCAACGAGTCCGTGCTGTCCGGCCTCACGAACGACGAGCTGCGCAACGCGAAGCAGCGCGCCGAACCGATCAAGCAAGAGCTGGAGAAGCTCGGGGCGCCGAAGCGGGCGCTGCGGGTGGAGGAGACCGAGCTGATGCTGGCGGAGACGCGGGAGCAGCCCTTTACAAAGGAGGGCTGGCTCTTCGAGGTGAAGCTCGACGGCTATCGCATGCGCGCGGCCCGTGAAGATGGCGAGCCGATCCTGTACTCGCGCAAGGGGCTCGACTTCACGGAGTCGTTTCCGGAGATCGCGCGCGCTGTAAAGGCCCTGCCGTTCGAAGGCGTGATCCTGGACGGCGAGCTGGTCGTGCTCAACGAGTCAGGTCGTCCGAGCTTCAACAACCTGCAAGCGCGGGCTAAGCTCGGCGCGCGCGAGGCAAGGCGCGCTGCGATCGAGTCGCCGGCGACACTCTACGTGTTCGATCTGCTGGCCTTTGAGGGATACGATCTTCGCAAGCTGCCGCTCATCAAGCGCAAAGAGATTGTCCAGAAGGTGTTGCCGCGGACGGGACCGCTGCGCTACTCCGAGCACTTCGAGAAGAATGGCGAAGCGCTGTACGAGCAGGTCGTGAAGCTTGGACTCGAAGGGATCATGGCCAAGAAGGCCGACAGCCCCTACCGCAGCGGCCGCTCGAGCGACTGGCTGAAGATTCGCGCCGATCGCATCGATGATTTCGTCGTCGTCGGCTTCACCAAGCCGAAAGGCGCGCGCGGCGGCTTCGGTTCATTGCACGTCGGCGCATACAAAGACGGCAAGCTCATTTATTGCGGCCGGGCCGGTTCGGGATTTACGGGCGACCAACTCGACGAGATCAGCGCCCAGCTGCAGGCGCTCGTGCGCGACACGCCTCCCTGTGAGCCACCGGAGCATGGTGCGCTGCCCAAAGGCACCGATCACATCTGGGTCGAGCCGAAGCTGGTGTGCGATGTGCGGTATAAGGAGATGACGAAAGACGGCCTGCTGAGACAATCGGTGTTTGTCAGGTTCCGTGATGATAAGAAGCCGGAGGACGTTGTGATGCCAGGATCCGGGAGTCGGGAGCCCGGAGACGGGGATTCAGAGCCGAAGGCGTCGCCCCGACTCCAGGCTCCTGGCTCCCAGATCCGCGAAGTCAAGTTCTCGAACCTGGACAAGGTCTTTTGGCCGGAGGAAGGCTATACAAAGGGAAACTTGATCGAGTACTACCGCTCGATGTCGGCGTGGCTGTTGCCGTATCTCAAAGACCGCCCCGTGGTGCTGACGCGCTTTCCCGACGGCATCAACGGGAAATCCTTCTATCAGAAGGATGCGCCAGGTTTCGTGCCCGACTGGATCCAGACGATCCCGATCTGGAGCGAGGACACGCAGCGCGACATCCAGTACTTCGTCGCGAACGACGTCGAGACACTCGTCTATCTCGTCAACCTCGGCACGATCCCGCTGCACATCTGGATGAGCCGCATCGACGATCTCACAAAGCCCGACTGGTGCCTCATCGATCTCGATCCCAAAGACGCGCCGTTCGAGGACGTCATCACGCTCGCGAAAACGATGCGGAAGGTGTGCGAAGAAGTCGAAATGCCGGCGTTCGTAAAGACAACGGGCAAGTCGGGGCTGCACATCATGCTGCCGCTCGGCCGCCACATGACGTACGACCAGTGCCTCAAGTTCGCGATGCTGTTTGCGCGGCTCGTGACCGATCGGCATCCCGACATTGCGACCACGCAGCGCACGATCAGCAAGCGCGAGGGCAAGGTCTACGTCGACGCCTTTCAGAATCGCGCCGGCCAGCTGATGGTCGCGCCCTACAGCGTGCGGCCGACGCCCGGCGCCCCGGTGTCTATGCCGATCGAGTGGGATGAGGTCAACGCCAAACTGCGCAACGGCAACTTCACGATCGCCAATGCGCGCAAGCGCATGGAGAAGCTCGGCCACGATCCGGTGGTCAAAGTGCTCGAGCTGAAGCCTAAACTGATGGGCGTTCTCGAACGCCTCAACAACCTGATTGGCGAAGACTGACTCGCGGTACGTCTACGTGTTCGCGCACGGCGCGGGCGCGGGGATGAATCATCCGTTCATGCAGCGGGCGGCCGAAGCGCTGGAGGCCCGCGGCATCGCGCCGCACCGGTTCGACTTTCCGTACATGCAGGCGAAGAAGAGTCGTCCCGATCCTCCGGCGCTGGCGGAAGAAGCCGTGCGCCAGGCCGTCGCCGAGGCGGCGCGCCAGCATCCGGGGTTGCCGATCTTGGCGGGCGGGAAATCATTCGGCGGACGTATGACGTCGCAGGCCCAAGCGTCGCAACCGATGCCGGGCGTACGGGGGCTCGTCTTTTTTGGCTTTCCCCTGCATCCCCCCGGCCGGCCGGGAACGAGCCGGGCCGAGCATTTGACGGCCGTTGATGTGCCGATGCTATTCCTGCAGGGGACGCGGGATGAGTTCGGGCAACTCGACCTGCTGCAGCAGGTCGTCCGAGGCCTGGGAGATCGCGCGACGTTGCATCTCGTTGAAGACGGCGATCATTCGTTCAAGGTGCCAAAGCGCACGGGCAAGAGCGAAGCAGACGTGATGAACGAACTGGCGGATACCTTCGTGCAATGGGCGGACAAATGGCGAACTACTGGCTAGTCAAAACCGAACCGAGCACCTACAGCTATGACGATCTCGAGCGCGAACAGACGGCAGTGTGGGACGGGGTGAAAAATCCGGTGGCGCTCCGCAACCTCCGATCCATGCACCCGGGCGATCAGGTGCTGGTCTACCACACCGGCGACGAGAAAGCCGTTGTGGGATGGGCGACCGTGGTCTCTGCTCCGTACCCGGATCCCAAACAGAAAAACGCGAACCTGGTCGTGATCGACCTGAGAGCACATCGCCGCTTGCCCCAGGCGGTGACGCTCGCCCAGATCAAATCCGATAAGACGTTTGCGGATCTGCCGATCGTACGACAGGGGCGCCTGTCAGTGAGTCCCGTGACGGCGCCCCAGTGGAAACGCGTGCTGCACTTGAGTGGTGCGGAAGGCTAGGGCCTCGCTCGTCTGCTGACCTTGCGGGCACGCCGCTCCGCGCGCACCGACGCGGTGCCAGCGGCCACGCCGGCCACGACGGCGGCGCGTCCCCGGTGCGCAGCAGCGCCGCCTTGAGGCGCCTGCGACGCTGCTCGGTCTCGACCCGTTTCCGCGCTTCCTTCAGCAGCCGGTCGGCTTCGCGTGCAGCGCTGTCCGCCCATTTCCGGGCGGTCTTGGCTGCCTTGATGGCGGCTTGCTTGAAGCGTTCTGCGCGTGAAGCCATGGCTTCATCCCTCCGTAAGGGTCGCCTAGTGCTACGCCGTCAGGCGCCGAGAGTTTCGGCGGCTTTCGCCACGTCCTTGGGCTTCACCCACAGCAGCCCGCCATAGCGCCCCATCCCGGTACGGACCGCGCTCACGGCAATCACATTGATGCCGGCGGCGCCGAGCCGTGACAGCGTGGACGCCATGGCGCCAACGCGGTCGTCACCTTCGATCAGGAACACCGTCTTGGGCTTCGAGATCTTGAGCTTGGCGTTCTTCGCGGCCGCGAGAAACGCCACCGCGTCCGCGGGCACGACGTCGATCTGCGATTTGCGCGCGCTCGGAAACGCGTGCACCGCGAGCAGACTCACGCCGGCGTCGCGCAACGCGCCGAAGATGCGCGCGCCCGCACCAGGTTTGTCCGGCGCCGTGACGTAGTAGTAGTCGGCTCTGCGGATGGTGTCAGGCATCGCTCCCCCTCGAGGAGGTCCTCTAGAAGCCTCGCCTGAATGTCGGAGAATCGCAACGTGCGCGCGAAGCGTAAGTTTTGTCGTATGGACAGCGTCGCGGTCCGGCTCGAACGACTCAAGCGCGAGGTGCAAAAGGACTGGCGGCGGAAATGGCGCCAGAAGCTGCGGAAGGCGGCGCCCGCCAACGCCGCCGAATGGCGCGCCCTGGGGGCCCAAGTGCTCAGCGCCATTGGCCAGGTCGCGCTGATCATTGCACTCCCGTTCGCGGTGCTCGTGCGAGGCTCGGTGTTCATCTACGAACACGGGACGCGGTCGGTCTGGCTGGCGGTGCTGACCGCCGCGGTGCTCACGGCTGGAGTGGTGACGGCGTATGCGGTGTGGATCGCCCGCAAGTTCACGAAGCGCGGAGGCCGGGGCGGGCGCGCCCTGGTGATGCCGCTGGCGAAATGGGTGGCGCTGCCGCTGGTGGTGTTCTACTGCAGTTATTCCTTACTCTACCTGGCGAACGTCAATGCCAAAGCCGGGCCGGTGCGTGCGTACTACCGGTCCGTGCATCCGTTGCTGCGGCTGGCGCTCTCCACACTGATCCTGGTGGACCGCGACATGCTCATCACCGACACCGGCCGCGTGCCTGAGGACTACGGCCGCATGGGACTGCCGGCCAATAGTCGCACACGCCACTACAAACAGGCGGACGGCTGGATTCATGCGGTCGACTTGCGCACAACCGGCCGCGGCTTCATCAAGAATCGCGGTGTGCAGGTCTACTTCTGGCTGATGGGGTTCGATACGCGGCGGCACGTCGGGACTGCGGACCACTTGCACGTCGAGTTGAACTAGGCGAACAGCTTCTGCAGCTCGGCAAACGGGATCCCGTAAGCCTCGAGCGTCCCGTAGGTCCCCTTCTCCCTCCACTCCCGCGCCATGCGGCGGACCAAGCCGAGTGTCGCGCGCATCGGAGCCGAGCCGAACGTCACGCGCCGGACGCCGAGCGCGGCCAGCTCCTTGAGTGTCGGCGCGTTGGGTGTGCCGAGGATGTTGACCGGGGCCCTGATCTGCTGGACGAGCTGTTCGATCGTGTCGCGATCGCCGACGAACGGCACGAACACCGAATCGGCACCCGCCTCGCGAAACGCGTTTCCGCGCCGCACCGCTTCCTCCAGCCGTTTCTCCCGCGGGATGTCCGGTGCTTCGAAGGCGTCGGTGCGCGCGTTGAGGACGAGGCGAACCCCCGTGGCGTCGGCGGCCTTCCGCGCCGCCCGCACCCGTTCCACCGCCAGCGTGAAATCGATCAGGTGCTTCTCCTCGATCCGGTCTTCGAGATTCATGCCCACGACGCCGGCGTCGATCGCCCGGCGCACCGTCTCGGCGACCGCGACGGGCTCGCGGCCGTAGCCGGCCTCCAGATCGGCGGTGATCGGAACCGCAATGCGGCGTGTGATCCGCGAGACCGCCGCGAGCATCTCATCCCGGCTGATGCGCTCGCCGTCGGGATACCCGAGGCTGAACGCGATCCCGGCGCTGGTGGTCGCGAGGGCGGGGAAGCCGGCTTCCACGAAGATCCGCGCACTACCGGCGTCCCAGGCGTTCGGCAGGACGAGCATCGGCCCTTCGATGTGAAGTCGGCGGAGCGTCTCGGCCGTTTCGCTCATGGGCGGGTATCTTACCCCGTCCCTCCTCGGAGTCAAAGCTCGTGTTCGTCCTGTTCGTCCTGCTCGCCGTGCAGCAGGCCCCGTGTGTTTCGCGGTCTGCCAAACTCCCGTCTGTCGCGCACCGGTGGGATGCCGCGCGCGCGCGGGCACACGCCATTGCCTGTGAGAAGCTGGCGCCGAACATCCCGGGCTTCGCCCTGGCAGTCGCGGTAGATGGTCGGATCGTTTGGTCGGAGGCTTTCGGCTATGCCAACCTCGCAACCAAACGCCCCACGACGCCCACGACGCAATTTCGCATCGGCAGTGTCTCCAAGCCGCTGACTGCTGACGCAGTCGCGCAGCTGTACGAAGCGGGGAAGCTCGACCTCGATGCCCCCATCCAGGGCTACGTCCCGACATTCCCGGACAAAGGCGCGGTCATCACCACGCGATTGTTGGGCGGGCACCTGGCGGGCATCAGGCACTACCAGGGGGACGAATTCACACTGAACCAGCACTACGCAACCGTCACCGCTGGTCTCGCGATTTTCGTGAACGACTCGCTCGTCGCTCCCCCGGGCACACGGTTTTCCTACTCGAGTTATGGATTCAACGTCATCAGTGCAGTCGTCGAGGGTGCGTCGAAAGAAGAGTTTCTGGCGTATATGAGCCGCCACGTCTTCAAGCCGCTCGGCATGACCAGCACGGCCCCCGACAAGAATGACAGCCTGATCCCCAACCGCACGCACTTCTACGAGCGCACGAGGTTGGGACAGTTCGTTCCCGCGCCGGTCGTGGACAACAGTTACAAGTGGGCTGGAGGCGGATTCCTGTCGACCGCCGAGGACCTCGTGCGCTTCGGGTCGGCGCACCTCTCACCGGGCTACCTGCAGGCGGTGACGCTGGAGCTGCTGTTCACGCCGCAGCACACCACGTCAGGAGAGGCGACGCCGTATGGGATCGGCTGGTTCGTGGGCACCGACACACTCGGGCACCGCACCGTCTACCACGGTGGAAGCTCGGTGGGCGGCACCACGATCTTTGGCGTAGACCGCGACTCTCACGTGGTTATCGCCCTCGTGACCAACCTGACCGACGCGCCCCTCGATGCGGCGCAAGAGATTCGCCTCGTATTCGACTCCGCGGCGACCCAGCCGGTCCGGCCTTAGCTAGCGGGCGAGGCGGTAGCCTGTCTTGCGG
>QHTY01000310.1:0-342 GCA_003220985.1 Gemmatimonadota bacterium
TGATGACGATGCCGATGACGATGAAGAGGACGGCCCATCCCAGCGCGATCCCGACGCGCTTCACATCCGCAAACGACACGCGCGCCATCAGAGGCGCGCGCGAATGGTGGGGGTGAGCCGCGTCAGGACGGGGACGAGGATCACCAGCTTGAGCACGTCGCCCAACAGGAACGGCCACGTCGCGAGTCGCGCCGCGCCGGAGATGCTACCGGTGAGAATCGCGAGCTGCGCGAGGCCACCAAGGTGGATAAGAACCAGTCCCGCCAGAACGCCGCACGCCACACGCCACATGCTCGATCCTTCGCGCACAACGCTACCAACAGCCCACGCGGCCACCGGATA
>QHTY01000310.1:515-3139 GCA_003220985.1 Gemmatimonadota bacterium
GGGACCGGTGTGCCCGGCAGCGGAATCGAAACCTGTGCCGCGAGCGCGACAAGCACGGCGCCCAGTACCACCGCGAGAACTCGCACACCCAACGCCGCGCGCCGCACGCCCAACGCAACATCGGTCATGAGATCATCTCCACTGAGAGAGCCACCGCATTACCGCCACCCAAACAGAGTGTCGCGAGACCGGTTCGTTTTCCATACTGTTTCAGCGCATACAAGAGTGTGGTGAGCACGCGCGCACCAGAAGCGCCGATGGGATGTCCAAGCGCAATTGCGCCACCGTGGACGTTCACGCGCGCCCAATCCCAGCCGAGTGCCTTGCCGTCGGCGAGCGCCTGCACCGCGAACGCTTCGTTCGCTTCGATCAAATCGAAATCCGAGATCCTGGCTCCTGTCTTCTTCATGAGATTCTGCACCGCGACGATCGGCGCGAAGAACAAGTCCTTGGGCTCGCCGCCGCCGGTCGCATAGCCGGTGATTTTCGCGATCGGCTTCACGCCGTGGGACTTGGCGAATGCGAGCGACGCCACCACGAGCGCGCTGGCGCCGTCGTTCAGTCCCGGCGCATTGCCGGGCGTCACGGTGCCGTCCTTCTCGAACGACGGCTTGAGCGCCGCGAGCTTTTCGAGGGACGTATCGGCGCGCGGGCCCTCGTCCTTCTCCACTTTGTTGACCGGAACGATCTCAGCCTTGAAGGAGCAAGACTCCATTGCTTTCACAGCTTTTTGGTGGCTGCGCAGCGCGAATTCATCCTGCTCCTGACGCCCGACTCCTGCCTTTTTTGCCGTGTATTCGGCGAGGTTCCCCATGTGCGTGTTGGAGAACGAATCCCACAGCCCGTCGTGAATCATGCCGTCCACGAGCTGCGCGTTGCCCGCTTTGATCCCGCCGCGCATGCCGTAGACGTAGTGCGGCGCGTTCGACATCGACTCGAAGCCGCCGGCGACGAGGCACTGTTCGTCGCCCGCCTTGATCGCCTGCGCCGCGAGCATCACCGCCTTGAGCCCGGAGCCGCAGACCTTGTTGATCGTCATCGCGGGGATCGTGCCGGGCAGCCCGGCGTGAATCGCCGCCTGGCGCGCGGGCGCCTGCCCTTCACCGCCCTGGAGCACGTTGCCCATGATGACTTCGTCGACTGTGGTGTCGGGGAGGCCGGCGCGAACCATCGCTTCGCGAATCACGAGCGCGCCGAGACGGGGGCCCGGCAGCGCCGAGAGGCCGCCGAGGTATTTCCCAATCGGCGTCCGGCAAGCTGAGAGAATTACTGGAATGGTAGAGTCAGTCATCGCTTCTCGTTTTTTGTCGACACCCTGAAGGGTGCGCTCGGCACTGCATTGCCCTTAAGGGCAATGTTGGCCGAGCACAGGCTTTAGCCTGTGAACCCCAACGATCAAATTAACGGCTTGAGACTCCTACTGTGTACCTCTTCTTTGAGCGTCTCCACAAACTCCGTAATCGGCATGACCACCTGCTTGTTCCCTGCGCCTCGGCCGCGCACCGCCACGGACTTAGCCTCTGCCTCCCGCTGCCCCACCACCGCCATGTAGGGAATCTTATGAGTCTCGGCATCGCGAATCTTGTAGTTCAGCGTCTCCGACCGCTCGTCCAGATGTGAACGGATCCCAGCCGTGCGCAATGTCTCGTGCACCGCGCGCGCCGCATCGAGCTGCGCGTCCGCGATCGGGAGCACGCGCACCTGCGTGGGCGACAACCAGAGCGGGAACGCCCCCGCGAAGTGCTCGATCAAAAAGCCCGTGAACCGCTCGAGCGTGCCGAAGATCGCGCGGTGCATCATGATCGTGCGGTGCGGCTTGTTGTCGGCGCCCGTGTACTCGAGCTTGAACCGCTCCGGCAGCTCGTAGTCGAGCTGGATCGTCGCGCCCTGCCACTCTCGGCCGATCGCGTCGTTGAACTTGATGTCGATCTTGGGACCGTAGAACGCGCCACCACCGACATCGACCCGATACGTCAACTTGCGGCGCCGCAATGCGCCTTCAAGCGCCTTTTCAGCGACATCCCACATGCGATCGTCGCCCAACTTCTTGTCGGGTCGCGTCGCCAGATCGAGCCGGTATTGCAGTCCAAACGTCTTGCCCATGACCAGCTCGACGATGTCGAGCAGCTCGAAGATCTCCTGCTCGATCTGATCTTCGCGCAGGAAGATGTGCGCGTCGTCCATCGACAGCCCGCGCACGCGCAGCATGCCGTGCAGCGTCCCCGAGCGCTCGTTGCGATACACGTTCGCGATCTCGGCGAGGCGAATCGGCAGGTCGCGATAGCTGCGCTGCTGGCTCGCGTACACGAGGATGTGCATGGGGCAGTTCATCGGCTTCACCCGATAGTGCACTTCCTCCGACTCGCCCTCGCCCGCCGCCATCGCCGGGAACTGGTTCGCGGCGTAGAGCGGCAGGTGGCCCGAGCGCAGGAACAGCTGCTCGCGTGTCACGTGGGGTGTGTACACGAGCTGGTAGCCGCGCTGCAGGATGACGTCCTCGATGAAGCGCCGCAGCTCGAAGTTCAGAATCGCGCCGTTGGGATGCCAGAGAATCAGCCCCGGCCCGACGTCCTCCTGAATCGAATACAGATCGAGCTGCTTCCCGATGATGCGGTGATCGCGCT
>QHTY01000311.1:0-2450 GCA_003220985.1 Gemmatimonadota bacterium
CTTCCATTTCACGCTCAGCAGCTGAGACTGGCGGGGCAGATCCGCTGGCTTCAGATGTTCGCGACCCAAGGTTGCGTGCATGCGCTGAACGCAGAGCACGAACGCGCCGTGTGATGATTGGGACCCCTCTCCCGCCCAACAGCCGACCACGTCCTTCCCTCCCGCAAACTCCGCCGGAATGGCGACGAAATCCTCGGGAAGGCTCATGACGTAGCCGAGCTCGGCGTTCGTCGTGGCTTGCAGCACCAGCAGGATGGCATGAATGAGCATGGTTGGGCTCAGACCAGGGATTTGGCGTCCGCGAGCGGTAGCCCGAACGCCTCGGCTACGCCCGGGTACACGACCTTGCCTTCCACGACATTCAGCCCCAGGAACAGGCTGGCGTCCTGTTTACACGCGGCTTGCCAACCCAGCCGCGCGAGCCTCTTGGCATAGGGAAATGTGGCGTTCGTTAGCGCCAAGGTGGACGTGCGCGGCACGCCACCCGGCATGTTCGCGACGGCGTAATGAATGACGCCGTCCACGACATAGGTCGGCTGATCGTGCGTCGTCGGTTTCGTGGTTTCGATGCAGCCGCCCTGATCCACCGCCACATCCACGATGACCGATCCCTGTTTCATCAGCTTGAGATCGGCGCGCTTGACCAGACGCGGCGCCTTCGCGCCGGTGAGCAGTACCGCGCCGATCACGACATCGGCCTTGGCCAGCTGCTCGAGCACGTTATGACGGTTGGAGTAGAGCAGGTCAACGTTCGGCGCCAGGACATCGGAGAGGTAGCGCAGGCGGTCCAGTGAGATATCCAGGAGCGTGACGTGGGCGCCCAGCCCCGCGGCCATCTTCGCCGCATTGGTCCCCACGACGCCACCGCCGAGGATCAGGACTTCCGCAGGGAGTACCCCCGGCACCCCGCCGAGCAGAATCCCATATCCACCGAAGACCTTCTCGAGGTACTTCGCGCCTTCCTGGACGGCCATGCGACCCGCGACCTCGCTCATCGGCGTGAGCAGCGGCAGCTCCTTAGTCGGCAACTCCACCGTCTCATAGGCGATCGCGACGCAGCCCGACTTGATCACGGCTGTGGTGAGGGGCTCCGACGCAGCAAAATGGAAATACGTGAACACGACCTGCCCTCTGCGAAGCCGGGCCCATTCCGGCTCGATCGGCTCCTTGACCTTCAGGATCATCTCGGATTTCGACCACACCGCATCGGCGGAGGGGACGATCTCCGCGCCCGCCGCGCGGTAGGCATCGTCGCTGAAGCCGGAGCCGAGACCTGCCCCCTGCTCCACCAGGACTGTGTGCGCGTCGCTGGCGAGCGACTCGGCGCCGGCCGGCACGAGCGCCACGCGATGCTCCGCAGTCTTGATTTCCTTGGGCACACCGATGATCACGGTTTGCCTCCGTTGGGGCCCAGCGACACCACTGTCTGCCGCTCCGGCGCGAAGAACTCTTCGGCGAAGCCCGATACCTCGTCGGCGGTCAGTGCTTCCACGGTGCGCAGGACCTCATCCAGGCTGCGATACCGCTCGCCGTAGACAGCCGTGCTCGCCAAACGATACATCCGGGACGTGGGGCTCTCCAGCGACAGCATCAGCTGCCCGAGGGTCTGCTGTTTCGCGTCCTCGAGTGCCTCCCCCCGGAGGCCTTCTTTCGCCATGCGCGCAAACTCGCCCCGGATCGCCTCGGCCGCTTTTTCGGCACGGCCGGGTTGCGTCCCCACGTAGACGCCGGCCATCCCGACCGCCCGATAGAACGACGCGAAACTGTAAATCGCGTACGCCAGGCCGAGTTCTTCGCGGATGCGCTGGAACAGCCGGCTCGACATGCCACCGCCGAAGATGTTGGACAGCACCAGCAGGCCGTACTTCCTGAGGTCCGCGTATGGGATCGTGTCGGTTGCGAAGACGATGTGGGTCTGCGCGGTGTCCTTCTCAAACGTGCGGGTGGCGCCGCGGACGGCGGGAGGCACGGGTGGCACCGGCGGCGGCGGCTGGTCCACCGCAGCTTCCCCATCGAACCACCCTTGCGCCTCCACTTCCTTCAACAGCGCGTCGTGGGTCAGGTTGCCCGCCGCGGCGATGACACAATTGCCGGGGAAATAAGCACGGGCGTGGAGGTGCTTCAGGTCCTCGGCCGACAGTGCGGCCACGGTCTCCTTGGTCCCGAGAATCTGGAAGCCGTAGGGATGGGTCGGCCACATCGCTTCGTACGTCAGATCGAAGACTTCGTCATCCGGTGTGTCTTCGACCGTGCTGATTTCTTCGAGCACCACCTGGCGCTCGAGCGAGAGATCGCTGTCGCGCAGTATCGGCCGGCGCACGATGTCGGTGATCACGTCCAGCGCGCGCGGCAGGTCGGCGTCGAGCACGCGGGCGTGGTAGGCCGTTGCGTCACGGGACGTATAGGCGTCGAGCGATCCACCGCGGGACTCGAGGGAGAGCGCGATTTGT
>QHTY01000311.1:2636-4696 GCA_003220985.1 Gemmatimonadota bacterium
ACCGTATCTAGCGTGTGGGGCACGCTAGTTCTTCTCGATCAGCGCTTTCCGAGAGAGCCGCATCCGGCCGCGCTCGTCCACCTCGAGCAGCTTCACCTTCAGATGGTCGCCCTTCTTGACGACATCCTCGGTCTTTTCCGTGCGACCGTGCTGCAGCTCGGAGATGTGGAGCAGCCCCTCGACTCCCGGGATGATCTCGACGAACGCGCCGAAGGCGGTCGTGCTCTTCACGACGCCCTCGTAGACCTTCCCCACCTCGGGCTCCTGGACGATGCCCGACACCATGTCCCGCGCCCGTTCGGCGGCTTCGCCGACGCCGGCGATCGTGACCAACCCCGAATCGTCCACGTTGATCTCGGCGCCCGTCTGCTCCTGAATGCCGCGAATCGTTTTGCCCTTGGGGCCAATGAGGTCGCCGATCTTATCGGGACGGATCTGAATGGTGATGATGCGCGGCGCGTATTTCGAGAGCTGCGAGCGCGGCTCGGGCATCGCCTGCTGCATGATGTCGAGGATGTGAATGCGCGCCTTACGCGCTTTCTCGAGCGCCTGGCCGATCACGCTCCAGTCGAGCCGCTCGATCTTGATGTCCATCTGAATCGACGTCACGCCGTCGCGCGTCCCGGCGACCTTGAAGTCCATGTCGCCGAGATGGTCCTCGGTGCCGAGGATGTCCGTGAGGATCGCGGTGCGGCCGCCTTCCGCGATCAATCCCATCGCCACACCCGCGCACGCCGACTTCACCGGGACGCCGGCGTCCATCAGGGCGAGCGAACCGCTGCACACCGTCGCCATGGACGACGAGCCGTTCGATTCGAGGATCTCGGAGACGATGCGGATCGTGTAGGGGAACTGTTCGTACGGTGGCAGCACTGCCTGCAGCGCCCGCTCTGCCAGCGCGCCGTGGCCAATCTCGCGCCGTGACGTGCCCCGCACCGGCTTCACTTCACCGGTGGAGAACGGCGGGAAGTTGTAGTGCAGCATGAACGACTTCGTCGTCTCCTGCGCGACGTCGATCGAGTCGATACGCTGCTCGTCGTCCGTGGTGCCCAGCGTGACCGTCGCGAGCGCCTGGGTCTGGCCGCGCGTGAACAGCGCCGAGCCGTGCGCGCGCGGCAGCCAGCCGACCTCGCAGGTGATCGGCCGGACGGTGTCGAGATCGCGCCCGTCGACGCGCTCGCCGGCCGTCAGCACGCGCTCGCGCATCGTATTGTATTCGATCCCTTCGATGACTTCCACGATCTCGCGCAGCTTGTCGGGGAATTCCTCGGCGAGTTGGTCGCTGATCGTGGCCTTCATTGCGCTGAGTGCCTGGGTCCGTTCGGCCTTCTCCGCAAGCGTCAACGCTTCTTCGACGCGCGGCTCGGCGAGCTCCTTCACGCGCGCCACCAGCTCCGCCGGCGGCTCGGCCTTGGTCCATTCGAGCTTGGGCTGCCGTACCGCTTCGACGACCTGATCGGCGACTTCGAGCAGCTCCTTGATGCCCTTATGCGCGACCTCGAGCCCCTTGATGATCTCCGCCTCGGTGAGCTCGAGCGCGCCGCCTTCCACCATCACGATCGAGTCACGCGAGCCGGAGACGGTCAGGTCGACATCCGAGAACTCGAGCTGCTGGAACGTCGGATTCAGAATCCAGGCGCCTTCCACGCGCCCGACCCGCACCGCCGCGATCGGCCCGTTCCATGGCACCTTGGAGATCGAGAGCGCGGTCGACGCGGCCACGACGCCGAGGACGTCGGCATCGTTCTCCTGATCGGCCGAGAGGACGTAGACGAAGACCTGCACTTCGTTCTTGAAGCCTTCGGGAAAGAGCGGCCGGACCGAGCGGTCGATGACGCGGGCGGACGTGACTTCTTCGTCGGAGGGCCGGCCTTCGCGCTTCAAAAAGCCGCCGGGGATCTTGCCGGCGGCGTAGGCCTTCTCGCGGTATTCGACGGTCAGGGGAAAGTATGGAAGGTTGGCCACGTTTTCGGAGACCGTCACCGCGGCCAGCACGGCCGTCTCGCCAAACTGCACGAGACACGATCCAGCGGCCTGTTTGGCCAGTCGCCCCGATTCGA
>QHTY01000312.1:0-2095 GCA_003220985.1 Gemmatimonadota bacterium
CGGCTCCGACGTCACCGTGACGGCCGCCGTGTCGGCGAGCGAGCCGTTCGTCAGTCGCGCGATGACGCGGAAGCTCCCCGCCGTCTGTCCCGCGGTGAACAGGCCGCCGCTCGTAATCGTGCCGCCGGTGGCCGAATAGGTGACCGCCACGCCGACCGAGTCGCCGGTATTCCGCACGCCCCACGCGGTGAACTGCTGCGTGCCGCCAGGGCCAAGGGCGACCGCGGCGGGGCTAAGGATGACCTGCGCGACGCGGCGCTTGCGGACGCGGGACGTGCCGGAGAGATGCGCGCTCGAGAGCGTCGCCGTGACGGTTGCGTCCGCAGCGGAGGTGTCGGCGGTGTACACGCCCTCCGCCGTAATCGAGCCCGCCGATGCCGCCCATGTGACGTCGATCGGCACGCTGTCGCCCGCTGCGGTGCGGCCGGACGCCACGAACGGCTGCGTTTGGTTGGGATCGAGCGCCACGCTCTCAGGCGCGACGCGGACCTGAACAACGTCGGACCCGTTGCGCGGATGGACCGGCAAGTCGCACCCGACGACGATGGCGATTGTAAGCGAAGCGAGGGCGAAAATGACACCGCGCACGCGTTGGAGCGACATCGCACCCTTCCCTGCGGCCGGCGTGCCAACAAGAAAACGCCGGTCCGCCGTATTCGATTGGGGGTCGAACGCTGGCGGCCCGGCGGGCATGGCGGCGATCAGCCGCTGTAGCTCCGTAGCTCTGCGTCACCGCCTTTCGGCGGCTTTGCTCTGAGCAGCGTGCTCGAGGAGTAACGTAGTCCAGGTGCACACCGCCCGACTGTGATCTCGATCATACCGACGCGGGTAGTACACCAGCGCCGGACTAAGCCCTATGGCAGCGTCGCGGTGTGCTCCCCGTTCGCCTTGGCCGGCAAATTCTCCTCGACGAACTTCGTCAGCAGCGTGTACAAATGCTGCCGCGTACTCCCACCGTAAATCCCATGGTTGCGGTTCGGGTACACCATCAGCGAGAACGGCCGGTTCGCATCGACGAGCGCATTGATCATCGCCTGTGTGTTCTGGAAATGCACGTTGTCGTCGCCCGAGCCGTGCACGATGAGCAGCCTGCCCTTCAAATTCTTCGCGTATGTGAGCGGTGAGCCCTTGTCGTAGCCGACCGCGTTGTCCTGCGGCAGCCCGTTGTAGCGCTCGGTGTAAATCGTGTCGTAGTACTTCCAGTGCGTCACCGGCGCGACGGCGATGCCCATCCGATACACATCAGGCGCTTGCGTCAACACATTCAGTGTCATGAAACCACCGTAGCTCCAGCCCCAGATCCCGATGCGCGTCGAATCGACGTACGGCAACCGGCCGATCGCGCGCGCCGCAGCCGCCTGATCCTGCGTCTCGACGACACCCAGCTGTTTGTAGACGATCTTGCGCCACGCCTTGCCGCGCGCGCCCGTCCCACGGTTGTCGACGCTGGCGACGATGTAGCCGCGCTGCGCGAGCATCTGATACCAGAGGTAGTTCTGCCCACCCCAGTTGTCGGTCACGGTCTGCGAGCCAGGCCCACCGTAGACATAAAAGAAGACGGGATAGCGCGCCCCGCCCGTCGAGTCGAAATTCGGCGGCTTGATGAATGCGGCGTTGAGCTTGATGCCGTTGCCGATGTCGACCTGCCGGAACTCCGTCGCACCAAGGCGCAGCGTCCCGAGTTTCGCCTTGAGCGCCGCGTTGTCCACCAGCGTCCGGAGCATCCGATTCTCCGGCAGCCCGAGGAGCGAGATCGTCGGCGGCACGCCGAACCGCGAGTAGGTATGGACCGCGAAGCGACCGGTCGGCGACAGGGAGTAGTTGTGCCAGCCGGGCTCTCCTTGTGGTGTGATGCGCTGGACGGGTCCGCGCTTCGCGTAGTTGATGCGGTAGAGGTAGCGCTGCATGGGATTGTCCGGCGATGCCATGTAGTAGACCCATTTGCCGATCGTGTCCACGCGCACCACGCCGAAGACGTCGAACTCTCCGGTCGTAAACGGCCGCGGCGTGCCGCCATCGCGCGATATCAGGTACAGCTGCGACCACCCGCTGCGTTCCGACATCCAGAGGATGTCTTTCCCGCCATTCAAGAAGC
>QHTY01000312.1:2146-2744 GCA_003220985.1 Gemmatimonadota bacterium
TGACCCGTCTGCGCGTCCGCCAGCATGACGTGCAGCGTATCCTGCAGCCGGTTCATGTGCTGGATGACGAGCTCTTTCGAGCCGCCTTTGGCGGGGACCCACTCCATCCGCGCGATGTAATTGTTGCGCGGATCGCCGGGGATGTTGAGCCAGCGGGTTTCACCGCCTCCTGCGCTGACCACGCCGACGCGACCGGCGGAGTTCGTCTGACCGGCCTTCGGATATTGTACGGGGATCGTGAACGCGTACAACGAGTCTGTTACATCATATAGTAGAAAGTCGCGCACGCCGGTGGCATCGAGCTGCCAGTACGCGATCGACTGCCCGTCCGGATTCCAGCGCCAGCCGTCCTGCAGGCCGAGCTCTTCTTCGTAGACCCAGTCGAACGTGCCGTTGATCGTGGTCCGCGAGCCGTCGTGCGTCAGCTGCGTCAGCTTCCCGCTGGCGAAGTCTTCGACGTAAACGTTGTACTCCCCGTAGCGGACCCAGCCCACGCGGCCGCCGTCGGGTGAGAACTTCGCGAACATGAGCGTGGAGGCCGGACCGTTGCCCCCCAGCTTCTTGAGCGTCCAGCCGGCGAGATCGAGCACCCAGTAGT
>QHTY01000312.1:3000-4762 GCA_003220985.1 Gemmatimonadota bacterium
TGAGCGAGCCGCCGCGAAACTCCGGTGAGGCGAAGATGCGATCGACTGTGAGGATTGAGGAGTCAGGAGCCGGGCGTTGGGCGGCTACTTGGCCGCCCAGCCCGGCACTGATGAGAGCAAGAAGACAAAGACGACGCATCGTTCAGGATCCGATTAGTGTGGGACCGGAACGATAGCTACTGACGCGGCGCTCCGCCTCCCATCGGGCGAAAGACCATCGGCTTGGGCAGCGCGTCGAACTTCGTTTGCTGATCCGGCGTCAGATTGTTGCGGATCGCGGCGTACCACTGGTCCGCTTCAGCCTGAAACCCCTGCATCTCTGCGCGCACACTGTCCATCCTGGCGCGCTGCTCGGGCGTAGGCTCCTGCCCGGGTGTGAAGCCGCCGCCGCCCGAGGCCTGCATCTGCTGGCGGATCGCCTGGCGCCGCGCGGCGGCGTCCTTCATCACGCCGTTCAGAGCGGTGTACGCCGGCGTGATCTTCGTGCGTTGATCGGCACTCAGGCTGAGGGCCTGGCTCAGCGAGTCGAACGTCATCCAGTGATTCGGCGGCGGCTGAAACCGACGCTGGCCCATGCCGGGTCCGCCGGCGGGCGGCGTCGCATTCTGGGCGAACGCGGGACTCGCCAGGAGAGCGACGAGTGTGGCAACAGCCAACGAGCGCATAACGAGTGACTCCGTAGAGAAGGTCATTCGTTATACGCGTTTGGCGTCGCAGACGTTCGAGATCGGCTCAGTCCCAAACGCGAGTCCGTGTGCTATCGCTTCGACACCATCCTAGGGGAGAACAAGCCGGAATGCACGATGCGTACACCATCGCGGTCGTCGAGTCTGCGAGAAACCGTGCCACCGGTTGCAAGACGCGGCGAGGATGATCAGTCCTATCCGGTGTGACGGCAACGGGACTACGGCCGACGATGTTTCCGAGTGAATCAGCCGAGATCAGGACCCCTTTCCAACGCTCGTGCACGTACTGCACCCACAGATACGTCTTACCCTTCGGCTCCAGGGCAAACCGATTGATCGGATCTGCGCCGCGATTGATGAGGCGCGCCACTACGCGCCCCGCCCTTGCCAACTGGCTTGCATTGATGAGATGATTGCCAGCCGCCGGTTCGATCCGGACGATCAGATTCGTGTGGGCTGCATCCAGCATGCGGATGTCGCCTGAGACGTGATCCGTCAAGAATCGCACCGATGCGATGTACGCGCGCAACGCCGCATTCGGCGGATTAGCGGAATCCACTTCGGCAAACGGGGCGCGGCGTGGAGGTGTTGCAGCCTGCGCCGCACACGGCGAGCTGCACAGGGGAGCGAGCAGCAACACGAGGGCACCGGTGGTCATGCTGAGCCTAGGCATGGAGTCTCCTTGGGTCGCGACGAGGGTGGTCAACCGCCGCCGCCTTGTGCGGCGAGTTGGCGCATATGTTCGACGGTCTTTCGCAACGGCGGATCGGCGCCATCCCACAGGTCAGCGACGGCCTGACCCCAACGGCGGGCGACCCGTTGATCGTGTTGCGCTTCAGCGATCTCGGCTCGAAGCACCAGGATGCGGACAAACTGCGCCGTTTCCGCTGCCTCACTGACGAGACCGGATCCAATGGTCGACAGGGACCCCAGGTAGTCATCGAGTCGTTTGACCACGGCTGCCGTGTCGCCCAGCGCGAGCAGCAACAACGCCTCGTGATAGACCGCGAACGGTGCGAGATCGCCAGGCCGAAAATCTCGGCGCAACTCCGCGAGCCAGTTGAACCGCGCTCGGA
>QHTY01000312.1:4806-5168 GCA_003220985.1 Gemmatimonadota bacterium
TCGCTCACCCCTAGCTCTGGAAAGGTGAGCACAGACGGGAATTGCAGCAGCGCCTGCTTCACGAGGAGGCGACGGCGTTGCTCGACCCAGTTCCGGATCTCCTGCTCCGTGCGATGACGCACCACGAGCAGACTCTCTCGCGGAACACCAAATGCCGCGTACGCAACCAGCGCGAGCGCGGGCTCGGCTGCCGGCCTGGGCGCTACAATCGGTTCACCATACCATGTGGTCGGCGTATCGACGGGGGCGGTGCGCACGAGCAGGTCGGCGGTGGTGAAGATGTGGCCTGTGAGCGCCGCCAAACCGGCCATCTCCTCTGCTTCCGCGGCTCCAACGTCCTTCCAGCCTTGCAGCACCGCCTC
>QHTY01000088.1 GCA_003220985.1 Gemmatimonadota bacterium
CCGCCTTCTTGCACGCGCCTGCAGCCATGACGACGACCGCCACGGCCAATGCGATGCGCTTCATGCGAGCTCCTGTTGAGGTATAGGTCGGGGAGACGGCGAAACGTACATAGGGGACCAGCGCAGTCAAGCATCGCTAAGTTATAGGAATCATGCTGCGTTCTGATCGGCGTACGTTCCTGGGCTTTGTCTCGTCGGTCGCCGGATGGATGGCGACGCGACTGCGCGAGCCACAGCAACCCGTCATCGAAGCCCGTCCCACCGCGCTCTTTCAACAGCCCGAGGGCCGCAAGAATCTCGTGCGCATTACGGTCTCGGGTCTGAACGCGCCCGCCGCCCGCGCGCGCGTGACCGACCGGCACGGCGCGCTCGTCGGGACAGCGGGACTGTTGCCGGCATCCCAAGGTCCCGCGTTGAGCGGCGAGGTGTGGGTGCCGCTCTCGGAGCCGGCGGATTTTCAGTTCGACGTGGAAGTCGGACGCGATCGCGCCGCGCGCCGGCGCCTGCGGCTCACTCCCGCGAAGCGCTGGACGGTGTACTGGCTCTCCTCGATTCACACCGACGTGGGATACACCGACCTCCAGGAGCGCGCGCTCGAGATCCACCGCAAGAATCTCGACGCCGCGCTCACCTGGACGCTGACGCATCGCGATTTTCACTTCACGGCCGAGTGCGCGCTGCAGGTGCTCTCGTTTCTGGAGAATCGCTCGCCCGAGGCGGGCGACGCGCTCGTGCAGGCGATCCAGGGCGGCAGGATCGGCTGGCAGGCGTTGTTCGCCAACATGCTGACGGGGATCCTCGATCACGACACGTACGCGCGGCTGGTGTGGCCTGCGGGCAAACTCGCGCGCGAGCGCGGCCTGACCTTTCTCTCGGCGCAGATCACCGATGTCCCCGGACAACCGCTGACGTTCCCGCTGCTGCTCGCGGCGAGCGGGGTGAAGTATCTCGCCAGTGGTCCGAATCCCGAGCGCGCCGCGCCCCTCCTGCCCGCAGGTCCGGCGACCGATGGTACCGCCTATCCGCAGCTCTACTACTGGGAAGGTCCCGACGGCAGTCGCGTCCTGCACTGGCGCGCCCATCACTATGGCGACGGCACACGCTTTGGCTTCGACATCGGCCCGGACGAGATGGGCCATCGGCTTTCCGACTGGTTCCTCAATCAGCCGGCATTCCTGGCGCAGAACTGGCCATATGACACCGCATTGCTGTACGGTGCCGATTGGCACGACAACGCCCTTATGAAAGAAGCGATGGTGGCCAACGTCCAGGAGTTCGGACGCCGCTTTACGTGGCCTCGCATCATCCCGGGCCGCGCGGAGGATTTCTTCCGCGATGTCGAGCGCCGCTATGGGACGAAGATTCCCGTCCGCCGCGGCGACACCGGCCTGTACTGGGAAGACGGCGCCGCCTCGACCGCCGCCCAGCTGGCGGCGTTTCGCTCCGCGCAGCTCGTGGCGCGCGCGACGGAGCTGGTCGCGCTCTGGGACGACCGCCTCGAGGCGCGCGATGATGACGCCGTCCGCCGCCGCCAGGGCCGCGCAGACGCGCGCGTCGCGATGTGGCGCGACTTGCTGCTGTTCGGCGAGCACACCTGGGGCGCCGACGAAAGCGTCACGGACCCGACATCGCGCCAGACGGTGGCGCAATGGGAGTACAAGCGGCGCTTCATCGATGCCGGCGCGGCTGCCGCGCATGATCTGTTGAGCGACGGGCTGCTCCGGCTCGGGCGCGCCACCCAGCCCGGCCGGGGCCGGCTCGTGTTCAACGCGGGAGCCTGGGAGCGCACGGATGTGGCGCGCGTCGCGGCAGGCGCCGGCAAACGGCTCTCCAGCGAAGGAAGGGAGCTGCCCTCCGTGGACCTCGAAGACGGCGACGCGCTCGTCCTCGTCCGGGGCGTGCCTGCCCTGGGCTATCTCGCACTGGCAGAAGCAGATGGCGAGCCCCGGCCCCCCGCCGCGGATGGCGAGGCCGTCGACGCGAAGGCCGGCAGCTTCACAGTCCAAGTCGATCCCGCGACTGGTGCGATCCGCTCGCTGACAGGCCCCGATGGCAAGGAGCGCGTCAAGCCGTCAGAGTGGTCGGGCCTCAATCAACTGGTCTACGCCCGTGGTGGCGAGCACAGCGCAATGTGGACGTCAGGTGATCGCGACGACCTCAAGAATCCGCCGCAGCTCGCGCTCACGCAGGCGAAATTCGTGCGCTGCCGTCGCGAGCGGCTCTCGGGGCTAGGCGTCCGGCTCGTCGTGGAGCGGGCGCTGGAAGGATTCCCGTCCGTCACATCGATCGTGACGCTGTATGACGAGCTGCCGTGGGTCGACATCGAAAACCGCATCACAAAGTCGGCGACGCTCGCCAAAGAGGCGCTTTACTTCGCTTTTCCCTTCGCGCTCATGAAACCGACCGTCGAGGTGGAAGTACCACTGGGCCGCATGACCGTCGACCGCGATCAGCAACCCGGCAGCTGTCGCGATTGGTATTGTCACGCACACTGGGTCTGGTTGCACGAAGCCAGTGACGGGGTGCTCTGGAGCGGGCCGGACACGCCGCTGTTCACGC
>QHTY01000206.1:0-3366 GCA_003220985.1 Gemmatimonadota bacterium
GCGGCCGTCGCAAAGTCCGCGCCGAGGAGCACGCTCACATCGAGTAGCCTGGAGCTGTCGAGGTCCACTTCGATGCGTCCCTGGCCGAGCGCCGCCCGGACCCGCTCGGCCGCCTGCGTCGTCCCCCGTCGCACGATGATGCGCGTCGAATCGAGCCCACTTTCCGCCGCGTTGCCGAAGTACACCACATCGATGCCGGCATGACGCAGCAGGCGCGTGCCGACGCGGGCTTCACCAGATCGACCGCTGGCGTTTAGTACCTCGACCGTTATCGCGGGACCCTTGTCACCGGGGATGGGATGTGCCTGCGGGGAGCCCCCGCCACAGCCCACGAGAACCAAAATGATGGCCGAAATCCTCATGACCGTCCGACCAGCGAGTTCCAGAACGCCACCGTCTCGTCCGGAAGCATCCACCCCGACCGCAGCATCCATTCGATCCGGCGGCGGGCGACTTCCCGTAGGACGGCAGCGCGCTCCTTGGGAACGCGTTGGGCTAGCTGCGGGTGATCGGCCGTAGCCGCGGTTGGTTTTCGTGCCGGCTCCAGAGAATCCGCGAGATACAACATCTTCCCGACGGCGTCCCAGCCCGCAAAACCGATCGTGTGGTACCGGATCGCATCGAGGACGCCGCGATCCGTTTCACCGTCCGTCGCCGCGCGGGCGGCGGCCAGCGGACCGTGCGCGAGCGGATCGCCAAGCGGCGCGTCGCGCAGTGCGTCGTGCAGCCACCCGGCCCGCACCCAGCGGTCCCGCTCTTGCGCGGCGACGCGCATGGCATCGGCCCAGCTCCCCAGCAACGCGACCACCCGCTCGATGTGGGCGCGTCGCTCCGGCGACACCTGCGCCCACGCCGGCAAGCTCACCGCGTGACTCGCGGATCGGCACCGATGCCTTCGCCCAAGACGACGTTGTCGAGCAGCCGCGTCTTGCCGACGCGCGCCGCCACGGCGGCGACCGTATGGGCCGTCACGCGACTCACCGGCTGCAGATTCTCATCGACCAGTGCGCAGTACTCCGGCGTGACATCGGGTACGCGCATCGCCTCGAGGCCGGCGCGCTGCACCCTCGCGGGATCGGCCTCGCCCCCGCGCCACGTCTGCTCGAGGGTGCGCAGGGCACGCGAGAGCGCGAGCGCGGCCCGGCGCTCGTCGGGGCTCAGATAGGTGTTACGCGATGAGAGGGCGAGCCCATCCAGCTCGCGGACCGTCGGCGCCACGTCGATCGTGACAGGAAAGTCGAGATCCTGGACGAGTCGCTTCACCAGCATTGCCTGTTGAAAGTCCTTGCGGCCGAACACCGCGACATCGGGCTCGACGATGTGAAACAGCTTGGCGACCACGGTGAGCACGCCGATGAAGTGCCCGGGCCGCGCGGCACCTTCGAGCGTATCGGCCACCGCTCCCGGAATCACGCGGACCAGTGGTTCTCCCGTGTACATCGCGGCCGCCTCCGGGACGAACAAGCAATCCACTTCCCGTCCCTCGGCCAGCTGGCGGTCGCGCGGGAGGTCACGGGGATAGCGGGCGAGGTCCTCGGTCGGCCCGAACTGCAGCGGATTGACGAAGATGCTGACGACGACGCGCTCGGCCAGCTCGCGCGCGCGGTCCACGAGGCGGAGGTGCCCCTCGTGGAGAAACCCCATAGTGGGAACGAAGCCGATGGTGTGGCGGCGAGAGCGCTCGGTGCGAGACCACGCGCGCATCTCGGCAATGCTGGTGAGCTCGCGCAACTAGAACTCGCGCTTCTTCATCTCCGAAAAGAAGTCGCGACGCTCGATGTCATCGTCCGTACTGTCCGGCGGCAGCGTCGGGTCGTAGCGCTTGCGCGCCTTGGGCTTCGCTTTCGCCGCCTTGGCCATGTTTTTCTTGATCAGCTTGGCGAGCTTTTCGTCTTCCGTCTTCGACACAGCCGCCCTCCGGTCGGAATGAACAATTATCAATAATCAGTGATCAATGATCAAGGATCGATGAGCGATCACGATCATTTGACATTGATCATTGATTATTGATCATTCTTTAGCCTCACTTGCCGAACGAGTGCTCCGGCCCCGGGTAACGGCCCTCGCGCACTTCGGCGGCGAACACGCGGGCGGCTTCCCGGACATCTTCCGCCAGTGCCGCGTATTTCTTGACGAATTTTGCCGAGAATTGATCGTTCAGGCCGAGCATGTCGTGCAGCACGAGCACCTGGCCGTCGCATGCGGGACCGGCGCCGATCCCGATGGTCGGGATCGTGAGCGACTTGGTGATCTGCGATGCCAGCGGCGCGGGCACCAGCTCGAGCACGACGGCGAACGCGCCGGCGTCCTGGAGGGCTGTGGCGTCGGCCTTGAGCCGCCCCGCCGCGGCGTCCTCGCGGCCCTGCACCCGGTAGCCCCCCAGCGCATGCACCGACTGGGGCGTGAGCCCGATGTGGCCCATGACGGGGATGCCGATATCGACGAGCCGCCGGACCGTCGCGGCCATCGGCTGTCCTCCCTCGATCTTCACGGCGTGACAGCCCGTTTCCTTCATCGCCCGGCCGCAATTGCGCAGCGCGTCTTCCGGCGAGACCTGGTAGCTGAGGAACGGCATGTCGCAAACGACCATGGCGCGCTCGGTGCCGCGGCGCACCATCGTCGTGTGATAGATCATCTGATCGAGGGTCGCCGAAAGTGTGGAGGGCGCGCCCGCCAGCACCTGGTTGAGCGAATCGCCTACGAGCAGGATGTCGATCCCGCAGGCGTCGAGCAGGCGCGCAAATAGCGCGTCGTAACAGGTCAGCGCGACGATGCGCTCGCCCTTCTCCTTCATTTCGAGCAACGCGCGCGTCGTGATGCTAGCCATGTTCCCTTTCCAGCTCGGCGATTTCGCGCTGCCAGAAATCGCGGTTGGGCAGCTCCGAGTGCGGAATCGTCAGTTCCGGACTCCGTACAGTCTTGGTGCCATACCGCACGATGTCGAGGTCCAGGGTCCGCGGTCCCCAGCGCTGGCGCGGGGGAGGCCCGCGCCCCCGCTCGACTTCGATGGCCCGGCAGTGCGCCAAGAGTGCCGTCGGGTCCAGCGTCGTTTCGAGCAGAACCATTTGGTTCAAAAATGGCGGCTGCGCAACCGGTCCAATAGGCGCCGTTTCTTCGATGCCCGAGGCCGCCACGAGTCGCGTTCCCGGGAGCGCCCCCAGCCGAGACCGCGCATACGCCAGATGTGCCGCGCGATCCCCAATGTTCGAGCCGAGGGCCACGAAGGCCCGTTCAGTTGACGTTGGCGAACCCGCGCGTCAGATCGCGCAGCATGGTCGCAACCTGCTCCAGGTCCCGCGTGGCGCGCTCGAGATCGGACAGGCCTTCGGCGGCTTGCACGGCCCGCGTGGCGACGTCATCGGCCTG
>QHTY01000206.1:3511-11895 GCA_003220985.1 Gemmatimonadota bacterium
ACCTGGCCGCGGCGCATTTGCTCGACGACTTCGCCGACCTGGGTGTGGATGTCCTGGACGAGCTCGCCGGCCTCGGCCGCCGCGTTCGCGCTCTGCTCGGCCAGCCGGCGTACTTCGTCGGCGACGACGGCGAACCCCTTGCCGTGCTTGCCGGCCCGCGCCGCCTCGATCGCGGCGTTGAGCGACAAGAGATTCGTCATGTCGGCGAGCTCGCGGATCGACGCAATGAAGCCGGTGATGCGGCGGCTCACCTGGCCGAGCTGTTGGACCTTACTCGAGCTCTCGCCGACGAACGCCTTGAGGGCGACGAGGCGTTCAATCGCTTCGCGAATCTGCGTGCGGTTGCGGCTGGCGACTTCGCTCGCCGCGGTCGAGGCGCGCGCCGCCCCGGCGCCATCATCGGACACGCGGCGGGACACCTGCGACAGGGTCTCTGTCGCTTCCAGACCGCCCGACACTGCCCCCTCTTCGCGACGCACGCCCTCGCGGATGACGCCCGTGGATTGCGCCACCGCGGAGGCCACGCCCTTCAACGCTTCCGCGGTTTGCGCGATGGTCGCGAGCTGGCGAGTCATCCGCTCCACCGTCTCCACGAGCGGCCGGCGCAGGTCGGTGATATGGACCGCCGTCGCGAGCTGGCTTGCGAAGGTGGTGATCGTCAGGATGTCCTGCCGACGATAGCAATTCTTCTTGTGATGCTCGAGCTCCAGCGTGCCGATCACCTGATCCCCGAACTTGAGCGGGACGATCACGAGACTCTGGACCTCGAGGGGCGCGTCGGCGATCCGCTTGTCCCGGGTGATGTCATCGATCACGACGGTCTCGCCACTGGTCGCCACGGCCTGCCGCAGGGCGACGGTATCCTGCGACGGCTCACGGCGTCCTTCGCGGCCTCGCTCCGACCGGTGCACGAGCGACAGCACACTGTCCTGCAGCCGGTAGATACGGAAGTCGCCCCAGTCCACCAGCCGGTTCGCCAGGCGCTCGATCCGCTGGAACGAGTCCTGGAG
The DNA here is from genome assembly GCA_003220985.1 of Gemmatimonadota bacterium. Lineage (GTDB taxonomy): Bacteria > Gemmatimonadota > Gemmatimonadetes > Gemmatimonadales > GWC2-71-9 > 20CM-2-65-7. The sequence goes on from QHTY01000206.1 coordinate 4,522, forward strand.
ACTGATGTTGGCGGTAATCACCGCTTCCATCGCGTGGATCTTGTTCAACTCCTCGGCGGAGATCGCCTCTTCGATCATCTGCTTGAGCAAGAGGCCGAGGAACGTGAGCACGAGCCCCACCAGCAGCCACGCACCGAACGACCAGGCGACCACCGCGCCGACGAAAATCGTCGCGGCGAGCAGCGTCGCCGCGTACGTGATCACTTCGTACCGCACGACCATCAGCCGCTCCGCCGGCTCGAGCTTGGCGCGGATGATGAGACTGAAGTAGAAGAGCACGCGGCCGAACACGAAGTAGGCGAGCGCGTAGCCCGCCAGCGCGGGCAGGAGCTCGATGTTGAGGACCGGCACGCCGTTCGGCATGTCGAGCCACTCCAGCGCCGCCGCGTACACCCCGTAGGCCGCGACGAGCGTGATGACCTCCCGTCCCAGATTGATCCACGAGACTCGCAGCGGCTTGCGTTGCCACGCCGAATCGGTGACGAGCGTCGCACCGGCGATCGCCAGGGCGGTCGCGGGTACACCGACAAGCAGACTACCGGCCAGTCCGACGAGCGCGGTCTGCGTGAGATAGGAGTACTTGCTGAGCGGGACGGACAGGCCGCGCAGCGCCACCGCCGCGCCGAACAGCACGACGATTTCGGGGATTTGCGCCAGCCAGCGGTGGTCGGCGCTGAGGACGGCGACGAGCAGCGCGGTGCCGACCCACGCCAGCGCCTGACTGTAGAGGCTGACGAACCGGGCGACCTTCATCCGTGCACCGCGGCGGCCAGGTCGCGCGTCAACCGCTCCAGGCCGGCCACGCCGTCCTGCGCCAGCGCGTCCAGCAGCGCGCTGCCCACCACGACGCCATCCGCGGCGCGCGCCGCCGCGGCCGCCTGCGCCGGTGTGCTGATTCCGAATCCGACGGCCACCGGAAGTCGTGTGACGGCGCGAATGCGCCGGACCTGCGCATCCAGGTCGGCCGGCACCGTGTCACGCGCCCCCGTGACCCCGAGCCGCGAGATCAGGTACACGAACCCGGTGGCGCCTGACACTGCGGTCTCTAGTCGTCGGTCATCAGTTGTCGGTGCGACCAGGCGAATCAGGTCGAGAGCGCTATCGCGAACCGTCTGTTCGACCGCCGGATCGGCGCCCGCGGGGAGATCGGTGAGCAACACGCCCGCCGCGCCTGCGGCGCGCGCTGCTTCGACGAATCGCGGCATCCCGAAGGAGAGCACGGGATTCAAGTACGTCATGATGATGATGGGGATCGGGCTGTCCGCTTTGCGGACCAGCTCCAGGACGCGCGGCACCGTCATCCCCTGCTCCAGGGCCGCCTGTGTCGTCCGCTGAATCGTCGGTCCATCCGCGAGCGGATCCGAGAAGGGCACGCCCACCTCGACGAAATCCGCTCCGGCGGCCGCGACGGCCCGGATCGCTTCGAGCGAGCGGGTGAAATCGGGAAAACCGGCGGTCAGGTAGGGAATCAGCGCACGTGACGTGCCGAGCGCCCGCCACCGTGCCTTGATGGAGGAGGCCGGCTCAGACAAAGTAGTCGCTGACGTTGATCCCGTATTTGACAGGGTCGGTGACCTTGACGATGGTGCGCGGATAGCTGCCGTTCGCGTCCTTCTCTGAAAGATCGACGATCGTGCCCGGCGTGAGTAGCGCGCCGTCGGGGGTGGTGACCAGGCGCACCACCGGTCGGTGGACGTGCGCCACATCGGGGTTCGCGCTGTGGACCAGCGCCACTTCGTAGGTATCGAGAATGACGCACGTGCCCACGGGGTAGATCCCGATCAGGTTGATAAACGCCTTCACCACGACCGGATCATAGCCGCGCCGGGGGTTCTCCCACATCTCCTTGAGCACTTGATCGGGCTGAATCGGCACGGTCTGATACACACGGCGGCTCGTCGCCGCATCGAACCCGTCGGCCACCGCGATGATCTTGGAGTAGATCGAGAGCTGCCGGCCGCGGATCGACTTCGGGTAGCCCGTCAGGTCGATCTTCATGTGGTGTTCGTACGCGGCCACCATCCCGCGGTAGGGGATCTCTCCGTAGCCGCGCAACCCGAACAGCGTCAGCACACCCAGCCAGGGGTGAGCCTGCATGATCCGCCATTCTTCTTCGGTCAAGCCCCCTTCCTTATTTAGGACCTCCAAGGGCACGCGAGACTTGCCGACATCGTGGAACAACGCCGACATGCCGAGATCGTAGAGCTGCAGCTTCGTAAGCCCGAGCTTGCGCCCCAGCGCCACCGAGAAGATGCAGACGTTCACGGAATGCGTGAACGTGTACTCATCATAGTCGCGGAGTGTGGTCAAGCCGACCAGCGATGACTCATTGTTGAGCACCTGATCGACGATGGCCTGCACCGCGCGCTTCACCTTCTTCACGTTGGCGGTGCGGCCCATGCGAATGCTGTTGATGACCTCTTTGGTCACCGCCACCGAGCGCGCGTAGGTCCGCTTCGCCGCTTCCTTTTGCCGTTCCTCCTCTTCGACGTCCTCCTCGGCTTCGAGCGGCGGCTCGACACTGATGTGTGAGACGGCGCCGTCGGTCAGCTTCTGCGACAGCTCGAACAGCTTGTTGGGGTTGGCTTCCTTCGCGGCGTAGGCGAGCAACAGCGAGACGAAGATCTGGAGCTGTTTGCGGTCCACCCCCTCGTCGACCCGCACGGCGCCGATGCCGCATTGCTGGAGGACACCCAGGATGTGCGAAAAGGAGGCGTAGTTGTCGAGATCGAGGCGCAGCCGCGTCGAGTTTACGAAGATGAACTCGCCCTGGATCCGGACCTCGAGCTCGCGCTCGACATCGAGCAACTGTTTCGTGGTCGCCGCCAGATCGTCGAGCGCCTTTTGCACCTGGGCGTTCTCGATCGGATAGAGCTTCAGCGAGCGGAAGGCGGTGTACAGCACGACGAGGAAGTCCCGGCCGGCATGCCGGAGGAAACCGTCCGTGGTTTGGACGGTCTCCAGCATCGACAGCCGTTTCCCGCCTGGCGCCGTCATGATGCCGGTCCTCCCACGTCGCGCAGCGCGCGGCTCACCGCGTTGCGCACGAGCGGCTCCTTATCCTGGGTCACCTTCTGCAGGATTTCCCGCGCCGCCGGCGAGCGAATCTTGCCGAGCGCCATCGCGGCGCAGGCGCGCGTCTCCGGATCCGCCTTGCGGGCCAGCAGGCCGCCCCTGGCGACGAGCAGCTTTTCGAGCGTCGGAATACCGGACTCGCCAGCCAGGGCGCCGTACGCCTCGAAGAAGGCCATCTTCTCGGTCAGATCGGCGTCTTTGAGCTTGCCGCCCGTCACGGCGGCCTCGATGCGCGAAAAGGCGTTGCGGTGGCCCCGCTGGCCCAGAAACTTCACCGCGGTGATGCGCACATCGCGCTCCTGGTCCTCAATCGCCTTTTCCAGGAGACGCGTCGCGCCGGGGGTGCCGATGGTCGTGAGCGCCTCTACGACGGCGAGCTTCAGCTCGCGTTCGCCCCGTTCGAGCAGCGCACCCATGCCGTCTGGCGCGCCCGGGAGCTTGAGCCGGCCGGCGAGCCGTACCATCTCCAGCTGCACGGCCGGATCGGCGCTCGCAAGGGCTTTCAGGACTTCTGCCGCATGGGACTGCGCCAGCCGCTCGGCGGAGCCCTGCACCAGACTCCGCACCCGCTCGTTGGTCAGCTTCGGCAGCCACCCCATCAACGTCCCGAGCGCTTCGGCGCGGAGCTCGCTGAACAGCTCGCTCAGCTCCGCTTCGGTCGGGTGACTCGTCGCCTCGTCGAGCGATTGCAGCAGCTGTGACAGCGCGTCGGTTTGAGACAGCCGGGCCGGGAGCCCTTCCAGGATTTGCCGATGTTCCGGAATCAGCTCGCGGGCGCGCTGCAGGATGACCTTGCACTCGCGCAAGATGAAGGCGACGGAGCGGAAATCGCTGGCGCCGAGCAGATACGGAATGAAGTTCTCGACGATGGACAGCAGCTCGGCGCGGACCGTGCCGTACGTCTGCAGCTCGAGCAAGTCGAACAGCATCGCGAGCACATTGCCGCGCAGGTCCTGTGCGTATTCCCGCTCGACTTCCTTGTGGAGATACTCGATCTCCTTGTCGTCGAGGAAATAGAGCGTCGTGTCGAAGTCGTCGATCGACACGAGTCCTTCGCGCTTGGGGGGCGCTTCTTCTTCGACCTGCCGGCGGACGGTCGCCGCATCCGCGGAGCCCCCGTCCCCGCCCGGGGTCCCGCCGCCGCCGATCGTGGGCGCGCCTTTCTCCGAATGCTCGATCGGCACCGCGTTCTCGCTCGCGAGCTCGCGGAACGTGTAGGTGACGAACTGGAAGTCTTCCGCCCAGAGCAAGGTCAGTAGATCGTCTGGTGCGTCCGCTTGGAGGTTCTTCGCCTGCTGCAGCACCGTCAGGAAGCGGACGATCTCCGTGTCTTCGATGCCGAGCTTGAACGTGAGCGACCGCACGCCGTCCTTGTACAGCGTCCACGCGATGCTTTCGTTGCGCTGGTCCTGGCTGTAGACGGAGTGATCCTCCCAACGCATCTCCGTTTCGCCGATGTCGAAGATCAGCTGTTCGGTCGACTGCCAGATCTGGCGAAAGGCGGTTCGGATATTGTCGACGGCGCGCTGGTAGACGGGATTGTTCGGCAGATACAACTGCGTCGCCCGCATCCCCTTGCTGATGACCTGCATCAGCTCCTCGACCTGCGACGGCGGGAGGGCCAGCTCGGGGATCTGCGACGCGGGATTCGTCAGAGCGTTGCTCCCGTAAGCTCGGCGACCATGGCGACATCCTTGTCGCCGCGGCCGCTCAGGTTGATCAGGATGAGTTCGTCGGAGGCTCGCTTCGCCCGCATTACCCAGGCGATCGCGTGGGCGCTCTCGAGCGCCGGGAGGATGCCTTCTAGGCGCGAGAGGGCGGCGAAGGCGTCCAGGGCCTCCCGGTCCGTAACGGCTTCATACAATACGCGACCCGTGTCTTTCAGGTAAGCGTGTTCGGGGCCCACGCCCGGGTAATCGAGCCCCGCCGAAACACTGTGCGCTGGCTGGACTTGTCCGTCGCCATCCTGCAACAGATAGCTCAGGCTGCCGTGAAAGACGCCCGGACGACCGGCGGCCAGCGTGGCGGCATGCCGCTGCGTTTTCATCCCTTCACCCGCGGCTTCCACGCCGACGAGCCGCACCGCCTTGTCCTCCAGGAAGGCCGAGAAAATGCCCATCGCGTTCGATCCGCCACCCACACACGCGACCACCGTGCTTGGCAGCCGGCCGATCTGCTCCAGCATCTGCGCGCGCGCCTCCCGTCCAATCACGGATTGGAAATCGCGAACCAGCCGCGGAAAAGGGTCGGGCCCCACCACGGAGCCGATGATGTAATGCGTGGTCGTCACGTTCGTGACCCAATCGCGTAACGCTTCGTTCGTCGCATCCTTGAGCGTCCGCGTTCCCGACGTGACCGGCACCACCGTCGCGCCCATCAACTCCATGCGGTAGACGTTGAGCCGCTGCCGCCGCATGTCTTCCTCGCCCATGTAGACGACACACTCGAGGCCAAACCGCGCGCACACCGTCGCGGTAGCGACGCCGTGCTGGCCGGCACCGGATTCCGCGATGATGCGGCGCTTGTGCATCCGCTGCGCCAGCAGCACCTGTCCCAGCGTATTGTTGATCTTGTGCGCGCCGGTGTGGTTGAGATCCTCGCGCTTGAGTATGACGGAGGCACCAACCTGCGCGGACAGCCGGGGAACCGCTGTGATCGGCGTCGGGCGGCCGACGTAGTTCTTGAGGAGCGCTTCGAGCTCGGCCCAGAATCGCGAGTCGTTGCGAGCCGTGTCGTACACGCCTGCCAGCTCCTCGAGCGCGTGCATCAGCGTCTCGGGGACATAGCGGCCACCGTAGGGGCCGAATCTGCCTGTGGCTAGGTTAGTCATCACATCTTTCAGATTCACGTCGGCACGACTGCACGTCGGCACGACGTTCGTGCCGACATGCCGACGTGAGACGTGCGACTATCATGTGCGCACTCCAGCATGCCGTTTCACCCCCACCAGCCCGCGCACCGCACTCTCCGGATCAACCTGCCGCGCGACGCTCGTGCCGACGAGGACGAAGTCCGCCCCCGCTGCCGCCAGGCGCTCGACATCTGTCCGCGTCTCGACCCCGCTCTCGGCGACCACCGGGACGCTCGCGGGGACACGAGCAAGCAGCTTCTCAGCAGCTCCGAGGTCCACCACGAACGACTCGAGGTCGCGGGCTTTGACGCCGATCACGCTCGGCCCTGCGTCGAGGGCCGCTTCCAGTTCATTCGCGGTATGCACTTCGATCAAGGGCACCATTTGCCACTCACGCACGGCGGTCGCAAGCGTTTTCAGCTCCGCCGCTTTCAACACCCGCGCGATCAACAGGACGGCGCTCGCACCCGCCGCTCTCGCCTCGGGAATCTGCACCTTATCGATCACGAAGTCCTTTCGGAGCACCGGCACGCTGATGCTTGCTGAAACGCGCCTGAGGTCGTCAATCGATCCTCCAAAGTGCGCTTCGTCCGTCAGTACCGACACCGCGACGGCGCCCCCGCGCTCGTACGCGTCGGCGTGGGCGACGGGGTCGAGGTCCTCGCGAATCGCGCCTTGAGAAGGGGAGCGACGCTTCACTTCCGCAATCACACCGACGGTGGGCCCGGGCTGCGGAAATGGCCGGGGCGCGGGTACCGCCGCCGCCGCCCGCTCGAGCTGCTTGGCCCTTCCCTCAAGAGCCGCGACGCGCGATCGAGTGACGGCGAGAATACCGTTTAGCGAGGTGGCGCGCGGGTTATCCGGCATCCTTGCGTTCGGTCGTTATTCGGGTAGATTAATCGTTCGGTAAATCTTCGGGAGCCAGTATGCCGGTCACGCGGCGCCAGCGCGAGATCCTCGATTACATCTCGAAACACATCGAAGAAAAGGGGTACGCTCCGAGCTTCGAGGAGATCGCCCGCCAGTTTGGCTTTCAATCCCTGGCCACGGTCCACGAACACCTCACCAACCTCGAGCGCAAAGGGTACATCCGGCGCACCCACAACGAGAGCCGCGCGATCGAAATCGTTCCGCCCAAAGGTCAGACGGGCGCGACGGAGGTACCGCTGTTGGGACTCGTCGCGGCGGGAGCGCCGATCGAGGCAATGACCGGCGACGAAACCATCGCTGTGCCAGACGAGCTGCTGCCGAGGCGCGGACGCAGCTATGTCCTGAAGGTTCGCGGCGACTCGATGATCGACGAGCACATCAAGGACGGGGATTACGTCGTGGTCCAGGAGCGGAACCAGGCCGACGCCGGCCAGACGGTGATCGCGCTGGTCCATGGAGAGGGCGCCACGGTCAAGCGCTTCTATCGCGAACCCGGCGGCTGGATCAGGCTGCAGCCA
>QHTY01000206.1:11901-18078 GCA_003220985.1 Gemmatimonadota bacterium
TGCAGCCGCTCCGCCTCAACGAGCGCGACGTGATTGTGCAGGGAGTCGTCGTCGGCGTCATCAGGAAATACTAGCGGTTGCCTTGCGGAGCCGCTCGAGTGCCGCACGCGCGGCGCCCGACGCCACGACTTCGCGCGCGCGTCCGATGCCTTCGGCCAGCGACGCCGCAATACCCGCCACGTAGATCGCCGCCCCGGCATTGAGGAGCACCGCCGCGAGCCCCACCTGATCGGGCGCCCCCCCCGCCCCCCCGGTGGACGCACCGTTTCCGAGAATCCGCTCGACTCGCTCCGCATTTACCGCGGGTTCCCCACCCTGCAGTTGCGACACATCCGTGATGGCGAGCCGGAAGCGCTCGGGATCGATTTCCCACGTCCGCACCGCCCCATCCTTCACTTCCCAAACATCGGTCACGCCGTGCGGTGAGATCTCGTCCATACCCACGCGGCCGTGGACCACCAGCGCATGCTCGGCGCCCAGGCGAACCAGTGCCTCGGCGACGATCGGTGCCCGCTCCGGCTCGGCGACGCCGATGACCTGCCGCTTGACGCTCGCGGGATTCGCCAACGGACCGACCAAATTCATCAGCGTGGGCGTGCCGAGCTCACGACGAACGGGGCCCACGTGCTTCATCGCAGGGTGAAAACTCGGGGCGAACAAGAACACGACGCCCGCTTCGCGCAACACACGACTCGCGCTCGCGGCATCCAGCACGATGCGAATGCCCAGCGCCTCGAGCACATCGGCGGAGCCGCAACGTGAGGTGTACGAGCGATTGCCATGCTTGGGGACAACAGCGCCGGCCCCGCTGGCCACGAAGGCGGCCACGGTCGAAATGTTGAACGTCGAGACATTACCGCCACCGGTGCCGCAGGTATCGACCAGGTGTGCGTGCGTGGCGTCGACGCGGACCATCGCGTTGCGCAGCGCCCGCGCCGCGCCGGCGAGCTCGTCGGCGGTCTCGCCTTTTGCGCGCAGCCCCAGCAGTAGCCCGCCGATCTGCGCCGGTGTCGCGTCGCCGTTCATCACCACGCCGAACACCTCCGCCGTCTGCTCTGCGGAGAGCGATTGGCGATTGGCGAGGGCGCTCAATGCATGCTTCAGCGGAGAATCCATGAAGGATTAAGGCTATCACCCTTGTCAAATAGTGACAACGAGTTGCATCTTTCCCGGCGTGACAAGCCGCCCCTTTCTAGCGGTGATCCAGTACGACGGGGGTGGCTTCGCAGGGTGGCAGCGGCAGCCGGCAGATCGCACGGTGCAGGCCGAGTTCGAAGCCGTGCTCGAGCGGATCATGGGTCGCAAGACCGCGGCGACCGGCGCTGGGCGAACGGATACCGGCGTCCACGCGCTCGGCCAGGGTGTCAGTTTCCTGGGTATTGAGCGGTGGCAGCCGGCAGAGTTGCGGCGCGCCATGAATGCGCTGTTGCCGCGCGAGATCTGGGTGCAGCAGGTGCATGTGATGACGCCGGGGTTCGATGCTCGGCGCAGCGCGACGGCGCGGCGCTACCGGTACCTGATCGGCACCGACGAGGCTGCGGCGTCGCCGTTCCGCCGGCCCTATGAATGGGCGCTTGGTCAAGCGCTCGACGTCGGCGCGTTGGGGAGTGCCGCGGCGGCACTCGTTGGAGAGCACAGCTTTCGCGGCCTGGCCGCGGCCGGTGCGAACACCACTCACTACCGATGCCGCGTGGCGCTTGCGCAATGGGCGCCGCGAGCGGACGGAGTCGGGATGGCGTTCACGGTCGAGGCCGATCGATTTCTGCATCACATGGTGCGCTTCATCGTCGGCACCATGGTCGACATCGCCCTCGGCCGGCGCCCGTCGGCGGACTTCCCCCGTTTGCTCGCTGCAACTGACAATCTGGCGGCCAGCCCGCCTGCCCCGCCCCAGGGCTTGTATCTGGAGGCGGTGCACTATCCTCCGGACCTCTACGCCGAGGAGTCTACGTCATGAAGTTTTTCCTCGACACCGCGAGCCTCAAGGACATCAGCTGGGCGGCGCAGGCCGGTCTGATCGATGGCATCACCACCAATCCGTCCTTGCTGTCCAAGCAGGCCGGCGATCTCGATCCCCGGGACGTGCTGAAGGAGATCTGCTCGCTGGTCGACGGGCCGGTCTCCGCCGAAGTCGTCGCCGTGGATACGGACGGGATGGTTACGGAAGGCAAGGAGCTCGCGAAGATCGCCGAGAACATCGTGGTAAAGATTCCGATGATCGAGGCCGGGATGGTCGCGGTGCGCCGGCTCGCCGCAGACGGCATTCGGACGAACGTCACGCTGTGCTTCTCGTTCATTGGCCGTCTCGATGATGTCGGGCAGGAAGGCATGGACGTCATCCGCGAAGCCCGTACCATTTTCGACAACTACAACATCGAGACCGAGATTCTCGCGGCCTCGATCCGCCATCCCCGCCATGTCGTCGAAGCGGCGATGATCGGGGCCGACGTCGCGACCCTGCCGCCCGACGTGCTCAAGAAGCTGCTCATGGATCCGCTCACCGATCGGGGCCTCGACCAGTTCCTCGCCGATTGGAACAAACTGGTCGCGCGGGCGAAGGCCGCGGTTTGAGCTGGGTCTCGCCGCTCTCCGCGCGCTACGCCTCTCCCACCATGCAGGCGCTCTGGGGCGAGCGCCGCCGCATCGGTTTGTGGCGCCGGCTGTGGCTGGCGCTGATGGAAGCGGAAAAGGATCTGGGAGTCAGGATTTCGGATGAAGCGGTGAATCAGCTTCGTTCGCATCTCGACGATGCGGATCTCGACAAGGCAGCCGAGTACGAGCGCCGTTTGCGCCACGACGTGATGGCACACATCCACCACCTGGGCGATCAAGCGCCGGCCGCCCGCCCCTTCATTCATCTGGGCGCGACGAGCGCCTACGTCACGGACAATGCCGACCTCGTGCTCATGCGCGAGGCGATGCAGCTGTTGTTGGGACGGATCGGCGCGCTCCTGGTCGCCATGGGGACGGTGGCTCGTCGTTATCGGGCGCTTCCCTGTCTGGCGTACACGCATTTTCAGCCCGCGCAGCTCACGACCGTCGGCAAACGGATGACGCTGTGGATGCAGGAGTTCGCGCTGGACGCCGAGGAGCTGTTGAACCGGATCACGACGCTCCGCTTCCGCGGCGTCAAGGGCACGACGGGCACGCAGGCGAGCTTTCTCGAGCTGTTCGACGGGGATCATGCGAAGGTCACCGAGCTCGACAGCCGCGTGACCCGCGCGATGGGGTTCGAGCACGCTCTCCCGATCACCGGCCAGACCTACACCCGCAAGCTCGACGCACAGGTGATGGCCGTTCTCTCCGGCGTTGCGCAGTCGGCCGCCAAGTTCGCGACCGACTTGCGGCTGCTGCAGCATGAGGGCGAGCTGCTCGAGCCGTTCGAGAGCGAACAGGTCGGCTCATCCGCGATGCCGTACAAACGCAACCCGATGCGCGCCGAGCGGATCACCAGCCTCGCCCGATTCGTGATCGAGTTGGAAGGCAACGCCTGGCATACGGCGGCAGCGCAGTGGCTCGAGCGGACGCTCGATGACAGCGCGAATCGCCGGCTCGTGATTCCCGAGGCCTTCCTCGCCACTGACGCGATTCTCGTGCTCGCGATCAACGTCGCGGCGGGCCTGGAAGTGCGGGAAGACACGATCACACAGCATGTCGCCAAGGCGATGCCGTTTCTCGCCACCGAGCGACTCTTGATGCGCGGCGTGAAGGCGGGAGGTGACCGTCAGCAGCTCCACGAGGTGATCCGCACCCACAGCCTCCAGGGAACGGACCAGCTGCTCGACCACCTCGCCCGCGCTCCCGAGTTCCAGCGACTCAAGGTTCGCGCGACCCCGGACGAGCTCGATCCCGCAGCGTATGTGGGCCGCGCGCCACAGCAAGTCGACGAGTTCCTCGATCGGGTCCTCCCCGATCTGATGCGTGCCATTCAGGCCGCCGCTCCGGCGGCTGCTGCAGCGGAGGTTCAGGTATGACTGGTGTGCTGGTACAGAGCCAACTGCCGCTGCCGCTGCTGCGGCGCGGGAAGGTGCGCGAAGTCTACGAGGTGGATGAGGTGACGCTGCTGCTCGTCGCGAGCGATCGGGTGAGCGCGTTCGATGTCGTGATGCGCGAAGCGGTACCGCACAAAGGCGCCGTGCTCACCCAGATGAGTGCCTTCTGGTTCGCGCGCCTCACATCGGTCATGCCGCATCACCTGTTGACGGCCGATGTCGAAGAGATTGTCGCGCGCGTTCCTGTTCTCGCTCCGCACCGTGATGAGTTACACGGGCGCGCGATGTTGACGCGTCGCGCCACGACCGTGCCGTTCGAGTGCGTCGTGCGTGGCTACATCTCGGGGTCTGCCTGGGCGGAGTACCAACAGTCCGGTACGCTGGCCGGTGAGCCGCTGCCGCAAGGGCTCGTTGAAAGCGCCCAGCTCGATCCCCCGATTTTCTCGCCGGCGACCAAGGCTGAACAGGGTCACGACGAGAACGTCACATTCGATCACGTCGTGAATGCACTCGGGCGACTGACCGCCGAGCGGCTGCGCGGCGCCAGTCTGGCGCTGTACGAGGCCGGCCGCGATTACGCGGCGAAGCGCGGCATCATCATCGCCGACACCAAATTCGAATTCGGCACGACGCCGCAGGGTGAGCTGATCGTGATCGACGAGATCCTGACGCCCGACTCCTCGCGGTTCTGGCCGGCCGACCGCTATGAGCCCGGGCACGGCCAGCCCAGTTTCGACAAGCAGCCGCTGCGCGATTACCTGGCGGGTCTGAAACACCAGGCCAAGTGGAATGGTGACGCTCCGCCCCCGCCCTTGCCGCCCGAGGTGGTGAACGCGACGAGCGAGCGCTACCGGGACGCGTATCGGCGCATTACGGGGAAAGCACTGGATGGCGCTTCGTGATTGGACGGGCTACAGCCTGTGCTCGGCGAAGCGTTGTCCTTAAGGACAATGATTGCCGAGCCCACCCTTCAGGGTGGGATCAACGGATTCTCGCCGTCTGGGTCGTCGTGTTTTTTCGCGATCCGCTTCGCGCTGGCCCGCGCGGTGAGCGCTACGTCCTCGCCGCGGCCGAGGGGCATGTGGTCCACGTGATCGAGACCGAGGAGCCCATGTACGTGAAAGAGCGGGCGGTGCGCATCTCCATTTTCCTATCGGTCTTCGACGTGCACGTGAATCGCTACCCCGTCGACGGGACCGTGGAGCTGGTGAACTACAACAGGGGCAAGTTCCTGCACGCGGCAGACGAGAAAGCGAGTCTCGACAATGAGCAGTCGTCGATCGGGTTGCGCGGCCCGCGCGGCCGCGTGCTCGTCCGGCAGATCGCCGGCCTGATCGCGCGGCGCATCGTGACGGACGCGAAGCCCGGAGCCCGTGTGACGCAGGGCGATCGCCTGGGGTTGATCCGGTTCGGTTCGCGTACCGACGTGTTCCTTCCCGTTTCCGCGCATCCGGTGGTCAAGGTCAAGCCCGGCGACCGCGTCCGCGTGGGCGGGACCGTCCTGGCGGAGTACGCGTGAGACCGCCGCCACTGCCGCTGCGCCGCGTCGTGATCGTGGTGCCGAGTCTCTTCACGCTGTTCAATCTGTTCTTCGGCATCTGGGCGATGGTGCTCGCCACGCGCGGCGAATTCTACCGCGCCGGGTGGTTCATCGTCTTCGCGGGGATTCTCGATACGCTCGATGGCCGGGTCGCCCGGATCTCGGGCACGGGGACGCGGTTCGGCGCCGAGCTCGACAGTCTCGTCGACATCGTCAGCTTCGGTGTCGCGCCCGCTTTCCTTATGTATCAGGTTGAATTCGCCGCCGGCTCCGCGGGCGGGGGGAGTGGTGGGGCCTCGTGGATCTTCTGCTACTTCTACGTAATGGCGGCCGCGATCCGGCTGGCGCGGTTCAACGTGACGCAGGCGGGTCGCGCCAAAACGTACTTCATCGGACTGCCGTCCCCGGCGGCCGGGATGACGCTGGCGACGTATTTCCCGTTCTCGCAGACGCCGTTGTACGCGTCGCTGCACGGCCTGCCGTGGCATCTGCTGCTCACTTTCTTGATGATCGCCTTGACGATCCTGATGGTCAGCAACGTCCATTATGCCACACTGCCCCGTGCCGGCTTCCGAACGGTCAGCGGACTATTGGGGCTCACGCTGATTGTTGTTATCCTGGTATTCGGGATCTGGAAGCACGATA
>QHTY01000206.1:18344-19049 GCA_003220985.1 Gemmatimonadota bacterium
AGGCGCTCGGCTTCGGTGAGGTCGCCAGCGTCCGCGCCGGCAAACACCTCGTGTTGCAGGTCCAAGCCGCAACGCGCGAGGAGGCGGCCGCGAAGGCGCGCACGATGTGCGACCGGCTGCTCGCCAATCCCGTGACCGAGGATTACGAATGCAGCGTGTCGCCGTAGTCGTCTTCCCCGGCTCGAATTGCGACGCGGACACGCTCGACGCGGCCCGCGCCGCGGGTTCGGATGCCTACTTCGTCTGGCACAAGGATACGGATCTGAAGCGGGCCGACGCGGTGATCCTGCCGGGCGGCTTCAGCTACGGCGATTACCTTCGCTCCGGTGCGATCGCTCGCTTCTCACCGGTGCTGCGTGCGGTGGCGGCCCATGCCCGTGCCGGCGGCGCGGTGCTCGGGATCTGCAATGGGTTCCAGATTCTGTGTGAGGCGGGTCTGTTGGCCGGTGCGTTGATGCGCAACGCACGTCTCAAGTTTCTGTCGCGGCCGGTGCGGGTGCGCGTCGAGGCGACCGACACGCCCTTTACCGCCAACTACGATCAGGGCGAAGAGTTGACATTGCCCATCGCGCATGGCGACGGCCGGTATGTCGCCGATGTCCAGACGGCGGCCGAGCTCGAGGCCAACGGCCAGGTGGTCTTGCGCTACGTCACAGAGAATCCGAACGGGTCGCTGCACGATATCGCCGGCGTATGCAACGCCGG
>QHTY01000206.1:19156-19575 GCA_003220985.1 Gemmatimonadota bacterium
GCTGTTGACGGTCGCCACCTTAGGGTGTGACCAGGTCGACACCGCGAAGGCGAAGCTGAGGCTGGCGTGGCACAAGCTCCGAGGCCGCACGACAGCCCAGGCCCCGCCGCCACCGCCCGTGCGTCCCGCGCCCGATACCGCCGGCACGCGTGTGGTCGCTCCCCAGGAGCGGCCTGGTGGGGGGGGAGCGCCGGCGGGACGGACTGGCGCGCAGCATCCGAGACCCCCCGCGGCTCCGCAGGGCCAGGCGTTCACGCGCGACGTGCCTTACATCTCGAACGACACGGGCACGGTCAATCCCGGCATGAGCGAGCGCGAGATCTATGAGCTGTGGGCCGCGCCGGCGGCGGTACGGCGCGTGGGCGAGTACACCTATCTCTTCTATCGCAATAGCTGCGAGTACACCTGCGGGACGATGG
>QHTY01000092.1 GCA_003220985.1 Gemmatimonadota bacterium
GCTGTGGGGCGTCCGCCACGTCGCGAACCCGTGAGCTTCTGGGGCCTAATCCCTCCGAGTCCCGAGCCCCGAGTACCGAGCCCCGTAGGCAGCTTCCGGTACTTGCGTTTCAGCATCCGATCTCTGGTCCCACACCGAGTATCGGAACCAGATCACGGTCATAACAATCCATAGCATCAGCCCGCCCAACACCCACATCAGAAGCCCGCCAATTTGCTGATCGTCCAGCGGCGACAATCCACCGACTCGCGGGGCGGCCGAATAGAACGGATAGAGCACCGCACCTGAAAGCGTAATCAGCGCCCCGGTGATCGACATGGGAATGCCCAGCAGGAAGAGGTAGAGCATCTGCAACAGGTGCGGGATCCGCG
>QHTY01000090.1 GCA_003220985.1 Gemmatimonadota bacterium
GAACACCGTCGACCATTGGCCGACCAGCGCCTCCGGAGGTGGGGGCGGAGGTGGAGGTGGAGGTGGAGGTGGAGGTGGAGGTGGAGGTGGAGGCGGCGGCGGCGGGGGCGGCGGGAGCGGTCCCGGTCGGTTATACACGACCGTCAGAGTGGGTCGGTGGTTGGCGATCGGATCTTCGCTGCTGCTGAACGTGCGGTACCGATCCCGCAGCTTGGAGGGGTCGGAA
>QHTY01000089.1 GCA_003220985.1 Gemmatimonadota bacterium
TCCGCCGTGTTCGTCGGAGGGTCGCCGCCGCCCACGTACAGGATCTTCCCCGGCGCATACATGACCGCGGACCCGTAGCCACGCCCGCCGGTGAAGTTACGTCGCGGGCCGTCGGTCCAACTGCCCGTGCCGCTGACGTCGAGCCAGCGCGACGGCTGATCCTCACCGGCATAGAACACGCGCCCATCCGGCGCGACAAAATTCCGCGGATAGTACTCCGTCTCCAGGTTCGCTGTCGTGAGCGGGCGCCAGCCGCTGCCGTTCCAGACCTCCGGAGTCGTGACGACGGCCCCAGCCTGATCTCTGCCGCCCATCACGAGCACTTGGCCGTCGGCGAGCGTAGTCGTGGTCGGATACCAGCGTCCGTGCGCCATGGCCGGCGCCGGCTGCCACGACCCGGTCGCGGCATCGAACACGTTCGCGTTCGGCAGTCCGTGATCATCAGTGATGTGCCCGCCGGCCACGAACAGCCGGCCGTCCGGGAGGAAGTCGTGGCCAGCGCAGAACAACCAGGACGGCG
>QHTY01000091.1 GCA_003220985.1 Gemmatimonadota bacterium
CGAAATTCGTCGAGGGATCGGTGAGCCATCCCCGAACGATGGATGTCACATCCCACTGCTTGAGTCCCGACGTCTTATCGACGTCTTGCGTCGCCACCGGAGGCCCGATGTCTGCCTGCGCCAACGGGACGTTGTTATAACAGCAGGTATTCGGAGTCCAGGAAGTGACGCCATCGTACGTGTAGCCCGTCGCAGCGGTCAGAACGGGGTTCTTGTTGACGATCGCGTGCGCGGTGACGGTATAGGTCGGATCGGTCGTGGCGTCACTCGCGACCAGATTGAGAGCTAAGGTCGCGCTCGAGACGGTAGATCCCGCCGGGATGCTCGCGAGATCGAACTTCATCAGAATGGCATTGGCCGGCTTCGCATCCGGCCAGGTGTACAGATTGAGCGTGGCGCCTGCCGCATGGTTCTGCGCGTCAATATTCAGGTATGTGTCGGCGGCGGGATGGAACACCGACGAGTCTTGCCCCGGCGGCGGTTCCACCGGCGGCGTATACACCACCGTGAGATAAGGACGGTTGTTGGTGACCGGATCTTCGCTGCTGCTGAACGTGCGGTACCGATCCCGCAGCTTGGAGGGGTCGGCATTCAACAGCAGACCGAAATTCGTCGAGGGGTCGGTGAGCCATCCCTGGACGACGGACGTCACATCCCACGGCTTGAGTCCCGGGATCTTGTCGACATCTTGCGTCGCCACCGGAGGCCCGATGTCTGCCTGCGCCAACGGAACGTTGTTGTAACAACAGGTATTCGGCGTCCAGGAATTGACGCCGTCGTACGTGTAACCCGTCGCAGCGGTCAGAACGGGGTTCTTGTTGACGATCGCGTGCGCGGTGACGGTATAGGTCGGATCGGTCGTGGCGTCACTCGCGACGAGATTGAGCGTCAAGGTTGCGCTCGAGACCGTAGATCCCGCCGGGATGCTCGCAAGATCGAACTTCATCAGAATGGCATTGGCCGGCTTCGCATCTGGCCAGGTATAGAGATTGAGCTGCGTTT
>QHTY01000207.1:0-649 GCA_003220985.1 Gemmatimonadota bacterium
GTACGCCTTCATGATCCGGCCCACCGCAGACCAGTTGGGCGCATTCGCCGCCACGCCCTTCTGGATCATGCGCTGGATATCTTCGAGCGCGCCGTTGTAGAAGCCCCAGCCGCCGCTCGTGCCGGACCGGACGAGGTATTTGTCCTCGTCGCGGTACTGAATCTCCGAGTAGTACTGCACCCAGAGCCCGCCACCCCGGATGTTCAGGCTGTTCACGCCGTTCACCCCGCCCACCACTGTCTGGATGACACTGGGAAGGATGGAGGGCGGCGGCACATCCACCGGGCCATTCGGGTTTTGATTGATCGACGTCAAGTCGCCGCAGGCCGTAATCGCGGCCAGTGCGGCGAAGACGCTCAGGATTTTGTATCGCATATGTCTATCTCCTCGAGCGGCTACGGCCGCACTGACATGGTGAAGCCGATGCTGCGCGCGGTCGGCAGCTGGCCGTTTTCGACACCCTGGCGATTGCTCGTGTCGAATGCGGTTTCGGGATCGATCGTCGGCTGCTGGGCGAAGAGCAGCAGGTTCCGCCCCACGACGGCGAATGTCGCATCGGAGAATCCAAGGAAGCGTGCGACCGACGATGGAAGCGTGTACCCCAAGCGGAGCTCGCGAAGCTTGAAGTATGTCGCGTTGAAGATGCCGG
>QHTY01000207.1:684-1286 GCA_003220985.1 Gemmatimonadota bacterium
GTGGGTCGTGTCGGGCTGGCCGTTCTCATACACGGCGTTCGGGACTACGTAGCCGGGGCGGTTGAAGTCGACCTCACGGCCGGCGAGGGTGTTCGCGAGCACACCGGAGTACTGGCCGAACCACTTCGTGACCGAGTACACCTGACCGCCGTACTGCCCGTCGAACGAGAACGAGAAGTTGAAGCGCTTGTAAGTGAAGCTGTTGGTGATGCCGCCCACCCAGTCAGGGTTGTAGTTGCCGAGCACCTGCTGAGTGGCATCGCGGATGGGCAGACCGTCGTCGCCAACCACGATATGGCCCTGGTCACGCTGCCACTTGTAGCCGACCAGGTTGCCGTAGGGCTGGCCCGAGTCGGCCGTCACGTTGACGTTCCAATACGACCCCACGACGACGCGCTTCACGCCGCCGTAGAGCGAAAGCACCCTGTTGCTGTTCTTCGACCAATTCACGACCATGTTCCAGCGGAAATCGCCCCGATCGATCGGCGTCGTTGTCAGCCCCAGCTCGATACCGCGGTTGCGGACCTCACCGGAGTTCACGACCGCGCTGGGGTATCCCGTCGCGGCCGAGATTGACACGGGCAGAATTTGGTTGGTCGTGT
>QHTY01000207.1:1529-3827 GCA_003220985.1 Gemmatimonadota bacterium
GCGTCGGTGAAGATGAACGCCGCGCCCACCGAGGGATAGAACAGCGAGTTGTTGTTCTTCGGCAGCGTCGAGGACCAGTCGTTGCGGCCAGTCAGGTCGAGGGTCAGCCAGTCGCGATAACCGAAGCTCGCGGAGCCGTAGAGCGAATTGACCTTCTTATGGCTCTGGTAGAGCTGCGCGAACGGCTGGCCATTCGAGTTCGCCAGCGTATAGACGCCGGGAATCACGAGCTCGGCGACCTGGCCCATGTTGGTGTTGTAGTCGTTCTTGCGCTGGTTGCCGCCAGCGTTCACCGTCAGATTGATTGTCGGTGTGAGCGAACGGTTCGCTGTGATGAGGAAATCGTTGTTCGTCTCACTCCGCGTCTCGCCCACATCCAAGAGCCCACCCTGATAGAAGGGTGAGATGTCGTTCACCGGGTAGTTGGCGCGGAACTGGTTCTGATACCAGTCACGCCCCGTCCGCCCCGTGACGCTCAACCAGTCGTTGACCTTGTAGCTGACGGACGCGTGACCGAGCCCGCGGTTGCGCGAATAGTTTGTCGTCTTGACGTTCGCCATCCAGTACGGATTGGGGTGATAGCTGTAATTCCAGCTGTATTGAATCGGTGCGTCTCTCCGCATCAATGGATTGCCGACCAAGATCTGCTGGGTGAACGGATCGTTCGGATCGCGGTACAGGTTGTTCTTCATCAGCTGCATATCGACCTGGCGGCCGAACCAGATGAATCCCTGCATCGGATCGATCTCTTCATACGCCTGCGACGGCTGGTTCTTCATGCCGTCGTTGATGTAGTTGACCGATGCCTCGGCGCTCCAGTGGTCCGACACCTGCGTCCCGCCGGAGAGCGCAATGTCCGTCCGGTTGTTCGTGTTGTTCGGGTACATGCCGCTTTCGTTCGTGCGGCCAACGGACAAGCGGACGTTGCTGCGGTCGCTGCTGCGTGCCACCGCCACGTTGGCGTTGACCATGAGACCGGTCTGCCAGAAGTCGCGCACGTTGTTCGGGTGCGCCATCCACGGCCCTGCGCCGAAGAATTGATTGCACGGATGGGTATTGTCATACACGGCAGGTTGGCCAATTACCGTTATCGAGTCGGCCTTCACCCTCACGCATCCGGTCGCCCGACCGTCGAGCTTGGGCCCCCAGCTCTCGTCGGCGAAGTCGTTCGTCCCACCGCCGTTACCATCCACGAAGTCGAACTGCCCGCCGAAGCCCTGGCCGTACTGATTCTGATAGTTGGGGAGCCGCAGCGGCGTCTCGGCGGTTGCGCCGAACGTGGCCGTCACGCCGAAGCCCTGCTGCGGTGCGCCGCGGCCGCTCTTGGTCGTGTACACGATCGCGCCGTTCGCGGCGCGCGAGCCGTACAGCGCCGCAGCGTTGGGGCCCTTCAGGACCGTCACCGACGCGATGTTGTCGGCGCTGATGTCCGAAGCCGCGTTGCCGATGTCATACCCGCCCAGGTTGCCCGGAGTCGGCGTTCCCTGCGGACCGTATCCCGTGTTCCCCGGCGCGGTGTTGTCGATTGGGATGCCGTCGACGATGATCAGCGGCTGGTTTTGCCCGAGAATCGAGCTTGCACCGCGGACGACGATGCGCGCCGAGCCGAACGGGTTCGCGGAGTTCGTCACCTGCACGCCGGCGACTTTGCCCTGCAGCGACGAGACCACGTTGTTCGAGCGCACGTCGGACAGCCGGTCGCCGCCGATCGTCTGCGCGGCGTACGAGAGGCTGCGCTGCTCACGCTCGATGCCGAGCGCGGTCACGACCTTCGACTCGAGCTCGATGGCGCCTTCTTCGAGCGTGATGTCCTGCGTGACATCTGATCCGGTGAGACTGACTTGCACGGACTGCGTCTTGAAGCCGATGAGCCGTGCGGTGAGGGTTACGGCGCCCGTACTACCGGGAGCGACGAGCTGATATCGCCCGTCGCCGTTGGTACTCGCGCTGACGCGCAGCGTGGGAATGCTGACGATCGCGCCGTACAGCGGCGTGCCGCCCACGCTGGCCGTCACCCGCCCGCTGATCGTCGTCGGTGCTTGCGCAGCAGCGACGGCCGGTGTCAGTCCGAGCAGGACGAGACCAAGTCTGAGGGTGAACCGAACGAACCAACGATTGTCGGCCATACACTTCCTCCTTCAGCTGCGGTTTCTAAAGGGCCCCGACGGCGGGAGCAGCCTATGTGCTGATAACTCCGGATTTTGGCGCAACGAACCAAGGCCCGCAAGACCCCTGTTGTCAAATGTTTCGTGCGATATTCCTGCCGCATGACGCGACGTTTCCAGACCTTGGCGTGGA
>QHTY01000207.1:3852-5070 GCA_003220985.1 Gemmatimonadota bacterium
ACCGGGTCCGGGCTGGGCTGCGGCAACCATTGGCCACTTTGCAACGGCCACCTCTTCCCCCCCCTCAATGACCTACCCACCGTCATCGAGTGGAGTCACCGGATGGTCGCGGCTGTGGTCTCCCTGCTCGTGGTCGGGCTGGCGCTGGTTGGTTGGCGTCTCACAGGATCTGGGCGTCTGGAGCCTGGAGTCAGGGCTGCATATACCGCTCTCGTGCTACTCGTGATTCAAGTGCTGCTCGGCGCCGTGACGGTGAAAACCGGACTCACGCCGGCCTTGGTCGTCCTGCATCTGGCGACCGCGATGCTGCTGCTCGCCGCGCTGATCGCTGCCTCGCGCGCGCCCTGGATCCCAGCTCCAGGCTCCTGGCTCCCGCTCGCGCTCACCTTTATTACCGTGCTATTCGGCGCGCTGACGGCGAACCTGGGAGCGACCGCCGCATGCGGCGGCTTCCCGTTATGCAACGGCCTGATCATCCCCAGCGGCGGTCCGCTCGCCGCCATCCAATGGACCCACCGGCTCCTCGCCTACGCGCTACTCGCGGTCGTGATTTGGTGGGTGGCGCGTGAGCCGCGACGCGGCTGGCTGCTCCTGGGCCTCGTTCTCATTCAGATCGGGATTGCCGCTACCATGGTGAAGCTAGGATTCCCGGGAGCGCTGCAGGCAGCGCATGCTGCGGTTGGCGCCGGCGTGTGGGCTGCCGTCGTGGGTACTGCACTCAGACCAGCAGCAGCTCCTGCTGCGGCTGCCGCGGCGTCACCTCCGGGCCCGACTCCCCCATATACACGTTGATCTCGCTGCGTACGCCGAATCGGCCGGGCAGGTACACGCCGGGCTCCACCGAGAACCCGACACCGGGAATCAGCGTTCGCTCGTCCGCCGTCTCGAAGTTGTCGATATGCGGTCCCGAGCCATGCAGCTCACGATCGATCGAGTGCCCCGTGCGATGCACGAAGTACTCGCCGAGCCCGGCCGCGCGAATCACGGCGCGTGCGGCGTCATCGACCGCGGCGCCGGTGACGGGCTGTTTGTTCTTCCACCGCTCTCGAAGCAGCGCGACCGCCGCGTCCCGCGCACCACGCACCACGTCCCACGCACCACGCACTTCTGTGCTCGGCTCCCGCCCAGCGAACCCCATCCACGTCTGATCGGCGAAAACGCTGCCGAGCGACACACCGGCCCACAAGTCCAGCAACATCACCTCACCCGCCGCGAGGC
>QHTY01000207.1:5209-16072 GCA_003220985.1 Gemmatimonadota bacterium
AGCTCGCTGCCGGCCCACTGGAGCGTCGCCACCGCGATTTCCGCGATCGCTTCGGCCGCGCGCCGATGCCCCGCGAGCTCGGCGGGAGACCAGCGCGCCGCGAACCGGGACACGAGCACACCCGATGACACGACATGCGCGCCCGACGCTTCGATCAGCTCGACGACGCCGTGCGGCACGCGGTCGAGGTACGGAACGGCGTCCCGCGGCGAAATCTCCATGGCGACGGTCTTGCCGCCGACGAGCGCGCGCAGTTGCTCATGCAGTTCGGGCCACGCGGCGTACGGACGGACCTCGCCGGGGAAACCGTCGAACGCGGCGAGCTCGATCCGATGCGCCAGCGCGATCGCTTTGCCTTCCCGCGGCAACAGGGCGAAGAACCGTCGCGTCCCCATGCCGTGGATGCCAAGCACACGCGTGGCGGCAGGGTTGATGCCGCGGAAGTCGTAGAGCAACCAGGCGTCGGCACGTAGCTCCGCCAGCAGCGTCTTGAGCGCGGCGAAATCGAACCCCTCGAGCGGTTTCATTGGTGGCGGGGATCAGGGGCGACGGCGCGCCATTGGCAGCCGGCGCCGCCCCGCGCGCGACATTCGACATGCAGCATCGCGCCCTCGTAGCCCACGAGCAGGCGCAACAACTCGACGAGGCCGGCGCCATAGAATCCGCAGGCGGTGCCATCGGGAGTCGCCTGGATCGCGATCGGATCGCTCACGCGGGCGACCGGCAATCGCTGCTCGCGGCCCAGCTCGGCGCCGAGCACGGCGCGCGCTGCGCGGCGCGCCGCACGGTGGCCGAACAGCCGCGGCGCCGTGCGGGCGGCGAGGCGCGAGACGCTGGACATCCGCCGCACGGCGCGCCGCGCGGCGCGGCGGCCCGCATCGGCGAACACGAGGTCCGCGTCCGGGCGCCGGCCCACCAGCCGTAGCAGCGCCTCCACGTGCGACGCATCCACGCGCGCGTCTTTGCGCGCGAGCAGCTCGTATTCCTCCAGCTGCATTTGGACGGTCGAGGAGAGACCCAGACGCTTCACCAACAGCTCCTCGGCAAACTCAGTGAGCCCATCCTCGACGGGAGTGTCCAGATTCTTGACCGCCTCGAGGACGGCGAGCGGGACGATGCTGTGCACCACGGAGCGCGAAACGTAGCATCCCCTCCCCCATTGCGGAACTTGCGGGACTACGTGAGCCTTCAGGAACAACCATGGCCGAATCCAGCCCCACACCTCCTGCCTCGTCCCCGGTCCCCCTCGATGACAAACGGGCCAGCTTCGAGCGTGAAGCCCTGGTCCACCTCGACGTCCTGTACCGCGTGGCGCTCCGCCTCACGGGAAACCCCTCGGACGCCGATGACCTGGTGCAAGAGACCATGCTGAAGGCCTACCGCGCCTGGGAGCAGTACGAGCAGGGAACCAATGCGAAGGCTTGGCTGCTCACGATTCTGAGACATGCCTTTATTAATGAATACCGCCGCCGGACCAGGCACCCGGAGACAGTGGACGTGGACACGATCGAACCGTTCGCGGTGTTCTCCGAGGTGCAAGACGAAGACCCGCAGGGGGCCTTCTTCGACAAGATCGTGGACGACCAGGTTCTCCAGGCCATCGATCAGCTGCCGGTGGCGTTCCGAGAGACGCTGGTGTTGAGCGATGTCGAGGGGATGTCGTATCAGGAGATCGCGGGCATTCTGCAGGTCCCCGTGGGGACCGTAAAGTCGCGGCTGTTTCGGGCGCGCCAGCTGCTGCAGGGCAAGCTCTACGATTACGCCGTCGAGATGGGATATATCAAAGGAACTCCCGCATGAATTGTCGCGAGTGCGTCGAGCATCTGTATGAGTTTCTGGACCGCGAGCTTACGCCGGAGCTCGAGCGGGAGCTTCGTGAGCATCTCGAGGACTGCCCACCCTGCGGGGAGCAATACGATTTCGAGGAGCTGTTCCTGAAGTTCCTGCGCGCGCGGTGCAAGACGCAGGGCGCGCCGGCCGAGCTCAAGAAACGCGTGCTGCGCGAGCTGTTCGGCGAGTGAAGTGGCTGACAGGACGCGGCGCCGCGGCGGCGCTCGCGGTCGGCCTGGCGACAATCTGGGGGTTCGGATGGCGCGGAGTGGTCATGCTCCTCGCCTTCTTTGTTTCGGGGAGCTTGCTGACGCCGGTGGCAAAGGGCGGAGAAGGGGCGGCGGGGGGCGGCGGAAGGCGGCGAAATGAGCGACAGGTCATCGCTAATGGCGGTGTGGCCGCGCTGGCGGCGCTTGCAGGAAGTTGGGTGTGGTTTGCGGGAGCACTCGCGGCTGCCACAGCCGACACGTGGGCCACGGAAATTGGCAGCCATTCGGGCACGCAGCCGCGGTTGATCACGACCGGAAAGCCTGTGCCCGCCGGTACGGACGGCGGTATGACACTCCTGGGTACGACGGGCGGAATTGCGGGAGCGGGATTGGTCGCGGGCCTGTCCTATGGGTTCGGACATCGAGGTGCGCTGGCCGTCGCCGTCGCAGGAGTGGTCGGCATGCTGGTGGATTCACTGCTCGGCGCGACGGTACAGGGGAATGTCCGGTGGATGGACAACGACGCCGTGAATCTGGCAGCAACGTTAACGGGAGCCGCATGCGCGGGACTGCTCGCGTGAGCGCACGCTGGGATGTCATCGTGGTGGGTGCCGGCCCGGCGGGATCGGCCACCGCGCGGCTGCTCGCAAAAGCGGGGGCGCGTGTCCTCCTGCTGGACCGCGCGCGCTTTCCCCGCGAGAAGCCCTGCTCCGAGTATCTAAGCCCTGAATCGACGCGCGTGCTCGAGCGCCTCGGCGCGGAGGTCCTGGACGCCGTCGCTGCTGCCGCCCCTGCGCGCCTGACGGGGATGAAAGTGGTCGCCCCCAGCGGCACGGGCGTCGTTGGCCGCTTCGACACCTTCAGCTTCGCCCTCCCCCGGACAACGTTCGATTCCATCCTGCGCGATGCCGCCGAAGCTGCCGGCGCCGAGGTTCGCGAAGGCGTCAAGGTCGAGGAACTCGTGTACGACGGTGGCGCGGTCGGTGGTGTCGTGGCGCGGGCAACGGGAAACGGGAAACGGGAAACGATTCGCGCACGAGTGGTCGTCGGTGCGGATGGATTGCGCTCAGTCGTTGCGCGGCGGCTCGGCAAGGTCATTCGCACGGCGCCCTATCGCGTGGCGTTCACGGCGCACGTGGCTGATGCCTGCGCCGTGGACGACCTTGGCGAAATGCACGTCGGACGCCCGGGTTACGTCGGCCTCGGTCCGATCGGCGCCGGCGTGACGACCGTCGCGCTCGTGCTCCCGCTGGCCGAGGCTCGGCGCGGCGAGCGGTTCTTCGACGAGCTGAATCGCTTTCCGGGTGTCGCCGGACGCTTCGATCCAAGACGGATCGTGCGGCGCGTCCTCGCGACCGGCCCGTTCGCGCGCTGGTCCCGGCGGCCCGCAGCAAATGGCGCGCTCCTGGTCGGCGATGCCGCTGACTTCTTCGATCCGTTCACGGGCCAGGGGATCTACAGCGCGCTGCGTGGCGCCGAGCTCGCCGCAGCGGCCATTGTGGACACGCTGGCGACCGGCGCCAGCCTGCAGCGGTACGCGCGCGCGCGGCGCCGCGAGTTCGCCGGCAAGTGGCTGCTCGAGCGGCTCATCGGCGTCGCGGTCGGATGGCCGGCACTGATCGAGCGTGTGGTCGGGCGACTGATCCGGCGGCCCGAGCTCGCCGACCTGCTCGTCCGGGCCACCGGCAACTGCATTCCAGCACGCGCGGCGCTGGCGCCCGGGGTGCTGGCGGGGCTCGTGCTGTGAGCCCTCCAGACCATGCCTCGCGTGGCGTCGAGCCACCGCAGTTTCGCCAGCTCTTGGGCCGGTTCGCCACGGGCGTCACAGTGCTGACCAGCCGGTCGCCCAACGACGAGCCGATCGGGATGACGGCCAATTCGCTCGCGTCGGTTTCGCTCGAGCCTCCGCTGGTGCTGGTCTCCGTCGAGAAGCGCCACGACATGCACACCGCCATGGAGAAGGGAACGCACTTCGTCTTCAATATTCTGTCGTCCGAGCAGGAGGCGCTGTCTCGGGCGTTTGCCGCCTCGGAACCAGACCGCTTCCGCGGCGTCAGCTACCGTGAGAATCAGCGGGGGATTGCCATCCTGGATGGCGTGGTGGCACACATCGAGTGCGAGAAGCAGGCGGCGGTCCCGGGCGGCGATCACACGGTTTTCATCGGCTTGGTGGTGGGCGGCGACGTCAGCGACCGGCGTCCGCTGCTCTACTACAGGGGAGGCTACGCCGGCCTCAGCCGCTGATGCGCACCGTCGATCGCGTTCGTATCCTCGCGCCGTTCCCTCGCGTCTTCGCCGCCGCGAGCACGGTCGCCCGTTGGCCTTCTATCCTTCCGCATTACCGCTGGGTCCGCGTACTCGACGACGGATTGGTCGAGATGGCCGCCTGGCGGCCGTTCGGTGGTGGGCTCCTCAAGTATCCCACGTGGTGGGTGTCCGAGATGACTGTCGACCGGCCGGCCGGCGAAATCCGGTATCGGCACGTGCGGGGTATCAGCCGAGGAATGGAGGTCGTCTGGAGGTTGGTGGAGGTGGGCGGAGGTGTGGACGTCGAGATCGTGCACACCTGGGACGGGCCGCGCTGGCCACTCATCGGACGCCTGGCCGCGGATTTGGTAATCGGGCCAATCTTCATTCACGGCATCGCATCGCGCACGCTGGCGGGGATCAAACGGGCCGCCGAGAAAAAGGGGATCGCATGAGAGATTTGCGTCGGGTCGTGATCACAGGAGTCGGTGCTGTAACCCCAATTGGGACCGCCGTGGACGGCTTGTGGGCGGGCCTCCAAGCCCGCACCTCCGCCGTGCACACGCTCACGCGCTTCGACCCGGCGCCGTTTCGGAGCCACATGGCCGCGGAGATTCCCGACTTCCGCCCGCAGGATCATCTGGACGCCAAGCGCGCCAAGCGACTCGATCGCTTTTCGCAGCTGGCGGTGACCAGCGCCGGTCTAGCGCTCGCCGACGCGCAGATCACCCCGCGCCAGGAGGACCCCGACCGCGTCGGCACGATGATGGGCTCGGCGCTCGGCGGCGTGTCATTCGCCGAATCGCAGGTCCCCCGGTATCTCGCCGAGGGACCGCGGGGACTGGATCCGTCACTGGCGTTGGCGGTGTTCTGCGGAGCGGCGAGCTGCAATATCGCCATCGAGTTCGGGTTCACGGGGCCGAACGCCACGAACGCGATGAGCTGCGCGTCGGGCACGATCGCGGTCGGCGAAGCCTTCCACACCGTGCGCGATGGTCGCGCCGACGTGATGCTTGCCGGTGGCGCCGAGGCACCGCTGGCGCCGCTGACATTCGCGGCATTCAGCATCATCCGCGCGATGAGCACCCGCAACGACGATCCCGCGCGCGCGTCCCGCCCATTCGACGCGGGGCGCGATGGATTCGTGATGGGCGAGGGGGCGGCGGTGCTCGTGCTCGAGGAGCGCACGCGCGCGCTCGCGCGCGGCGCGAGGATCTATGCCGAGGTCGTCGGTCACGCCTACACGAACGACGCGTATCACATGACCGCGCCGCGTCCGGACGGTCGCCAGGCGGCGCGGGCGATGCAGCTCGCGCTCGCCGACGGCGATGTGGCGCCGGCCGAGGTCGGCTACATCAACGCCCACGGCTCTTCCACGCCGCTCAACGATCCGACCGAGACGGCTGCGATCAAGCAGGTGTTCGGCGACCATGCCTACCGGCTGACCGTCAGCGGCACGAAGGGCTACTACGGACACGCCCTGGGCGCGAGCGGCGCCATCGAGGCGGCGATCTGCGCCCTGGCGCTCGCGCGGGGTTGGCTGCCGCCCACGATCAACCTGGAACGCCCCGACCCACGATGTGATCTCGATTGCCTGCCCGGAGGCGGTAAGACTGCCTCACCCGCCGCCGTCGTCTCCAACTCGTTCGGATTCGGCGGCATCAACGCGGCGTTGGTGTTGCGGCCCGACGGTGGCGCCCGATAGATTGGCCCGGCTTTCACTCCGAGGTCACTCGTGAAATACCGGTCCCTGCGGGCACCTACCGCGGAATTCATCGGCACCTTGCTGTTCGTTCTCGTTGGCGCGGGCAGCGCTGTCACGAATGTCGCCGGCGCGTTGGGCGTCGCCATCGCGAACGGCATCGGACTCGCGCTCGCCGTCACGATCATGATGCCGATCTCCGGCGGCCACATCAATCCAGCGGTGAGCTTTGCCTTGTGGCTCGGCAAACAGATCGACGCAGTGACGTTGGGCAAATACGTCGCAGCGCAGCTGCTCGGCGCGATCGTCGGCGCGCTCTTCATCAAATTGCTGTTTCCCGCGTCGGCCGTTCGGATGACGTCACTCGGCACGCCGCAGGTCGCCGGTTCGGTGACGTTCCTCGGCGCGGTGGGACTCGAGGCGCTGTTCACGTTCTTCCTCGTGAGCGCGGTCTACGGAACGGCCGTCTCACCGCAGAAGGAGCGCGTCGCTGGATTCGCCATCGGCCTGGTCGTCATGGTCTGCGTCCTGGGCGGCGGCGTGCTCACCGGTACGGCGCTGAATCCGGCGCGCGCCTTTGGTCCCGCGTTAGTCTCGTGGGACTGGCACGCCCAGGCTGTCTACTGGATCGGACCGCTCCTGGGTGCCGCGGCCGCCGCCGGACTGTGGCGCTACTTGCTGTTGCCGCCGGGCGCGACGGATTTGAGATAGGCGATCGGTATCGCGGTAGGGGCGCAGCATGCTGCGCCCCTACATTTGTTCCGCCAGATCCGGCGCAAAATAGGTCAGGATGATATCCGCGCCGGCCCTGTGGATTGCAGTGACTGACTCCCACATAGCCTTCGTCTCATCCAGCATGCCCCGCTCCGCGGCAGCCTTGATCATCGCGTACTCGCCGCTCACCTGATAGGCGCCGAGCGGGGAGCCGAACCGTTCCTTGGCCCGGCGAATCAGATCGAGACACGGACCCGCCGGCTTCACCATCACGATATCCGCGCCCTCGTCGAGATCGAGCTGGATCTCTTTCATCGCTTCATCGCCGTTCGACACCGCCATCTGATACGTCTGCCGGTCGCCGAACTGCGGCGTCGAGCCGGCCGCCTCGCGGAACGGCCCGTAGAACGCCGAGGCGAACTTCGCCGCGTACGACATGATCGGCACGTGGGAGAAGCCGCCCGCATCCAGAGCCTTGCGGATGCCGGCCACGCGGCCGTCCATCATGTCGCTCGGCGCCACCAAATCGACGCCGGCGCGCGCCTGCATCACGGCCGTCTTGCCGAGCAGATAGACCGATGAGTCGTTGTCGACTTCGCCGTCGCGAATCACGCCGCAGTGCCCATGATCGGTGTACTCGCACAGGCAGACATCGCCGATGACGAGCAGGTCGGGGACCGCGCGCTTCACCGCACGGATGGCCTGCTGCACGATCCCCTGGTCGTCGTAGGCTTCGGAGCCGGTGCCGTCCTTCGTCGCGGGAATGCCAAAGAGGATGATGCCGCCCAATCCCAGCGAGGCGGCTCGCTCCGCATCCTTCACGAGCTGATCGACGGAGAGCTGCGCGACGCCGGGCAGGGATGCGACGGGGCGCCGCAGTCCTTCACCGTGCGCAACGAACAACGGCCAGATGAGCTGCGACGGCGCGATGTGGGTTTCTTGCACGAGGCGGCGGAGGGCAGCGGTCCGGCGCAGCCGGCGCATGCGGCGAATCGGAAACTGGGCGGACGAGGGGCTCATCGGGCGAGTAAACTCGCGGCGCCCTCTCCTTCGAGCAAGCGGGCGACCGCTTCGCCAGCCGCTTCGGGTCGCGTCGCATCGACATCGGCAGAGGCAGTGAGCTGGACCGCGCCGTCGGTTTCTGTAACGCGTCCGTACAAACGCATCCCGCTTCCCGCATCCCGCATCCCGACCCAGGCCGCGACCGGCGCCTGACATCCCCCGCCGAGCGCCGCCAGCAGCGCACGTTCGGCGGTGATTGCGACGGCGCTGGACGCGTCGTGCAGCGGCTGTAAGGCTTTGCGGGTCCTCGTGTCATCCGCGCGAATTTCGATGCCGAGGGCGCCCTGCCCCGGTGCGGGCAGCACATCGAGCGGATCGAGGACCGAGGCTTTGCCGCCCAAGCCCAGCCGCTCGAGTCCGGCAATCGCCAGCAGCGCGGCATCCAGCCCATCGCGGGTCTCGACCTTGCGGACGCGCGTGGGGACGTTGCCGCGCAGCGGTACGACCTCCAAGTCCGGACGCAGAAAACGCACCTGCGCGATGCGCCGCAGGCTCGACGTTCCGACCCGCGCGCCAGGCGCGAGCTCGAGCAGGGATTTCCCGTTGACGAGCGCCTCACGGGGATCGTGTCGAACCGGGATTCCGTGGGGAGGTCCTTGAGTGAGTGCACGGCAACATCGATGCGACCGGCGAGCAGCGCGTCCTCGATTTCCTTCGTGAAGAAGCCCTTGCCTTCGAGCTCGTGCAGCGGACGGTCGACGTCGGCATCGCCGCGAGTCTTGATGACGACGATCTCCGCGCGCACGCCATCAGTCCCGAGCCGGTCGCGTACCCATTCCGCTTGCCAACGCGCCAGCTGGCTGCCACGCGTGCCGATCTTCACGCGAATCTCCTGGCCAGCGCGTCAACCAGGCCCTGCACCGTGTGCGGATCCGCCTCGAGGATGTCGCGCAGCCCAAGCTCACGGGCCGTGCCGGCGGTGACGGGACCGATTGTGGCGGCGACGAACCCTCCGCTCGTCGACGCCGGGCCGACCAGATCAACGAAGGACCGCACGGTGGAGGACGAGGTGAACGTGACCGCATCGATCCGGCCGCCTTTGATGTCGGCCGCCAGGGCGCTGAGATCGCTCTGGACCGGGACCGTCCGATACACGGCGATGGTTTCGACCTCGGCGCCATGTTGCCGCAGGGTTGTAGCGAGCACTTCCCGCGCGTCCTCGGCACTGGGGATCAGCACGCGAGCGCCGGCCAGTGTGCCGCCACCGTGCCGGAGCAACGCGTCGGCCAGTGACTCCGCGACGAATTCCTCGGGCACCAGCGCCGGGACCACTCCCCGCACCGTCAATGCCTCGGCGGTGGCCGTGCCGATGGCGGCGACCGACGTAGTCGAGAATACGCGCGGCGTCAGCCCCCACGCGACCAGGCGGTCGAACACGATCTGTACGGCATTCTGACTGGTGAAGACGACCCAGCGGTAAGTGGAGAGCCCGGTGAGTGCGGCGCGCAGCGCCCCCAGATTCTCGAGCGGCTGGATGCGAATCACGGGAGCGATCACGGTCACGGCGCCACGGGCTTCGAGCGATCGCACCAGGTCGCCGGCCTGTTCGCGCGCGCGCGTGATCACGATGCGGCGCCCCTGCAAGGATGCTGCCATGCGCCGTTGCAATCTCACCGTGCCTCCACCCATTATCAAGCAATGCTGCGCTCAATCCGCGCCGCGCTCGGCCGCTTTTGCCTGCGCCGCGCTGCTGCCGCCCAACGCGCTGCTCCACGCCGCGCCCTCGGCTGGCTGAAGCTCGGCGCCTGGTTAGCACCGGGGTTCGCCGATACGTACCCCGCGCTCGTGCACCTGTCGCGCGCGCTCGATGACCGCTGGGGCGCGGTCGCAGCGGCGCGGGCGGCCACCGTGCGGTTCCCCGATCACGCCGACGCGTGGATGCTCCTCGGGGAGGCGCTGCAGATGGTGTTCCGGCAGGATGAAGCACTCGGCGCGTTCGAGCAGGCGCTGGCACTCGAGGAGCGCGCCGATGCCGCCATGGCGGCGGGGACGTTGTACCAACGCATGGGGCGCTTTCCCGACGCGGCCGCGCGCTTTGCGCGCGCCTACGCAGCGGGTGGTGGTGCGACCGCGCTGTGGCACAACGCGCAAGCCCTGTATGACGCGGGCGATCACGGCGCGGCCGACGAAGCGTTGAATTTGTGGGCGACCGAGGTGCCCGACGGGCACAGTCGTCTGCCCGAAGCGCGGGCTGAGCTACGCGCGAAGGCTGCGGCGCGCGCGCAAGTACAGTGACAACGCGTAGCCGACGATGATCACGCCCGCCACGATGTAGGCGGCGATCATGTAGCCGCCGTTTTGCGGAATGCTCTGCGGCATCACCCGTGCCCCCTCCCCCCTCCCACGTCACCGACCGCTTCAAGCTGCTCCCGCAAATAACTCAGAGCATACCGCTGCACGACGAAACCCACGTAGAGCAGCGTGAACACGCCGAGCGACAACAGCCAGGTCAAGAGCATGGTCCCAGGCAATGAGGGCGCGCTCGGCTTGAGCACGATCGGCATCGGATGGAGGGTGGGAAACATGTAGACGCTCAAGTGGATGAACGGCACCTCACACATTCCGCAGATGCCGATTACCGCCGCGAAACGGGCCCGCGCGGCGGGATCGGTCACGGCGCCGCGCAACAGCAGATAGCCGGCATACAGCAGAAAGAGGAAGAGCGTGAACGTCAGGCGGGCATCCCAGGTCCACCAGGTGCCCCAGATCGGCTTCCCCCATATCGGACCGGTCGTGAGGACGATGGCGCAGAACACCGTACCGACCTCCGCCGAGGACGCTGCGAACCGGTCCAGTCGTGGATCTTTCGTAAACAGATAGAAGACGCTCGACAGGCCGACCACGATCATCGCCAGCTCGGCCCAGATCGCGGCCGGCACGTGGAGGTAAAAGATCTTCTGGGCGAGGCCTTGTGACTGTTCGACCGGCGTGTACGCCAGCGCCCGGACATAGATGCCGGCGAGCAGCGCCAGCGCGATCACCGTGATCCAGCGCCCCACGCGCAGGATTCTCATTCGTTCACCGTCGCGGGAAAGAGGAGCACGGCCAGCGCAACGAAGACGATGTCATAGACGGCCAGCATGTTAAGCCAGCCCACGA
>QHTY01000207.1:16193-18272 GCA_003220985.1 Gemmatimonadota bacterium
GCGAGGGCAATCAATCCGGTCAGAGGGCCCAGGTACGGGAGCACGCGCACGTTGAAGAAGAGTGCGAGTAGCGGCACGCCGATCAACTCGACGCCCGCGACGAAGACGAGATTCGCTATCAGCTTGCCCAGATAGATGCTGCTGCGGTCGATCGGTGCCAGCAGCAGTCCATCGAGGGCCTGGTTCTCGAGCTCGAGCTGAAACGCGCGATTCAAAGCGAGGATCGCCGCAAAGGTGAAGGTCACCCATAAGATGCTGGGCGCGAGGTCGACGTTGGAAACGGCCGTGGGATCGCGTCCAAAATTGAACACGACGAGCACCAGGACTACGAACACCGCCGCGGAGAGAATCGCGGTCCGGGACCGGAACTCCACCAGGAGATCCTTGGCGGCGACGGTCCAGCTGTGGCGCAGGAGCTCAGGCAATCGCATTGCGATACTCCTCGCTCACCTGCGCCGGCCCGCGACCCGCCCGCGGCGCGAAATGCACGAACCGGCCCGCGCGCATGAACGCGACGTCGGTCGCGAGGCCCGTGCCCTCCTCGACATTGTGGGTCACCAACACCGCCGCCCGTCCCGCGGCGGCGTGCTGTGCCAGCAGCCGGCTCAGCGCTTCCGCGGCGACGCGATCGAGTCCCGTGAAGGGCTCGTCGAGCAGCAGCACCGTGGGATCGTGCACGAGCGCACGGGCGATCGCCACACGCTGCACCAGGCCACGCGACAGCGCGCGCACCGGACGATCCGCGTGTTCCTCGAGTCCCAGCCGGCGCAGGAGGTCGGCCGGAAGCTTCACGCTGTAGAGCGACGCCCAGAAGCGCAGGTTCTCGCGGACGGTGAGCGGGGCGTAGAGCTGCGGTTGGTGACCAATCCATCCGATCGCCCGGCGTCCTCCGGCGACCTCCGCACGCCCGCCCTGCGGTTGTATCAGTCCGGCGAGGACCTTGAGCAGTGTTGTCTTGCCGGCGCCGTTGGGACCGAAGACGGCAAGCGTTTGACCGGGCTGTACAGTGAAGGAAATCTCGTCGAGCGCCTTGACCGGTCCGAAACTGTGCCGCAGTCGTTCAGCCCGCAGCATCGATGGCGGCCGCGAGCTCGCTCAATTCGTAGGGTTTGACCAGATACCGGCTGTGCCCCAGGTCGAGCACGTTCATCAGCGGTTCCATACTCACATAGGCCGTCGTGACGACGACCGGCAAGGTCGGCCGGGTCTCCCGAATGCGCTGCAACAGAGCGATCCCATCGGTGTCGGGCAACCGCATGTCGAGCACGAGGACGTCCGGGTCGAAATCCTTCAGCTGGCGCATGGCCTCGGCGCCGCTCGGCGCATAGGCCATGGTGTATTTGCCTTCGAAGAACCGCTCGTAGGAGTATTGGAGTGCGGCTTCGTCTTCCACAAAGAGGACCTTGCGGGGCGGCGGCGCCATCGCGCCCAATCTACCTCACGAGACGCCAGTCTCCAATTCGAACAGGTCGTCCAGCTTCGTGAGCACCAGCAGGAAGCGCAGCTCTTCGTTCGCCCCGCGCAGACACACGGTCTGGCGGCGCTCTGCGGCCTTGCGCTGGATCAGCATCAAGGCGCCAAGACCGGCGCTATCCACCGCGCGCGTCCCGGACAGATCGATCACCAGGCGGCCGGCCCCCTCAGCGAGCTGGTCCAGCACCTCCCCGGCGGCGCGGCGAAATGCGGTGCGAGACTCGAGATCGAGCCGCTCCGGTGCCGCGATCGTCTTCTCAATCGGGCGCGTTGACATCAGTGTGTGCTCCACGGGCAGTGGTGACATAATTCCTCCCGTGGTGGTGTATGCCACTCCGATGCCATGTCCTCTAAGCCGCACTGCATCAAGCGGTTGTCCAAATCTCGTGAGCCTGCTCACGCACCGGCCCTGCCGCATACCGAGCGGCGCGGTGCAACTTGCTAGAGTCCCCCTCTTCCTTAATATCGCCGAACCATGACGACTGACCGGATCGACACACTCCTCGACGAGCAGCGGCGCTTCACTCCCGCCGACACCTTCACAGCGCAAGCCCATGTGCGCGACACCACGGCGTACGAGCGCGCCCGGTGGGACCCGGAAGGATA
>QHTY01000093.1 GCA_003220985.1 Gemmatimonadota bacterium
TGATGCCGGCGAAGCGCGCAGAGACGGCCATTGCCACCACGCGGGAAGGCTCGGACAGCTTTCGTTTGCTGGTCGAGAGCGTCCGCGATTACGCGATCTTCATGCTGGATGGCGCGGGTCGGGTCTCGAACTGGAATGCGGGAGCGCAGCGCCTCAAGGGGTACCGGGCGGAGGAGATCATGGGGCAGCATTTCGCTCGCTTCCATCCTGCAGACGCGGTCGCGGCGGGCAAGCCGGCGCGGCTGCTCGCGCTCGCCGCGCGCGAGGGCCGCGCGGAAGACGAGGGCTGGCGAGTTCGGAAGGACGGCTCCCGCTTCTGGGCCAACGTGACTATCACGGCCCTGCGGGATTCGGATGGCGCGGTCATCGGGTTCGCGAAGGTGACCCGCGACATGACGGAGCGCAAGAAAGTGGAGGACGCGCTGCGTCAGAGCGAACAGACCTTCCGGCTGCTGACGGAGAGTGTTCAGGACTACGCCATCTTCATGCTCGACCCCGAGGGGCGCGTCGCGAGCTGGAATGCCGGAGCGGAGCTCATCAAAGGATACCGTCCCCAGGAGATCCTCGGCGAACACTTCTCCAAGTTCTATCCGCCGGAGGACGTGGCGCAAGGCAAGCCGCAGTGGGAGCTGGAGATCGCGGAGCGGGAGGGCCGTCACGAGGACGAAGGGTGGCGCGTGCGCAAGGACGGCACGCGGTTCTGGGCCAACGCCGTGCTCAACGCGATGCGGGATGCTCACGGCGGGCTCGTGGGCTTCGCCAAGGTGACCCGCGATCTCACGCAGCGGCGCCGCGTCGAACAGGCGCTCACCCAATCGAATCAGGAGCTGGAGCGGTTCAGCTACTCGGTCTCCCACGATCTGCGGGCGCCGCTCCGCGCCATCAACGGCTTCGCACAAGCGCTGGCCGAGGGCCACGCCGCCCAGCTCGACGAGGAGGGCAAGCGGCTCCTGGCCGTGATCCGCGACAGCGCGAAGCTGGGCGGCCAGCTGATCGACGCACTCCTCAACTTCTCGCGCGTGGGACGCCAGGAGCTCGCGAGGGCCCCCGTCGACCTCAGTGCGTTGGCCGAAAACGTGGTGTCGGAGCTGCGCCAGACCCAGGGCCCGGTTGCCGTGGAAGTGGTGCTGACGCCCCTGCCCCACATCAGCGGGGATGCTGCGCTGCTCCGCAACGTGCTGATCAATCTGATCGGCAACGCCTTCAAGTTCAGCGCAAACCGGGCACATCCGAAGGTCGAGATCGGTGCTCAGCGGGATGGACCGGAAGTCACCTACTATGTGAAGGACAACGGCGTCGGATTCGACATGCAGTACGCGGGCAAGCTGTTCGGCGTGTTCCAGCGGCTGCATCGTCCTGATGAGTTCGAGGGCACGGGCGTCGGCCTGGCGCTGGCGCAGCGCATCATCCAGCGGCACGGCGGGCGGATCTGGGCGGAGGGGAAGGTGAACGAAGGCGCGACGTTTTTCTTCACGCTGCCCTGAATGATCATCAGGCTCGTCTTCATCGCACTGTGCTTGAGCGGTACAGCCGGGTCACAAGAGCGGTTTGCGGATTTGCTGCTAAAGGATTCTCTCTCCTTCGCACTCCCCAACGACTTCGTCGCGGTGGCCGTTGTCGCGAACCCAGATGTGCAGTATCAGTTTGCCATGAAATCGAAGGTGGCCAAAGCCGAAATTCGCTACGCCATCTTCCCGGTGATGCAAAGCACCTCGCTCTGGCTCGAGACGATCTGCCTGAACCTTTCCGGCGGCAAGGCGTGCGATGTCAAGCGATTCCCGGCCCAAGCCGTCAGAGCGGAGTTCGACGCCGACGATGGCTGGACGTCCGTGACGTCTCTGAACTCAGAGTTTGGCCGGGGCTACTCCTACTGCATGACCAATCTCATACACAAGGACCGTGTTGCCGACGTGGTTATTTTCATCTTGTTTGACGAAATGAAAGTGCTTCAGCCGTTGCTGTTCCAGGATGCCGTCTTCCACGCGCTAAAGTTCAAATAGGTGCGGAGCTCAGCTATGGGCCGACTCGGAATCGAACCGAGAACCTACTGATTAAGAGTCAGTTGCTCTGCCAGTTGAGCTATCGGCCCTAACCACATCTTCGCCTCTGCCCCCAAGGGGAATCGAACCCCTGTTCCCACCTTGAAAGAGTGGTGTCCTAACCGTTAGACGATGGGGGCTAAGAGCTTAACAACGTCTCGCAAAGACGTCGAGCGACAACGTCGGGAGAATTCGTCGAGCAGAACCGTACCCGCCCCCACCCCACGTCTGTGCGCGACGGTTCTGCGTGACGCCGTTGCTTGACGCCTTTACTTGACGCCTCTTTGACCTCTATAGCGGTAACGGGATTCGAACCCGTGTTTGAGCCTTGAGAGGGCTCCGTCCTAGTCCCCTAGACGATACCGCCACGGCGGCAAAAATATCACCAGCCGCCC
>QHTY01000208.1:0-4630 GCA_003220985.1 Gemmatimonadota bacterium
AAGGCGCCAGCGGACCAGCGCCGCAGCCGCGTGGTCTCGGTTGCCACCCGCTTCGAGTCGAGCCAGCTCGGATTGCAACGCAGCGCGGGTGGCGAGCGCCGAGGAGGGTTGCTGCGCCGCCGCGCGCGGCGCCGCCAGGCACGCGACGAGCGCGCACCGCATCGTAAACCACTGGAGTCGGGAGATCATTCGACGGTTACACTCTTGGCGAGATTGCGCGGGCGATCCACGTCGCATCCCCGCAGGACAGCGATGTGATAGGCAAGTAGCTGCAAGGGAATCACGGTCAGCACGGGCGAAAGCAACGGTGCCGTCGCGGGAACGCGCAGCTGATGGTCGGCCAGGCCGCCCAGGTCGCCGTTTCCTTCCGTGGTCACGGCGATGATGCGCCCGCCCCGCGCCCGCACCTCCTGCATGTTCGACAGCACCTTGGTGTAGACCTCGTCGTGCGGCGCGAGGAACACCACCGGCATCTCGGCGTCGATGAGCGCGATGGGACCGTGCTTCATTTCGGCGGCGGGATACCCTTCGGCGTGAATGTAGCTGATCTCCTTGAGCTTCAGCGCACCTTCCAGCGCCACCGGGAAGTTGACGCCACGCCCGAGATACAGCGCGTTGCGCGCATCGACGAATTCTTCCGCCAGCCGCCGCACGTGCGGCTCGAGCGCGAAAACGCGCGAGACGAGTGTCGGCAGTTGCGCCAGCCGGCACAGCAGGTCCCGACGCGCCTCGAGCGGCAGGCCGCGCTGCTGTCCGAGGTACACGCCGAGCAGGGCAAGCGCGACGATCTGGGATGTGAATGCTTTGGTCGAGGCTACCCCGATCTCCGGACCCGCATGGAGGTAAATACCGCCGTCCGATTCGCGGGCGATCGTGCTGCCGACGACGTTGACGATGCCGAGCACACGTGAGCCCGCGGCGCGGGCGGCGCGCATCGCCTCCAGGGTGTCCGCCGTCTCCCCAGACTGCGAGATCGCGATGGTCAGCGTGTTGGAGGCTGGCAGCGGACGCCGGTACCGGTATTCGGATGCATACTCCACGGTCACCGGAATCTGGGCGAGGCTTTCGATGATTTGTCGTCCCACGAGCCCCGCGTGCCACGACGTGCCACACGCGACGATGGTAATGCGGTTGATGGCGGCACAGTCGTCGGGCGTGATGTTCAGGCCGTTGAGCCGCGCGACGCCTTCGTCGAACATGAGCCGGCCCCGCAGCGTCCCCCGCACCGTGTCCGCCTGCTCGAAGATTTCCTTCTGCATGAAATGCGCATAGGGGCCCAGCGCGATGGCTTCGAGGTCCCAGGTGACATCGTCGACCGCGCGCAGCTGGACGTGCGATTCGCGATCGAGGATGTGATATCCCTGCGGCGTGAGCACGGCGATATCGCCGTCATTGAGGTGGACGACGGATCGGGTGTATTCGATGATCGCCGAAGCATCGGAGGCGACAAAGAATTCATCGTCGCCGATCCCGAGTAGCACGGGCGAACCCTGGCGCGCGACGACGATCTTACCGGGTTCGTCGGCCGACATGACTGCCAGGCCGTACGTGCCGACGACAAGCTCCAGGGCGGCGATGACGCGCGCTTCCAGCGTCTCGCCCGGGGAATCCTCGATCAAGTGCGCGAGCGTTTCGGTATCGGTCTCGGTCCGGAATTTGTGCCCGCACCCCTCCAGGGCCCGCCGCAGTGTGTCGGCGTTCTCGATGATGCCGTTGTGGACGACGGCGATGCGCTCGTCGCAATCCACGTGCGGATGAGCGTTGCGTGTCGTCGGGGCTCCGTGGGTCGCCCAGCGCGTGTGCGCGATGCCCGAAGCGCCGGAGACCGGCGACCGCGCGAGGAGCGCCTGAAGATCGGGCACGCGTCCGGCGAGTTTACGGGTCACGATCCCGTCACCGGTGTGGACGGCGACGCCGGCCGAATCGTATCCACGATACTCGAGTCGGGCGAGGCCCCGCACCAGGATCGACGACGCGTCGCGCCGGCCCCCGCCTGTGTAGCCGATCACACCACACATTTCAGTGCTTCTCCGTTCTGACGACGCGCAGCGCGCGCGCGGCGGGTTGCGGCGTTGTCGGATCCGCGTGGGTCGGAGGCCTGAGGAGGCCGAACTGCTCGAGCTGCGACTGCTTCGCGAGCAGCAGGTGAGCGATGTCGTCGGCGCCCAACAGCGCACCGCACCGGCTGCAGCGCAATCCACTGATGCGATCGAGACCCCAGATGCGTCCTTGGGCTGCTCCGGTGCGCGGGCGCGCTTGACAGCTGCTACAGTACACGCCCGCCGCCGTCTCAATTTCCGGGCCGTCCCCTCCCCCGGAGTTACCTTGACCCGGGCGGGTCGCATCAGCGCCCTGCCCGCAATGCTGTGGTTGTCGTGCTACAGCACTCCGTGTGCCTTCCGACCCGCGATGGCGTAGCCTTCTTGTTCGTCCACCGTTGCGTATCCGGAGAGATAGCTGTAGTGACGGTACAAGTCGTCCGACCGCACATCGTTCAACACGGCGCCCAGCAACCGGATCGGCAGGTGATCCAAAACCGCGAGCTTCGTGCGCGCCAACGCGAGGTTGGTCGTGCCGGTGCGCAACACGAGCAGCAAGCTTCCCGTCAGGGTCCCCAGCGTATACGGATCGACCCCCGAGCCGAGCGGCGAGCTGTCCACGATGACCACGGCGTAGTGCGCACGCGCGTGCTCGAGTAACTCCACCATCGCTGGGTATCCCAACAGCTCGGGTGAATCGCGGTAGCGCGAGCCGGCGGCGATGAAGTCCAGAGCGGCAAACGGCGTCGACTGTGTGACCGCTTCGAGCGACGCGGCACCGGCGAGGTGGTCCGTCAGTCCCAGCTTGCGGGGGCGATGCAGGATGCGATGTAAGCCGCCACGCCGAGAATCTCCGTCGATGAGCAACGTCGCCTTGCCCGACTCGGCGCACGCCAGCGCGAGATTCGCGGATACAAACGATTTCCCGTCGCCAGCCCCCGGGCTGGTCACCGTGACGACCACGGGACCGTTGCCACCGTAAAAGTGCATCAGGCTCAGCCGCACACTGCGCATCGCCTCGATCACTTGCGCGACCTCTTCGTCATCCGGTCCCGCCGCCCGGTCCTTCACGTGCGGCAAGACGCCAAGGATCGGCAGTCCCATCTGCCGGGTCACCTGGTCCGGATACCGCATGCGCGGGTCGACCCGATCCGCCACGACGGCGCCCACGAGTCCCAGACCGAGGCCGGCGATGAACCCGAGGACGAGGAGACGCGATGCCGTGTCTTTCAGCGGCTCCTGCGGGGGCACGGCGACGTCGAGAATCCGGACGTCGGCGATGCTACTGGCCTCGGCAAGGCGCGCTTCGTCGTAGCGTTGCTGCACGCCGGTAAACAGGTTCGTGGCCAGCTCGAGATCGCGACGCAACCGCGCTTCGTCGATGGCCCGCTGCGGAATGCCGCGCAGCTCGTGCTCGCCGGCCGCGATCTGCGGCGCCAGCACACGCTCGCGCGCCAGCAACTCGGCGCTCAACGACTCGGCCAGCGCCGGAATGGTGCGTTGCTCGAGGGCCGCAATCTCTGCGCGGAGCTGCTGGACCGCATGGTGTTCCGGCGTGTAGCGGGCTCTCAGGGCACGCTCGTCGGCCTGCTTTACGGTGAGGTCCCGCAGGGCCTGGCTCACGTCCGCCGTGCGCTGCACCGCCCCGATGAACGCAAGACCCTCCGGCGACCCGCCGGAATCCCGCATCCGCGCCAGCACTTGCTGGATCGCACTCCGATCCCGGCGCAACTGCTCCTCTTCGAGCCGTGGGGCGAACAGGCTACCGAACGCAGCGTCGCGCCCGGCGGACGCAGCCGCGGTGCCGACTGTCGGAGTAAATGTTGCCGTCCCGACCTGGAATTGCTCGAGCGCACTCTCTGTCCGCCGCAGGTTGTCGCGCGCCGCCCGCAGCTGCTCGTCAAGTAGCGTCCCCAGCTGATGCAGCTTCGCCCGCTTGAGGTCCGCGCCGACCTCCACGAAGCGCTGCGCGATGGCGTTCGCCGTCGCCGCACCGCGCGTGGCGTCCTCCGCCGTCAACCCGATCCGCAGAAAGTTGCCGCCTGGGTCCAGCGTCACCGCGAGCGAGTTGGCGAGCTTGCGGGCGGCGTCGCGCAGCGGTCGCACCGTGAACGTGAGATCGCTGCCCGCGTGAAGCGCGGCCGCGGCAGGCGCCCAGCGAAAGCCGAGCGCCGCGCCGATCGAGTCGCCGATCGCACCTTGCTGCAGTTCTTCGCCCTTCGCTCCCAGGAGGCTAAACGACCGGCCCGTCCGGTCCGCCACGATGCGATATCGCCCCGGACGGTAGGTATCGCCGACCTCGAATCCCGCAAACGCCCCGTTAGCGCCGCGCTCGGGCGTAAGGTACAGCTTGAGGTCGCGCGCCACTTGATCGAGCACGACGTAGGACTTGAGCAAATCGACCCACGCGTAGGACTCGAACAGCTGATTGGCACCGATCGGCCCGCGGCCGGTGCCGCGCGGCTCGCTCGACTGGATCCAGATGGTGGCCTGCACCTGGTAGCGGGGTGGCAGCAGGCGACCGGCGAGGATTCCGCCGAGGATCCCCACGCCCGTCAGGGCCAGCACCCACCAGCGATAGCGGCGCGTCG
>QHTY01000208.1:4704-17537 GCA_003220985.1 Gemmatimonadota bacterium
CCCGAACGCGGGGATCGACTGGCAGCGCCATCTCGGCGAGCGGCGCGCGGTCGGAACGAGGCTGAAGAGTCATGGCCCGCCCTACCGCAAGCAGGATACCGTACAAATCGTTTCGGACCCAAGAATTGCGACCACGCGGTGCCCGGTAGCGCCCGAAAAAGTGTTGCCGAACCCATACAATCGCGTCTGCAAAAGCCGAAATGTTGTCAGCAGGCCGTTACAGCGTCCTTGACAAGCTTCCGAACGTCGTGTAAATGCATCACTTCTCGAAGTCGCTCGCCCGACGCGTTTTGGGCCCGATCTGTGCCAGGGAGCACGAATGTCACCAGTAGCCACTCGTCGCCGGCACGGAGGGTTCGCCGCGTCCATGTCCGACCCAACACCTGGTAAAAGCGCGTCACGGGCGCGCCAAAGCCCTGCCGCTCCACCACGGCACGTGGTGAGCTTCCTGCCGCTCACGCCGGAGCTCAAGTCCAGCGTTCACATACTCATTGTGGACGACGAGCGGTCGATCTGGCCCGACGCGTGGCTCCCACCGATGCGTCGGTCTTCATCACCGGCGAGAGCGGCTCCGGAAAAGAGTTGATCGCGGAGTTCATCCATTATCACAGCCGGCGCAGCAGCCGCCCTCTCGTTGCCGTCAATTGCGCCGCGCTGCCCGAGGCGCTGCTCGAGTCGGAGATGTTCGGCCACTGCAAGGGAGCATTCACAGGTGCGGTGCGGGACAAGCCTGGCCTGCTCGAAGCCGCGAACGGCGGCACGTTGTTGCTCGACGAGCTCGTGGAGATGTCGAAACCGATCCAGGCCAAATTGCTGCGGGTGATTCAGGATGGCGTGGTGCGGCGCGTCGGCAGCGAGACCACCGATGCCGTCGTGAATGTGCGGTTCATCGCCTGCACCAATTGCAATCCCGAAGAGGCGGTCAAGGCCGGGACGCTGCGTGAGGATCTGTATTACCGCTTGCGCGTCGTGCCGATTCGCGTTCCCTCGCTGCGGGAGCGCGCCAGCGACATCCTGCTGCTCGCGGACCACTTCCTCGCGTATTACTGGAATCGCCACCGCGGCGCCGGCACGCCGCCGCCACGCTTCACAGAAGCCGCGATCCGCTCCCTCCGTGCCCGCGCCTGGAAGGGGAACGTGCGCGAGCTGGAGAACGTCGTCGAGCACATGGTCGTCCTCCTCGAACCCGGCTCGGAAATCCGACCGGAGGACATTCCCGCGCTCGAGCAGGTGGCATCCCAAGGGAACACGCCCGCCGCCGCCGCCGAGATCACCACCGAAGAGCCGTACTACATCGCCCGCGATCGGCTCGTCGCCAGCTTCGAGC
The DNA here is from genome assembly GCA_003220985.1 of Gemmatimonadota bacterium. GTDB lineage: Bacteria > Gemmatimonadota > Gemmatimonadetes > Gemmatimonadales > GWC2-71-9 > 20CM-2-65-7. The sequence goes on from QHTY01000208.1 coordinate 6,032, forward strand.
TGCAATACCTGACGCAGCTCGTCACGGAAGCGCGCGGCAACATGTCGCGCGCAGCGCGGGCGGCCGGCCTAGACCGGACGACGCTCTACCGTCTCATTGAGCGTCACGGGCTGCAGCGCAAGCGGATCCGGGAAACAACCGACCCGACGAGCTTGTAGCACCCCCCTCACAATCACCGTGGCGCCGGGCTGACAAGCGACGGCGGCGTGACGCGTACCCGTTGATTTGACTAGCGTTTCCGTGGCTCGTCGGAAGGCATGGCATCTGCACAAGGCGCTCGCATCCCAACGCGAGAGCCCAGCCCGTGACGAGCATCAGACTCAGTCAAACGCTCACCCGCCCGACCGCCGCCGCAGCAGACTCGTCGGAACGGCTGCGGCGTGCATTGAACGTCAGTGTCGCCGCCATCGGACTACTGCTGACCGCCCCCTTGATGGCCTTGATCGCGCTACTCGTCAAGGTCACGTCGCGCGGGCCGGTCTTTTTCAAGCACACACGCGTTGGACTCGACCGCCGCGGCGGCGGGAGGTCAGAGCAGGATAATCGTCGGGGCGCGGACTGCGGCGGCAAGCCGTTCACGATCTACAAGTTCCGCACGATGGCGCCCAACGGCGATCCCAATCACCAAGTGTGGGCGCAGCCGAACGATCCGCGGGTGACGAGTCTCGGCCGGATCTTGCGGCTGTATCGCCTGGACGAGCTGCCGCAACTCATCAACGTGCTCCGCGGGGACATGGACGTGGTCGGTCCCCGTCCTGAGCAGCCCGCAATCTTCGCCCAGCTGCGCGACAAGATCGAGCGTTACCAGGAGCGCCAGCGGGTCCGGCCGGGAATCACGGGGTTGGCGCAGATCAGCCAGGACTATGACAGCTCGGTCGACGACGTGCGTAGCAAGGTGCGATTCGATCTCGACTACATCGCCCGCCAATCGTTCTTCGAGGATTTGAAGATCATGCTGCGCACGGTGCCAGTGGTGATCGGCAAGCGCGGGGCCTGGTAGCCGCGGTCGAGTCCGGAGCCTTCGCTGACCGTTCCGGCGGACGTCATTTCGCAAGACGCTCAGCGACACGTCGTGCGATATGTCGCCCAACACTGATCGTCGCGGTCGCAGCGGGTGAGGGGGCGTTCAGCACATGAATCGAACGCTTGCCCTCCACAATCCGAAAGTCGTCGAGTAGCTTGCCGGACCGGTCGACCGCCTGAGCCCGGACTCCACTCCCTCCCGGCACAACGTCCTCCTCCCGCAGATTCGGCACCAGGCGCTGCAGCGCTCTCACGAAGGCCCTCTTGCTCAGCGACCGCTCCAACTCGGCGAACCCGGTCCGCCAATACCGGGCCGCCATGCGCCAGAAGCCGACGGACGTCATCATTGCCGCGACATCGCCAGCCGAGACGTCGGTGCGGCGATAACCCTCCCGCTTCAGCGCCAGGACGGCGTTCGGTCCTGCGTGCACGTGGTCATCGATCGTGCGCGTGAAGTGCACGCCGAGGAATGGGAGACGCGGATCGGGCACGGGGTAGATCGGGTGACGCACCAGTCCCCGCCGCTCTGGCAGGAGCTCGTAGTACTCACCACGAAACGGGATGATCATCAGCCCTGGGTCCACGCCGCAGACCCGGGCCAGCCGATCCGCTTGCAGGCCAGCGCAAGTCACGAGCAGCGATGCGCGCACGTCTCCGGCGGTCGTTGCGACAACCAACGTGGATCCGTCCTGATGCGCCCCGACGACCCGAGCCCCCGTGCGGATCTCCGCACCCCCCGCCTGCGCCCGGCGGGCGAAGGCGGCCGCAACCTTCGCAAAGTCCACCACCCCAGTCTCGGGAACCCAGAGGCCGGCGAGGCCGGCGACCTCAGGCTCGAGCTCGCGCAACTCCTCGCGTCCGAGCTGCCGGACACCGGCGAGTCCGTTCGCTCGCCCGCGGGCCTCCAACTGTCCCAGCGCAGCGAGCTCCGCCTCACGTGTGGCCACGACGAGCTTGCCGTCTTGCCGGTACGGGATCCCTTCATCGGCGCAGAACCGGTATAGCGCCGCGCGCCCCTCGCGGCAGGTCTGTGCTTTGAGCGAGTCGGGGCGGTAGTAGAGGCCGGAATGAATGACGCCGCTGTTGTGGCTACTCTGGTGGGCGGCGAGACGCTCTTCGGCTTCGAGCAGCACGACGGACCGATGGCCGGTCTCGACCAGCGCCAGTGCGGTTGCCAACCCGACAATGCCGCCACCGGCCACGGCGACGTCGTAACTCGGCGGGCTCACGGCCGCTCTTCAAGAAGTGATGTAGTTATGTGACACCTCACGGTGAGGCCCACTCCATTTCTAGCGCACTGCGCTATCACACATATTACCAATAGCTTACGAGTCAGGCGTGCTCTCTGACAACGGTCCGGTTCCTGCGTGCCGAGCATGGCAACATGGACCCGACACTTCTCACTGCGTCGCACGGTGCCTCAGCACCGGTGGAGTTCCGCCCGCCGTCGGACGTTGACCAGCGCGACGGCTCGTGTCGCTTCTGCGGGACTCCGCTCCGGCACACGTTCATGGATCTCGGCATGTCGCCGTTGTGCGAGTCATACCTGCGAGCCGACCAGCTGAACGAGATGGAGCCGTTTTACCCGCTCCACGTCTACGTCTGCGCAGGTGCAAGAGTACGTTCGGCGCGAAGAGATCTTCACCGAATACGCCTACTTCTCGTCCTATTCGGACAGCTGGCTCGACCATGCGCGGCGCTACACCGAGCAGATGATCGGCGAGTTCGGCCTGACCAAGGACAGCCGGGTCATCGAGGTCGCGAGCAACGACGGGTACCTGCTCCAGTACTTCGTGCAACGCGGAATTCCCGCGCTGGGGATCGAGCCCGCCGCGAACGTCGCCCAGGCGGCGGTCGCAAAGGGTGTACCGACGCTCGTCAATTTCTTCGGCCGGGAGACCGCGCGCACCCTGGCTGCAGACGACCAGCAGGCCGATCTGCTGATCGGGAACAACGTCCTCGCGCAGGTGCACGACCTCAACGATTTCGTGGCTGGTATGAAGATCGCGCTCGCCCCGCGCGGCGTGATCACCGTCGAGTGCCCCCACCTGGTGCGGCTCGTGGCCGAGAAGCAGTTCGATACGATCTATCACGAGCACTTCTCCTACTTCTCGCTGCTGTCCGTCTCGCAGATCTTCGCCGCACACGGACTCACGATCTTCGACGTGGAAGAGCTCGAGACGCATGGGGGCTCCCTGCGGATCTACGCCTGCCACACCGAGGATCCGCTCCGGCCGATCACGCCCCGCGTAGATGCCTTGCGTGTGCACGAGAGTGAGGCCGGGCTCGACCAGCTGAACTACTACGCCGACTTCGCCGAGCAAGTACGCGAGACGAAGCGCAAGCTGCTCGACTTCCTCATCGCCGCCAAGCGCGCGGGCAAGTCGATCGCCGGCTACGGCGCGCCCGGCAAGGGCAACACATTGCTCAACTATTGCGGGATTCGGACGGACTTTCTGGACTACACCGTCGATCGCAATCCGTATAAGCACGGCAAGTTTCTGCCGGGCACGCACATCCCGATCCATCCGCCGGACCGGATTCGGGAAACCCGCCCTGACTACGTGATGATCCTTCCCTGGAACGTAAAGCAGGAGATCATGGCCCAGCTCGCGTACATCCGCGAGTGGGGTGGGCAGTTCGTCATCCCAATCCCCGAGGTGGCGGTCGTTCCGTGATCTTCCGCGAGGCGGCGTTACCGGGCGTCTTCGTCATCGAGCCAGAGCCACGGGAGGACAATCGCGGCTGCTTCGCGCGCACCTGGTGCCAGCGCGAGTTCGCCCAGCACGGTCTCAATCCGCGACTCGTGCAATGCAGCATCTCCTTCAACCGCCGGCGCGGGACGCTGCGGGGTCTGCACTATCAGGCGCCGCCGCACGCGGAAGCCAAGCTGATCCGCTGCACGCGAGGCGCCATTTGGGACGTCGCGCTCGATTTGCGGCCCCAGTCGCCGACCTTCCGCCAGCACGTCGGCGTGGAGCTCACCGCGGAGAATCGCGCGGCCCTGTACGTCCCCGAAGGGTTGGCGCACGGCTTTCAGACGCTCGTCGACGACACGGAGGTGCTGTACCAGATGTCGGAGTTCTACGCGGCCGCGTCGGGGCGAGGGATCCGCTTCGACGACCCGGCGTTCGCGATTCGCTGGCCCCTCCCCGAGCCAATCCTCCTCGATCGTGATCGGACGTACGCGGACTTCGAGGCATCGCCGGCGTGAGTGCCGCGATCGCTCCGGAGGGGGTGGCCGAGGATGTCGGCGCCGCGATGCACGCATTGATCGCCGATCTCTACCCGATCTGCCGCAGCATCACCGGCGACGGGGTCCGCGCGACGCTCGGCAAACTGAAGGCGTACATCCCGCTCACCGTGTTCGAAGTGCCCAGTGGCACGCAGGTGCTGGATTGGACCGTGCCGCAGGAATGGAACATCCGCGATGCCTACGTGAAGAACTCGCGCGGCGAACGGGTCGTGGACTTCCGGCGCTCGAACCTGCACGTGCTGAACTATAGCGCCCCAGTGCACCGAACCGTGTCGCTCGACGAGCTGCGTGACCACTGCTTTACACTCCCGGACCATCCCGACTGGATTCCCTACCGCACGTCGTACTACGCGCCCGCGTGGGGATTCTGTCTGGCGCACGCCGAGTTGGAAACGCTTCCTGATGGGGACTACGAAGTCCGGATCGATTCGACGCTCGCGCCCGGGCATCTGACCTATGGGGAGCTGGTGCTCGCGGGTGAAGCTTCCGACGAGATCCTCGTGTCGTGTCACATTTGTCACCCCTCGCTCTGCAACGACAACCTGTCGGGCGTGGTCCTGGCCACCTACCTCGCGCGGCACCTGCAACGCACGCGGCGCCGCTACACGTACCGTTTCCTGTTTATTCCCGGGACTATCGGCTCGATCACCTGGCTCGCGCGCAACGAAGCCGTCGTACCGCGGATACGGCACGGCCTCGTGCTCGCCAGTGTCGGGGACCCGGGGCACCTGCATTACAAACGGAGCCGCCGTGGGAACGCCGAGATTGACCGCGCCGTGGCGCACGTCCTCCGGCACACGGGACAGCCGATCGGCGTCATGGACTTCACTCCGCACGGCTACGACGAGCGCCAGTACTGCTCGCCGGGATACGACCTCGCCGTGGGCTGTCTGTCGCGCACGCCCTATGCCCGCTACCCCGAGTACCACACCTCGGCCGACAACCTCGACTTCGTGCGACCCGACGCGCTGGCGGATTCGTACGAAGCCTGCCTCGCCACGTTCGACGTGCTCGAGGGCAACGAAGCTTGCGTGAACCAGCACCCGAAGGGCGAGCCCCAATTGGGGCGGCGCGGTCTGTACGAGTCGATCGGCGGGAAGTCGCAGGAGCGGGTCGACGAGCTCGCCTTGCTGTGGGTGCTCAACCTGTCAGATGGTGGCCACGACCTGCTCGACATTGCCGAGCGGTCGGGCTTGGCGTTTGGCTCGATCCGTCGCGCGGCCGATCTCCTGCGCGCACATGGCTTGCTCATCAGCAAGCCGAGGGCGTTCGGGCAGTGAGCGAGGCGTTCGCCGGCATGCACGCCCTCGTCACCGGCGCGAGCAGCGGGATCGGCCGGGCGATCGCCCTGGAGCTGGCGAGCGGCGGCGCCGGCGTCTGGCTCGTCGCGCGCCACGCGGAGGCCCTGGAGGCCACGGCGGCGGCGGCGCGTCGCGCCGGCGGGCACGCCTGTGGTCAGCCGCTGGATGTTGGCAACGACGAGGATCTGGAGCGGTTGCGCGACCGGCTCGCGAAGGAGTCGCACGGACTCGACATCCTGGTCCACGGCGCCGGCACCCATTTCCTCGGCGCGGTCGCCGACGCGCCGATCGCCCAATTCGATCAGCAGTACCGCGTCAACGTGCGCGGGCCGTATCTGCTCACCCAGCTACTCCTGCCGCTGCTCCGACAGCGGCGCGGGCAGATCGTCTTCGTGAACTCGACCGTCGGTCTCCAGGCACGAGCCGGCATCGGGGCATACGCGGCGAGCAAGCACGCGCTGCGCGCCGTCGCCGACGCCCTCCGCGAGGAGGTCAATCCCGACGGCATCCGCGTACTCAGCGTGTACCCAGGACGGACCGCGACGCCGCAGCAGGCCGCAATCCACGTGGAGGAAGGCACGCCGTACCGGCCGGAGCGTTTGCTGCAGCCCGCGGACGTGGCGGCCGCCGTCGTGCACGCGTTAACGATGGACCGCACAGCCGAGATCACCGACTTGCGCGTCCGCCCCATGCAGAAAGCCTAGAGGTCGCATGCGAGTCTTGATCACGGGACACAACGGGTACATCGGATCCGTGCTGGCGCCCACAGTTGCGGCCGCGGGCCACCGCGTCGTCGGCGTGGATTCGTATCTCTTCGAGGACTGCTCGCTCGGCGAGGATGTGGTCGCCCTCGAGTCGTGGCGCCGTGACATCCGGGATCTGCAGGCGTCCGATCTCGCCGGATTCGATGCCATCATGCACCTCGCCGCGCTCTCCAACGATCCGCTGGGCAATGTCAATCCCGCGTGCACGTTCGACATCAACCACATCGCCTCCGTGCACCTGGCGCGGCTCGCCAAGGAGGCAGGGGTATCCCGGTTTCTGTTTGCTTCTTCCTGCAGCCTGTATGGCGTCGCCGGTGATACGCTGCTGACCGAAGCGGCCGCCTTCAATCCGATCACGCCGTATGGCGAGTCCAAGGTCCGCGTCGAACGCGATGTCGCGGCGCTCGCCGACGAGAACTTCAGCCCGACGTTCCTGCGCAACGCCACCGCGTACGGGGTGTCGCCGCGCTTACGCGCCGACGTCGTCGTCAACAACCTGGTCGGCGTTGCCTACACGACCGGGGACGTGCTGATCCAGAGCGACGGCACACCCTGGCGACCGCTGGTGCACATCGAGGATATCGCCCGCGGGTTTCTCGCCGTGCTGCACGCGCCGCGCGCAGCGGTGCACAACCAGGCGTTCAACGTCGGCCGCACCGAAGAGAACTACCGCGTCCGCGATCTCGCCGAGATGGTGCAGGACGTCGTGCCCGGCAGCCACATCCGCTACGCCGAGGGCGGTGGCCCGGATCCTCGCTGCTATCGGGTGGACTGCAGCAAGCTCGCCCGCGCCCTGCCCGAGTTCCAGCCGCAGTGGACGGTCCGTGCCGGCATGGAGGAGTTGCGAGCGGCATTCGACCGCCACCACCTGACGCGCGAGGAGTTCCTCGGCGGACGCTACATGCGCATCAAGCAGATCCTCAAGCTGCAGGCGGAGGGCCGGGTCGACGCGTCGCTCCGCTGGATCGAGGCTCCGGCGGGCGTGGAGGGGAGGACATCATGAAAGTAGTGCTCTTCTGTGGCGGCTTGGGAATGCGGATCCGCGAGATCGGCGACGACATTCCGAAGCCCATGGTGCCGATCGGGTACCGCCCGATCCTGTGGCACGTGATGAAGTACTACGCGCACTTCGGGCACACGGACTTCATCCTCTGCCTCGGCCATCGTGCCGACGTGATCAAGAAGTACTTCTTGAATTACGAGGAGACCATCTCCAACGACTTCGTACTGTCGGGCGGTGGGCGGCAGATCGATCTGATGAACCGGGACATTTCCAACTGGCGCATCACGTTCGCCGATACGGGCGTCACCTCGAACCTCGGGCAACGGCTCCGGGCGGTGCAGCCGTACCTGGAAGAGGAGGAGACGTTCCTGGCGAACTATGCCGACGGCCTGACCGACCTGCATCTCCCGACGTTGATCGAGCATTTCCAGCGTCACGGGAAGATCGGCAACTTCGTCAGCGTCCGCCCGAACCTCAGCTATCACGCCGTGTCGCTGGGCTGCGACGGGTTGGTCGATGAGATCACGCCGATCACGAAGACGAACCTGCGGATCAATGGCGGCTACTTCTTGTTCCAGCGCGCGATCTTCGACTATCTGTGCAATGGCGAGGAACTGGTGCAGGAGCCGTTCCAACGCCTGATCGCGCTGCAGCAGCTGATGGCGTACGCCTACGACGGCTTTTTCGCCAGCATGGATACCTTCAAGGACAGGCAGCACCTGGAAGACCTCTACGCGCGCGGCAAGGCCCCGTGGGAGGTTTGGCGGACCAACGGCCGGCTGCGCCCGTCGTGATTCGGTCGCGCCACCCCGCCCCCTGTTCTCTCACGCTCGCCGCTCGCCCTGCCGGGCCGCTGCGCATCTTGTGTCTCGGCGCCCATGCGGACGACATCGAGATCGGTTGTGGCGGCACGATCCTCGCCCTCCTGGCGTCCCGGCGGAACGTCGACTGTCACTGGATTGTGTTCAGTGGCGGCGGGGGACCGCGCGAGCGGGAGGCGCGGCGGAGCGCCGGCCTCTTCCTCGCTCGCGCGCGGCGCCGGCAGATCGTCGTCCACAGCTTTCGGGACGGATTCTTCCCGTACCTGGGTGGCGGGATTAAGGAAGCGTTCGAGGACCTCGCGCGCGAGGTATCGCCCGACATCGTGTTCACGCACACCCGCGAAGATCGCCATCAAGACCACCGCGTGGTGTCCGACCTCACCTGGAATACGTTCCGGAGTCATTTGATTCTCGAGTACGAGGTCCCGAAGTACGACGGGGATCTCGGCGTGCCGAATTTCTTCGTGCCGCTGCGCGCCGCGGTGGCCCGCGCGAAGATCCGGCACCTGCACGCGGCATTCGGCTCACAACGTTCGAAGCGGTGGTTTACGCCCGACACCTTCCACGCCTTGCTCCGGCTGCGGGGTATCGAATCAGCGGCCCCGGACGGACTGGCCGAGGCGTTCTACGCGCGGAAGGCCACGATCGCGTTCTAGCACCGTTGAGCGGACACGCGGGGAAAGCTGCCTGGGGCGGCGCACAAGAAATATCCTGAATTCCGGAGTTTGGATCGCCAAGTGAAAGGCCTCAGGATAGGCGGCGAGCAGCGGGGCAAAACAGTCGTCATCCGGCGGCAGGTAGTAGCTGTATTGGCGATGAACCACGACCACATAATCAACCTTGAGTCTCCGTATTCCTTCGATGAGCAGCTGCGGATTGGAACTCGGCGGAAACCACACCACCCTCCTTCCGGAGTAGTGGTAATCGGTGGGGACAAGCCTTGCCATGACGACAGCGTTGCTGTCGGTATGCGAAGCAATCCACATCCCCGCCTCAGCATCCGCCGGGACCGAGTTCACGACGGAATTGAGATTCATGTTGTCGCGCCCGAGTGCGATCTGCTGCTCCAGTCCCGTTATAATCAGGCCGATTGCCGCGACTCCTACGAGGAGTTGTGAGACGCGCATCGGAGTTATTCGCAGGGCTCCTTGCCGGTGGGAAAAACATTGCAGCCAGAGAAAGGTTCGGGCCAACCAAGCGGAACTCGCCCATGCCATCAACGCCGCGACAATCGCCGAGAGCAACCACGTCAGGAATGAGATCTCGCCTTGCAGGCCGCCACGTAGCATGTGCCGGGCGATCCCAGATCCCTGTGTCCAATACCAGGCACCGATCGCCAGCACCACGGACGCCGGCAGCCATGCGGCACCGAGCAAGCGGGGCTTGTTCCTTGCCAAAAAACCGACCGCTCGCACGCCACTCCACAAGTAGAAGCAGGCCAGCGGTGCTATTGGTAGGAAAAACCTCGTTTCCACATTCCAGGGCCAGAGCAAATAGATGAACTCATACGCGGCGAAATACCAATCGTGCAGACCACCTCCCGACGGCCAGACGGAATACCCCCAGCCCAGCAGGATCAGGAGGAGTGGGCCCACGACCGCCGCGGACATCCATGCCTCGTCGATCCCTCGGTGCAGGAGCACTTGCCCCAACAATCCGGTGTCGTCGAGTGCGTTATGGACGACTCGGACGGGGATCTCGCGCAACGTAGCCATCCCCAGCTCTGGATCATTCCCGTTCTTCAACATCAACTGCGATAGGTAGGAGCGTGGATAGCCAGGTACCGACCACTCCAAGGGTGCCGGTTGGCGGTGCATCCAGAGCCCCTGCACTGCGATTCCAAAGAGAAGAACGGGAAGCAACGCCCTCACGCGTGCGGCGGCGAGTCGGCGATTCCGGACGAACGTGATACCGATCCTGATGCCCATGGCAGCGAGCAGCGCGACTGCGGCCGAAGCGATCATCAGGGAAGCAGCGCACAGCGCTGTCAGTAACGCTCCCCATGCGAAGCGAGAGCGCGGGGAAGCCGCTGTCTCGAGTTGCTCCGCGACCAACAAGGCGCTCATCGGCGTGAACAAATACGGAGAGGAGGGAGATACCGACCGCGTCGCGAAGGAAAAGTACGTTCCAGACGATATCAACAACAGACAAATGGCCGCGGCGACTATCCGGGGCGCCTTGCGCCGCAGCAGTTCATAGCTGGCCAGGAAACCCAAGGTTTCGAAAACCGCCATGGCGCGCTGGAAGAGGGAATGGCTGTAGCCCCCGACGAGAAACAGCATGGCAAGGATGGCCGGGAATCCCGGCGGTTGGTTCGTTTCGGGATGGCCGTCGATCCCGTAAAAGCCGTGCTGGACGAGTGAGCGCGCTGCATCGGCATAAAAAACGTCCTCGTGCAGAAAATCAGCTGCGCGCTCATAATAGAAGAACTGCAACGCGCCGAAGGCCAGGATGAGGCCAAAGACAGCGATGTCCGCTAAACGCAGAGGCGACAGCCCCTCTTCCGGCTGCGTCGGGAAGCTGGGCTGGCCGGATCCTCGAGTTCGCTCCATCTAGGAACAAGACCCTTCGGATCCTCAGAATCGCTACTACGCTCGTGAGATTCGCGTTCAGCCGAAGCTGCGAGATGTTCCCTTTTGCACGGTGTAAGCGTTCTACGGGGAAGGAAAGCACTGGGGCGGTTCTAGTTTCTCCAGTCAGTGCTCGAGCGCATCGACGAACGCGCGTGCGGCACTAGTCCACGTAAACCGACGCGCGTGGGCCAGGATCCGCGCCTCGTCGAAGCGGCGGTCCGGAACAGAATGCCGACCTCATCGGTGATGACATCCTGCAGCGACCCGCGCCTCACCGAGACCACGGGGCGGCCGAAGCTAAGGGCCAACATCGCCGCCCCCGACGTCAGCGTCTGGAGGTAGGGCAACACCACGCAGTCGCAGGCACCGAGGAACGTCTGCAGCTCCGCATCCGGAATACGCCGCGGGTAAAGACGTATCCGCGGCTCGCCGTCGGCCAGCGCGGCGATCCGCTCGCGATAACCATCCCTTGCGAATTTCCCGGCAATCAGCAGGAGCGATGCGCCGGACCGGCGACGGAAGGTATCGATTAATCCGTGGAGGTTCTTGTACGGTTTGCAGAGACCGATGAATAGGAACACGTGAGCGTCACAGGGAAGCCCGAGCTTGGCGCGGGCGTCCGCCCGTGATTGCGATCGTGGGTAGTAATCGAGCCAGTGCCCGTGATGAATCACCGCGAGCTTGCGATGCACGCCGGGGAATTGCTCGGCGAGCGCCCTGGCGGCACTGGGCCCATGCACGAAGACACGATCACTGAGCCCGATG
>QHTY01000209.1 GCA_003220985.1 Gemmatimonadota bacterium
GATCCAGAGCTCGGGATACCCGTCGTTGTCGAGATCGAGCTCTTCATACGCGAGCGACTCCCCGCGCCGCAGCTCACGTTCCGCGATCGCGAGCTGGCGCCAGATCGCGTTGCGAAGATGGGGGAGATACAGGCCGCCGAACACGCCATGCCAGTAGGCATCGTTGCACTGCGCGCGCCCGATGGCCCGACGCGCGGCCGGCGGATCGCCCCGGCTGCGCGACAGGTTCGAGAGCGCGACCATCGTCTTGTGCATACGGTTCGACTCGGGGTACTTGACCAGAAAATGGTGCCAATGCCCTCCCCGCACGAACGACGCCGACGCCGCGAGATGCTTGGGCCCGAGCTCCTCTTCGAGCGTGGTGAGATCGCGTTGTGCGGCCGGCGGCAATGACCACTTCTCCATCTCGCGGTACGAGGCGGTGCCGAGGTACGCGAGGCCGCCGGACGGAACCTGGCGGAACGCCTCCTGCGCCGTCGACAGCTTGATCTCGCCCGCGGCCGTGAGGCGCTCCATCGCCTGCAGGAACGTGTCGAGCCATCCCGAGCCGTACACCCAATCCTTCGTGCCGGGCCAGCCGCCGAACTTCTCGCCGTCATCTGCCAGGACGGCCAGGCCATGACCCTGCGAGCGCAGCTCGCGCAGGTACGACGCCGTTTCCTCCGGCGGGCGAAACGGAATCAGGTAGCGCAGTCGCTCATCGATGGCGAGCAAGCCCAGAGGGCGGCCGTCGGACTCGGTCAGGTGCGGGCGATGCAACTCCTCGTGACGAAATCCGCAGACCAGGAAGTGCCGGTCGTCGACGAGCGCGTACTCCACACCGGCCTCAGCGAGGTCGGCCGCGAGCTCCGGCTGCCACACGCGCTCGGTGAGCCACAACCCCGTGGCCCCGGCGTTTGAGGTACTCGCGCATGCGCGCGATCTGCTCGAGGCGGTCGGGGCGGGGGAGCGAGGCGAGGATCGGCTCATCGAATCCAGCGAGGAGGAGCTCGAGCCGGCCATCGGCGGCGAGCCGGCCGATCAAATCGAGCCACGACGTGTCGTGTTGCTCCAACCACTCGAGCAGGGGCCCCGAGACATGCAGGGTCAAGGGGAAGAACCCTGCGGCAGCGGTCCGCTCAATGATGGGCCGGTACACGTCGCGCACGTGATCGGCCATCACGTGATCGAAATTGCCCACGGGCTGATGCAGGTGCAGGCCAAAGACAAAGCGCAACGGCTGACCGCTCACGGCTGCACCGGTTGGAATGACTGGCGAAAGATGTCGGCGGCACTACCGGCGGCGGGATCGTTGCTACGAGCGTCGCCAAGCTGAGCGATGAACCCCGCCTCGAGTCGGGCGCTCTCGGCGCCGGCGAGCGAAATCGCGTGCGCGGCGTAGCGGAGCACCTGACGGCCCTCGAGGCCCGTGATGTCGTCGAAGAACCAACCGCACGACGACATGGCGCGCAGCACCCCTCGCTCCATCTCGATGAGCCGCGCGGTGCTCTCGTCGCCCCGGACGGGCCCGGCGGCTCCCGCGGCATCGAGAAACGCCCGCGATCCCCCAGGCAAATCGCGGCCCTCGCGGTCGTAGATCCCGTGCACTTCGTGCGCGAGCCACTCCACCGCGAAGCGCAGCGGGGCGCGCCAATCTTGCTGCGACGGCCGGTCGGTGTGGACTTTGCAACCGCAAGCCGAGCGCCACCGCTCGACGCCGTGGGGGCAGCTCCAGGACGTTGGCTCCACCAGGTCTACCGTCGTCGCGGGTGGGTAGGTGGCCAACGCGGCCGCGAAGTCTCCGTCTTGCCGGACCGCTGGAGGCGATGGATGACGGTGGCGAGTGTTTGATCGGCGCCTTTGTGATGGTGGCCGAAGGTCTCGCCATCGACCGCGATGCTGGCGAGCGCGCCCGGCGGCGTGCGCTCGAGTGTTTCGGTCAAGCGATCGGCGTCGGTGGTCAGCGGACCGAAGGCGACGTCGTGCGACAACACGCCGTCGTACACGAAGACCGCGATCGACCGGCCGCCGCTCAGCTCGATGCGCGCCGGCAGACCGCGCGCGGGCGGTTTGGAAACCTGATGCGGCGCCAGGACGGTGAACTGGAGCCCCAACGCCGCGAGGACGTCCAGCGTTTCGCGATCGACCGCCGTTTCTGGCAGCCAGAAGCCGGCGGGGTCGCGGCCAAACCGTCGCTTGAAATCGGTGATGCCCCACCGCACCTCGGTTTCCTTATCCCGGCGGGTGGCGAGCGGCAGGATGATGTGATGATACGGCATGGCGAGCGCGTTGCCGTGGCCGAGCCGTTGCACGCTCGCGTGATCTGCGCGAATCACCGCGTCGTACACGTCGCGCGCTTCGCGCTCCAGCCAGTCGAGCAGGGTGGGGCCGAAATCGAAGCTCAGGAACTCGTAGACGCGTGCGAGCGGCCGGTAGGACTCCCGCGTGATGCGGGCATTCCAATCGTGATCAGGTGCGGCCGAGAGTTCCGCATCCACCTGTCCCGTCCACGGGTTTTCCCGCGGCGGCTGATAAAAGTGGCCGTGGATGATGACGAGTCCGCGCTGCGGCGACGTCACGAGACAACGGCAGCGATACTGCGGAGGACGTCGGGGAAGATGCTGTCCTGCGCACCCAGCGCTTCCACGCGTGACATCGTTGCATCATCGACCTTGCCGGTGGCGAGCGCCCGCACGAGGTCTTCAGCCTGCCCGGCATGCTCGTCAAACCGTTGGTTGGCGTAGTCGGCCGCTTCGCCGGTCGAGATGATGAATTGCCAATCCGAGCCTTGGGCGAGCAGCATCGAGCGAGTCGCCTGGGCGAGTACGGCGCGCGGCTTGGGACCGCCGGCGAGCGCCTTGGGTGCCACAGCCCAGTACCGTTTCCAGGTCCACGACGTCTGATCGTTGAGCCAGTAGGAGAAGTCGCCATCCTTGCCCCACGAGCCCGCCGTGAGCTGAATCGCCGGCGCGCGGCGGCCGTGACTCGCGATGTGCTCGCGGGCCGTCACCGGCCGCACGCCATTCGTCGCGAGCCGGCGATAGACGTTGGCGAGAAAATCGACGCCTTCGAACCACCAGTGCCCAAAGAGCTCCGCGTCGAAGGGGGCGGTCACGACGCCGTCACGCGTCTTGCCGCGGGCGCGCAGCGTCGCGGTTTCTCGGAGCACACTGGCAAAATGATCCGCGTGGGTACGGGCGGAGGTTTGTGCAGCCTGTGGGTCGTATTGTCGTTTGGCGCCGAGGTCGACCTGCGGCCCTGTCACGCGCCACAACCGCAGGCCGTCGGGCCAGCGAATCTTGTGGAACTCGAGGTACCACTCGTCGCCGGGATAGCCCTGCGCGCGGCTCCAGACCTGTCGCGATGAGCGCGGATCGCGCACCAACGCGAAGAGCTCGCCGACGCGGTAGGCGGTATATGGGCTGCGGCTGGCGGGCACGATGTCCTCGGCAGCCTCCGGATAGCCCAATGCCGGCCCGCCATGCACCAGATGCGAGTCCACGAAGAAGTAGCGATAACCTGCAGCGGCGAGATGGTTCTCGATGCCGACGCGATATGGTTTGACCGGCGCGCCGTAACCGGGATTCCAGGGGCCGGCGGGGCGATACGCGCACTCCGGCACCCAACATCCGGTCGGCGCCCGTCCGAAGAGCCGTTGATGCTCGGACGCGCCGACGTGCAGCTGGAGGCGGATGCTCTCGTCCCGCGCGAGCAACGGCAGGAAACCGTGCGTCGCCGCCGACGAGATGATTTCGATGACGCCGCGTGCCTCGAAGCCCCGCAACGTGCCGATCAGATCCCCGCCGAGTGAGTGAAACAGAGCGTAGAGCCGCTCGAGCCGCTGCTGCCAGAACTCTGCGATCGGCCTGAGCGCCAGATCGCCGGACTGGGCGAGCGATGCCGGCGCATGCCGGGCCGCCTCGAGGCGGCGCTCCATGTAGGCCTCGAACTCGCTCACGAACGAGGGATGGGCGAGCTGATTCGCGAGCACCGGCGTGATGCCGAGCGTGATCGGCGCAGGGATATGCTCGCGCTCGAGCGCCTGCAGCGCTTCGATCAGGGGGAGATAGCTGTCCAGCGCTCCCTCGCACAGCCACACGCTGCCGTGCGGCCAGCGGCCGTGGTGCAGGACGTACGGAAGGTGACCGTGCAGCGTGAGAACGAAATCCATCGCGGGCGCGGTGGCGGGGGGTGGGGGCGGCTTAGCGACGGGCGTTCAAGCCTCGTCCACTTTTGGTCGTGGACCGTTTCCGCGGCTTGCGCGTGCCCTTTTCTCCGGTGGCCGTCTCCGGCGGAACCGCACGTGCGGCGGCGGCTCGGGCGTACACCTTCTCGTACATCTCCGCCGGCTGGCGCCACGAGAAATCCTTCCGCATGGCGCCCTGTGCCAGCTTCGTGAACCACGGACGATCTTGATACATCGTCACGGCGCGCTGAATCGCGAGATCGAACGCTTCGGGACTGTAGGCCTCGTACAAGATGCCGGTGACGCCGTCTTCGATCGTGTCGGCCAGGCCACCCACGCGCCGCGCGACGGGGAGCGCACCATAGAGCTGGGCGCGCATCTGCGTGAGACCGCAGGGCTCGTACAGCGACGGCATCATCAAGAAGTCCGCGCCGGCGAGCAGCGCATGCTCGAGTTCGTCCGTGAACGCGGTGTTCACCCCGACGCGCTGGGGGAAACGCGCCGCGAGCTCGCGCAGCGCGCCTTCGAACTGCGCCTCCCCGGCGCCCAGGAAGATGAACTGCGCGTCGAGTAGCCGCAGCGACTGCGAGGCGACGATCTGGTCGAGGCCCTTTTGCGAGACGAGGCGCGCGCTCATCCCGAACAGTGGAACGTCCGCGCGCCGGGGCAGGCCCCACGCGTCCTGGAGCGTCGCCTTGCAGCGCGTCTTTGCGGACATGTCGTCCGCGCTGAACCGGGCCGGTATGTGGGGATCGGTCGCGGGATTCCATTCGTGGATGTCGATGCCGTTGCGGATGCCCACGAGTCGATCGGCGAGGGCGCGGAAGGTGTGCTGGAGCCCGAACCCACCGACGTCCGTGAGCAGCTCGAACGCATGCGTCGGGCTCACGGTTGTCACCATGTCGGCGTATTTGACGCCGCCCTTCAGGTAGTTGAGCCGCCCATACCACTCCATGTAATCCGGCGACCATAAATCGTCGGGCAGATGGATGTCTTTCATCACTTCATACGGGTACACGCCCTGGAAGCCGCCGTTGTGCACGGTGAGCACCGACGGTAATCGCTGCAAGTCCGGCTCATCGCGGTACACGCGCCGGAGGAAGACCGGCACCAGCGCCGCATGCCAGTCATGCGCGTGCATGATCAGGTTGCCTTCGCCGATGCGCCGCGCGATCTCGATCGCCGCGGAGGCGAAGAGCGCGAAGCGACGCGGATTGTCGGGATAGTCGCCGCTCGAGTCTCCATAAATGCCGGGTCGATCGAACGACGGATCGTGCTCGAGGAAGATGGTTTTCGGATAATCGTCGCCGGCCTCGTGCCAGAGCCGCACTTGTTCACGGCGGCCGGCGCTCTCCACCGTGAAGGGATCGCTGAACGGTTCGAGCGTGCTGATGTGGCTGCGCGCCTCGCGATACAACGGCAGGACCACGTGGCTCTCCGTTCCGCTCCCCGCCTGGTAGTCGGCGAGACCGGCGACCGCCTGTCCGAGGCCGCCCGTCCGGGCATACGGCCACAATTCGGCGGTGAGATGGAGAACGCGGGTCTTCAACGAGCTCTCCCTGCGTGGTTACGGCGGTGGAGCGCCGGGAATCGCTTCCCCGACGGCAGCGGGAACGTAGTACCGTGTGACGTACGTCTGCAGCATCTGGCGCGTCGTGAAGCGTTCCACCGCGACGGCCATCGCTTCTTTCATCATATGTACCCACTCCGGCGACGGCTTGCCAGGGAGTCGCTCGTAGTACATGGGAACAACTTTGGTTTCGAGGATCTCGAAGAGGTGCTCCATGTCCTCCTGGTCCGGCTCGCCCTCGGCTTTCGGCAGGGGAATGGCCCAGCCGTTCTGACCGGTGAATCCCTCCGCCCACCACCCATCCAGCGTCCCCAGTTGGGGCACGCCATTCAGCGCGGCCTTCATCCCACTGGTCCCGCAAGCTTCCAATGGCACTCGCGGCAGATTGAGCCAGACGTCCACGCCGGCGACCAGGCGTTGTGCCAGATAGAGCTCGTAGTCCTCCAAAAACGCGATCCGGCCCTCGAAGCTCGGATTCTGCGCGGCTGAATACACGCGCTGCAGCACACGTTTGCCGGGCTCGTCGGCTGGATGGGCCTTGCCCGAGAAGATGATCTGCACGGGACGTCGAGGATCGGTGAGTAGGCGCCGTAACCGTTCCGGGTCGCGCAACAGGAGATCGGCGCGCTTGTAGGTCGCAAACCGGCGGGCAAATCCCAGCGTCAAGACGTTGGGTGACAGCAGCGCTCCGGCGCCCGCGAGTTTCGCCGGGTCCTTCCAGGTGTCGCGCCAACGGTGACGTGCCTCCTCACGGACGTAGTGAAAGAGCAGTTGCCGGAGGCCTTCGTGGACGGCCCACAGCCGGTCAACATCGATGATGCGGACCGCGGCGGCCACGGCTGCGGAGTCAGCCTCGGATTCCCAGTCGGGACCGAGCGCCTCAGCCAGCAACTCGCGCAGCGGCCGGGCCATCCACGTGGAGAGGTGCACGCCATTGGTGACGTAACCGATCGGGATTTCCGCGACGGGCTTGTCCCCCCCCCACACCCAGCGCCAGATGCGGCGCGACTCTTCGCGATGCCGTGCCGACACCGCGTTCACGCGGCCCGCGAGCCGCAGTGACAGCAACGTCATCTCATAGTGCTGATCGCTCGGGCCAGGTTGCCCGAACGCCATGAACTGTTCGCGGGTGATGCCCATCGTGTTCCAGAACGGTCCCGCGACCTGCTCGATCTCATTGAATGAAAACACGTCGTGCCCCGCCGGCACCGGGGTGTGGGTCGTGAAGATGCTGGTCGCGCGGATCTGGTCCTTTGCCTGTGGGGGCGTGAGTCCCTTTTCGATCAGCTCGCGCATCCGCTCGACGTACATGAAGGCGGCGTGGCCTTCGTTGGCGTGCCAGATCGCCGGCTGAATGCCGAGCGCGCGCAGCATCCGGACGCCGGCGACGCCGAGCACCCACTCCTGCCGCAGGCGCGACTCCGTGCCACTGGCATAGAGTCGCGCGGTCAGACTGCGATCTGCCTTGTCGTTGCAATCCAGATCTGTGTCGAGGAGGTAGACCGGAATGCGTCCCACCATCACGCGCCACACGCCCACCTGGACCTGGCGGCCGGCGATGGTGATGGGCACGAGGCAGGGGCTGCCATCGCCATTGTTCACACGGAACACGGGATTCACGGTGGGATCGACCGGATCGACGGAATCGGTTTGCCATCCATCCAATCCGATCTGCTGATCGAAATAGCCACCGTGATAATAGAGACCCACGCCGATCAATGGCGCGCCGACGTCCGAGGCGTCCTTACAATGATCGCCCGCGAGCACGCCGAGCCCGCCCGAGTAGATCGGGAGTGACCGGTGCAGCGCGAACTCGGCGGAGAAATAGGCGATGGCGCGATCGAGCAGCTCGGGATAGCGGCTCGCGAACCAGGTGCCGTTTCGCTGCGAGAGCAGCTCAAAGCGGCGGACGACACGATCGTAGTGCTCGAGAAAGATCGGATCTTGTGCCTGCTGCTCGAGCAGCTCCGGGGAGACCTGGCGGAGGAATTGGACGGCGTTGTGCCGCGTGCTCCGCCACAGGCGGTGGTCGATCCGGTCGAACAATTCCCGCGCGTCCAGCTGCCAGCTCCACCAGAGGTTCTGGCTGATGTCGGCGAGCTGCCGGATGCGCTCCGGGATATGGTTCGGCGCCGGCGTGGCGGGGGCGGAGGGCGCGACCTGCGGTGCGGCCGGCGCCTGAGCTGGGTCAGGTGGTGGCATGGGTTGAGACATACTAACGAGTGAGATTGTAAGGCTCCAGTCAGGACCGCAACCATTTCGCTGCGGCGTGCGTCCAAGGTGGTATCCTAGCCCCCGTGACTACCATGCCGAGACTCACCGTCCTTCTCGCGGTATTGTGGGCCCCTTCCTTAATAGCGCAGAACATTCATCCCACTCCGCCACCGGAGGTCACCGCCGTCCAGCTGCGGGAGGAGATCCATCTCGACGGCAAACTCGACGAGGCGGTGTGGCACACGGCGCCAATCGCGACCGGGTTCCGGCAGAATCAGCCGCACGAGGGACAGCCGGCCACGCAGCGGACGGAAGTCCGTTTCGCCTTCGATGATGCCGCCATCTACGTCGGGGCACGGATGTTCGACGACTCGGGCTCGCGCGGCGTGCGCACACGGCTCGTGCGCCGGGATGCCGACCTCGCGTCCGACTACTTCGAAGTCATTTTCGATACCTATCACGATCACATCGGCCGGCTCTTCTTCACCGTGAACCCGTCCGGCGTCAAACAAGACGCCAACGGACTGGGCGGCGGCGGCGATGAGTCGTGGGACCCCGTGTGGGAAGTGCAGACGAATATCGATTCGCTTGGCTGGACGGCGGAGCTGCGGATTCCGTTCTCCCAACTGCGCTATCCGTCGACGGGCGACGAGCAGACGTGGGGCCTGCAGATATGGCGTCAGGAGAACCGGCTGAACGAGCTGTCGCAGTGGGCCTGGTGGGGGCTGCAGGAAACGGGCGGACCGCCCCGCTTCGGCCATTTACACGGTCTCGTGATCCATCATGCGCCAGGACGGGCGGAGGTGCTGCCGTATCTGGTCGGCCGCAACTCCAACATTCCGGGCAACAGGAATGATCCGTTTTTCGACCCGCATGCGGTCGACGGGCGTGTCGGCGGTGATGCGACACTGCGCGTCACGTCGAATCTCACGCTCAACGCAACCGTGAATCCGGACTTCGGTCAGGTCGAAGTCGATCCCGCCGTCGTGAACCTGTCGGCGTTTGAGACCTTCTTCGACGAGAAGCGGCCGTTCTTCGTCGAGGGGGCCGGGTACTTCGGCCTGGGCGGGATCAACTGTTTCTTCTGCTCGAACGTCTCAAATCTCACCACGCTGGCCACGCGGCGCATTGGCCGGCCGCCCCAGGTCTCGCCGTACCGCAGCGGCCTCGCGGTTCCGGTCGACTATGCGGACATGCCGGAGAACTCGACGATCCTCGGTGCCGCCAAGCTCACGGGCCGGACGCGCACGGGATGGTCGATCGGCACGCTGGATGCCGTCACGCGGCGCGAGGCGGCTCCGGTGCAGTTCGACGATTCCACGCGCGGAACGCTCACCGTCGAGCCGGCAACAAACTATTTCGCGACGCGCGTCGCCAAGGATTTGGCGGGAGGGGCGACGCAGCTGAGGGCGATGGTGACGTCCGTCTACCGTGATCTCGGCGATCCCTACCTCGCGAACCGGCTCAGCCACCATTCCGAGGTGTTGGGGATCGCGACCGATAGCTGGTGGAGCAAACGGACCTATCGCCTCATGGCTCAGTTTGCGGGTTCCCACATCACGGGTGACACGGCGGCGCTGCGGCGCGTGCGCTTCGGATCGGCTCACTACTTTCAGCGGCCCGACCGCTCCGATCCTGTGGATGCCCAGACGCCCCGGACCGGCATGGGAGGGGTCGGGGGATACGCCCGACTCTCGAAGGAAGCGGGCCACTGGCTGTGGGAAGTCTCCACCACCTTCCGCACGCCCGCCTACAACAACAACGACATCGCGTTCTTCTCCCGCGCCGATTACTGGTGGATGAGCGCCAATCTGTTCCCGATCTGGTCGAAGCCGACCAAATGGTATCGGCAGCTGTTTTTCATCGCCGGAGGGCAGCAGCAGTACAACTTTGACGGCGATCTGACCGATCGACAGGTGCAGGCGTATGCCCAGATCGAGACGCTGGGCTACTGGAATCTGAGCACCTTCTGGATTCACCGGCCACAGGTGTTCGATGACCGGCTGACCCGCGGCGGGCCGGTCGTGAAACGGGTGGCGAACGACTTCTGGTATTTGAACGTCAACAGCGATTCGCGCAAACGAATCGTGGCTCGGTTCAATGGCTCTTACAGCTGCAACGACGACGGGGATTGCGGTAACTCGACGAGCCTGTCGCTGCAGCTGAAGCCGCGCTCGAATGTGTCGGTGTCACTGGGCCCTTCCTACAATCGCTCGCTGACGAGCGTTCAGTTCGTCGGCTCCTATGCCGATCCGACGGCGACCAACTTCTTCGGCACCCGCTACGTGTTCGCGCATCTCACGCAGAACACGATCTCGATGGATACGCGCGTCAACGTCACCTTCACGCCGACCATGACGCTCGAGCTGTTCGCGCAACCGCTGATC
>QHTY01000145.1 GCA_003220985.1 Gemmatimonadota bacterium
CTTCGTGTCGGCACATCCTGCCCGTGTTTGGCATTCTTGTCATTGCGCTTGGGGCCGCTGCCTCAGCGCAAGGGCCGCAGCGACCGCGCGGATTTGTTGTGGTCCACTTCTCGCCGTCTTCATCCGGCGGATCCGCGCGCGCCTGCCCACAGCCGGCGAAGAACAGCGCGCGAACGCTGTTGAGTGCGTACCGCGCGTCGAATGGTGAGCGAGTCAACATCAGTGGACACGTAGCGACTCGCTTCAAAGCCTCCACCAGCGAGGCGCAGATCGACTCGTGGATCGCGGCAACGGGGATCGAAGTCTTCAGCTCCGGCGGGCGGACGGGATGTCGCAGGTACGTGTTGAGGGTCGTGCACGCCGAGGATGACCCGACCGCGACTGCGAACGCGCTCCGGGCGAGCGGTCTCGTCGAGTATGCCACACCCGACCTATCGGCCGGACGGCCCGAGGGAATCCCCAGCGATTCGTTCTTCGTCGATGAGCTCGCCCTCAGCAAGGTCATGACGCAGAACGGCGGTGCGGTCGACGCAGCGCCGGCAACGTATGGGATGGGTCAAGTGCTGAGTGATTACGCCGGGCCCGTGATGCGTGTCGACGGCGTAACAATGTCCGCGCAGCTGTCCGGGGTCACCTCCGGCACGAGCGCCGTCGAGTTCGTCAAGTCCCACGGCCTTACGACGCTCCGTCTGGAGATACCGGAACGGACCAGCACCGCGAGCGTACGCGTAACGCTCTACGCCCTCGACGGCACGCCCGTACGACTACTCGTGAAGGAGGCGCTTGCGGCCGGCCGCTACCTCGTGGGGTGGGACGGCCTGGATGACAGAGGGCGCCGTGTTCAGCCGGGCGTGTATGTGGCGGTCATGACCGCCGGAAACTTCCGTGCGACGCACCGGCTGGTGGTGCGCTAGTCTCCTCTCGCTCGGCGCGCTCAAGGCGGTCTCGGCCCAGTCATCGCACTTGAGCGACCTCGAGCGAGCGGCTCCAGCCGCTACCGGGGACGCCGTGTCCTCCGGAGCCGCCGGCGGGTGGCGCGCGCTGTGGACCGTTCCAGCCGCCGCTCCCTCGCTGCGTGGCGTGCTCGTTGGACTAGAGCAGAATGAATTCGGCAGCGTTACAACAGTCCAGGCGGTGGCACGATTCGACGTTGGTGTTCTGTGGCAGCTGCAATTTGCGCAATCGCAGGTCTCCGATGTCATCGACCCAGAGCTCCTCGCCCAGTATCCAGAACTGGCCGCACTGAGCGTGATGGCGCGGTATGTCGCCATCGACGGCGTGCATACCGTGGGACGCACAACGGTCTCCGCAGGCTTGCGCCAGGAGTACGACGAGCTGCTGGGAGTGCGTAAGAGCGGGGCGACCGCGCGAAGCTCGGTCTTCGTACGCGTGGGTCGCCGCACTGCTCTCGCAAGCGTCATCGACCGCGCCTTTTCATCGAGCCTCGGCGCGCCGGCCGATGCGAGGGCGCAGATCGCCGTCAGCCACGACGTGGTCACGAAAGCTGGGCACGTCCAGCTCAACGCCGGAGCGCGGGTGGGGCGTTTGCGTCAGTCCGAAATGACCGAAACCGCCTACGCGCTTGGGGCGACGTTGTCCGTCCAGGACTTTGTGCTCATCAACGCGAGTGCCGGGTCCGGTCGCTTCTCGCAAGGCCCGTGGACCTGGCGTGCCGCACTCGGCATCGGCATTGAGCTCGGCTCTTTGGGAGCCCATTTCCGGTACGGCTTCAGGCCGGAAGGGAGGGGGTCGTCGAAAGCTGCGGCGGTCACGTACACGCGACGCGGAGGGAGTTGAGAGCCGCGCGTGGAACTATCCTAGTTAAAGCCCGGCGCGATACGGGTGTTCGATTTCCAGGGAACCATTCTCGCGGTGAATACGCAGAACACTTGGGCGATGTTTATTTGCGTGCTGTCGACCTTCCCAAATCGCCTCTTCGCGCGAGCGGTGATTGTGTTGCGTGAACGACCCATCTTCACAAGAGAAAACCCAGTGAGGAGCACTCCACCTGACGTTGCAGACCGTTATGGGCTTTAACACCGTGTCCTACTTGGATGCAAGACGATATGCCGCTTAGTACGGGGCCTGTCAAGTTCGCCTGCCAAGTAAGTTCAAGAGCCACCGGTCGGATTTGAACCGACGACCGCTCGATTACGAATCGAGAGCTCTACCACTGAGCTACGGTGGCGACGGAGTCATAACCTAGCGACGCAAGGACGCGCGCGGTACTCCTTCGCGAATAGAGCGTCGCTAAACGGAAATCCCTCTCGCACCCCGCGCAGTGTCTCAAGGCTCAGCGCTCGGCGTTCTTCGCCAGGAGTGCCTTAAACCGCGGGTGGTCGCGGATCGGGTCATAGAGCGGGTCCAGCTGGATCGAATGGATACTGAAGAAGGCAGGCTNNNNCATCGCCGACCTGCGCGAGGACCCGGGCGCGTGCCTCCGCGCACAGCGCGCCGAAAAACGCGTCGGCGCGGTACACCACCGATTGCTCGAGCCAGCGGGCTTCACGGCGCGCCTCGTCGCCGCGGCCCAGTCCTGCCAATACCAGGCCGCGGGCCGCATGCACCCGCCAGTCGTCCGGCAGCTTCTTGAGAACAGAGTCCACGAGCACCAGGGCGGAATCGAACGCCGCGCGCGCGAGAAGGCGATCGCCGCGCAGCCGGTGTGCCCAGGCGGCGTATAGAGACTTGGGCCAGAAGAATGGCTGTCCGTCGAATGCCTCGGCGCGCGACGCGAGGAGTACGCGGAGCAGGCTGTCGGGTTGCCGCTGCCAGTAGAGGAGCTGCACATCATGCGCGACTCTCGTCCCGTAGCTCGCTAGCGGAGCATCGCTCGGCAGGCGCCGCAGAACCAGCCGCAACGTATCGAGCTGGCCCTCCCAATGGACGTAGGTCCACCCCCTCACGACTGCGGCAATGTGAAAGTCGGGAGCAAGACTCAAGGCACGGTCGTACGCGCGCACCGCCTCTGCGTAGCGGCGCGTCCAGGTGAAACTGGTCCCGAGAGCGTAGAACAGATTTGCGTTCCGCGGGTCCAGCTGCGCGGCTGATGGCCTCGCTCCACTTGCCCAAACGGCGGTGCACGGCCCCGGTGAGCGACCAGAGCTCGGCGTCGGCCGGCAGCCCCTTGAGCGCGATCGCGAGCTCTCCCAACTCCAACTGCAGGTCGTACTGCGCGCGATACACACCCGCCATCGCGAGGTGCGCCTGCGGGAGGCTCGGCGCGAGTCGTAGCGCGGCTTCCGCTTCCTCTCGCTGGCGCGCGAATCGTGCGGGCGAGGGATCCAAGCGGAGGGAGTAGAGGCGGCCGTGGACCTGCGAGAGCGCCGCATGGGCTAGAGCAAAGCCTGAATCGAGCGCAAGCGCCCGTTCGAAAAGCTGCTGGCCAATCTCGTAGTTCTGGCCGACGAAGCCCGGGCGAGTCGAATACTCGCGGCCCTGCAGGTATGCCTGATAGGCCTCGGCATTCGCGGTGGGGGCCGCGGCCAGTCGCTGCTGCTCGGCACCG
>QHTY01000210.1:0-9903 GCA_003220985.1 Gemmatimonadota bacterium
TCCGGGCGAACGAGGTCCCGACGGCGGACAGGCGAATAGGCGGGCGATAATGGACCTCACGTACAAGCAAGAAGTCGGCGTCGGAGCGATCGTGCTAGTCACCGTCGGCGTCTTCCTCGCCGCCATGTTCTACTTCACGGGGCGGTCGATTCTGGGCACCGGCGGCATCTCCGTGGACGTGATGTTCGAAAGCGTCGCCGGCCTGAAGCAGGGCGATCCCGTGCTCGTCTCCGGAGTGAAGAAGGGCCGGGTGGCACGCGTGGCGCTCGAACGGGTGAAGAGCGTGCGCGTGACGCTGGAGCTGTCGAAGGACGTGGCGCCGCACATCGACGCCAGCGCCGCCGTGGCCGCGCTGGACTTGTTCGGCGCCAAGTTCATCGACTACAACCCCGGCGCGCGCGACGAGATGCTGGCGAGCGGGCGCAGCATCTCGGGCACGAGTACGCCCGACATCGCCGGTGTGGCGCAGGGCGTCGCCAACCGCGCCAACGAGCTGATGGAGAACGCGGCCAACATCGTGTCGGACCGCCTGGGCGAGGACATCCACAACACGCTCTTGGTGACGCAGCGCGCGATGTCGGCGTTGTCGGATATGCCCGAGGGGCCGTTCGTCAAGCAGACGACTCGCACGCTGCAGGCGACCGAGCGCGCGATGCAACGCGTGGACTCGATGCTCGACGCTGACGAATCACCTCACCCATACCACTGCGCAGCTCGACACGCTGCTGAGCCGGATCAATCGGGGCGAAGGGACGCTGGGGAGGATGGCCGCCGATACGGCGATGTACGCAAACTTGCGCGATTTGTCGGCGGCGCTTACCGCGCTCCTTACGGACCTCAAGGAGCATCCGGACAAGTACATGAAGCCGGGGGTTGTGAGGGTGAAGCTGTGCTGTTGACCAAGGGCGTGAAACGGCGTGTAACTGCGTGAAGAGGCGTGTTGCTTAGCCGGCGTTGGGTGGGTTACGCAACAAGATCCTTAATGCTTTCATTGCCCCGCCAAACATGTCTTCCAGTTGCTTCACGATGGCCATCCCTAGGTAATTGGCTTCTCCGGCCGCCAGAGCCAAACACTCTGCTTCTGCAGCCGATCCAAATGCAATTCGCAGATGCCTTCGGCAGAGCGCAGGCGTTCCGAGAGCGTACCCTTCCACAATGTTTGCTTCAACGGAAATGGACGCTCGTTTAAGCTGATCGAAGAGCGCACGGGACTTCCCATGATAGGCCTCATCAGTCGCGCGAAGAGTGAGTCGGAGCGCCGCATGGGCCTGTTTCCAGGCTTCCAGTCGTCTATAGCTGTGCATTTAGGTCATCGTACGACCAGTGACCAAATGCACATACGCCTTTTCACGCAGTTACACGCCTTTTCACGCCTTTATATTGGTTCCGCATGCTCACGGTCACATTTCTCGGCACCTCCGCGGCTCGCCCGACTGTCGAGCGCAATGTCTCCGGGCTCGCCATCCATCGCGAAGGCGAGACCCTGCTCTTCGAATGCGGCGAAGGCACCCAGCGCCAGATGATGCGCTATGGGGTGAGCTTCGCGTTGTCCGAAATCTTCTTCACGCATTTTCACGCCGATCATTTTCTGGGCGTGATCGGATTGATACGGACGCTCGGCCTGCAGGGCAGGCCGGAGCCGCTGCTCCTGTATGGCCCGAAAGGCGCAAAAAAAGTGTTGAGTACGGCGCTGCAGCTCGGCGTCGAACGCGTGCCGTTTCCGGTCGAGATCACGGAGGTGAAGGCCGGCGACACGATTGGCGACGAGGGACGGGGGACGAGGGAAGGGTACGACATTTACACGTTTCCCACTGAGCACGGCGGCGGCCCATCGCTCGGTTATGTCATCAAAGAGCAGGTGCGCCGCGGTCGCTTCGACGTCGAGAAAGCGAAGGCTGCCGGCATCCCCGAAGGCCCGCTGTGGGGGAAGCTCTCCAAAGGCGAGGCGATCGAGCTTGCTGATGGCACACGGCTGACGGCCGACGGCTTTGTCGGACCTGCTCGACCCGGCCGCATGATCGCGTTCACCGGTGACACACGCCCCTGTGCTTCCACAGTCGACGCGGCGCAGGGCGCCGATCTTCTGATTCACGAGGCGACGTTCGGCGAAGAAGAGCGGGATCGTGCGCGCGACACCGGTCACTCGACGGCGAAGGAAGCTGCGCAAGTTGCGCTCGCGTCCAAAGCGAAACGATTGGTTCTCTCGCACGTTTCAGCGCGCTACTCGATCAGCGCGGACGAGCTGGTCAAGGAAGCGCGCGAGGTGTTTCCCAACGCGACTGTCGCGAAAGATGGGATGGAAGTCGACGTTCCATTTGCCGAGTGAAACAGCAGCCGTGACTGTGTAGAAAACGGCCGGGTCGTCTGCGTAACTCCATCCACGAGGACGTATGACGACCCGTTTTGTGTTACTCGGCTTGGCTCTCGCCATGCCGCTCCAGGCACAGCGAGTCACGCTCGGCGCCAACTTCGGCGGCAGCTCCGCCGGCGGCGACCTTGCTTCCAGCACCGACTGGAAGAGCGGTTGGTCGGCAGGCGCCAATCTCACGTATCGCCTGAGCGGCAAGTTCGGCTTGCGCGCCGACGCCAACCTTGCCCAGAACGATCTCTCGGGCACCGTGCCGATCCCCGGCGAAAGACGATTCAACAAGGTCTCCTATGTTGCCGATGCCGTGTGGCAGCGCGAGGAGATGCCGGGCACCAGGATCCTGCCATATGTGTTGGCCGGCGTCGGCGCGGTGCGGGTGCATGACAAGGGCTCCGACAGCACCTTCTCGCGCTTCGCAGGAAACCTCGGCGTGGGAGTCGGCTACAGGCTCGGACGCGTCGGCCTGCGCGCCGAAGGACGCAGTCTGTTGTACAAGTTCGACCGGTTCGGCTATAGCAAGACGGAGAACGACTTGCTGTGGCAGGCAGGGTTGACGCTGAAGATTTGAAGAGGCAGGAGACTGGAGTCAGGAGTTGGGGCGCGGACCCCTTGGGTCCTGGCTCCAGACTCCTGACTCCGAATTATATTCCCCCGCCCATGGGCCCGGTCTCCTTCACCTACTCAGCTCGAGTTCAGTCGGCAATCGACAAGGTCTTCGCCCTCATTTCCGATCCCCTGCGGATGCCGGAGTGGTTGCCGCGCTGCGTGGCGGTAAAGGCGACGACGAGCGACAGGGTCGGCAAAGGCGCGCGCTACAAGGTCACGTTCCAGCGCGATACCAATCGCCACGAAGCGGTCATCGAGATTATCGACTTCTCGCCGCCGCACACGTTTGGCTGGGTCGAGATCTACCATCGTGCAGGGTCCAAGACATTCTTTGCTCTCGGCTGGGAGGGCGGGTCTACCAAGGTCTCTCTGAAGCACATCTGGCAGCCAACGGGCTTTCGGTCGTGGCTCAACGGCCAGTTTTACCGGCGGCGGAATGCCCACCGGATGTTCGAGGGGCTGATCAATAATCTCAGGAAAGCCTTGACGCGGTAGCGACGTACAGGATCCCTCCGAACGACGATGTCCGGCTGGCGACAATGGTCAGCTCGGTGAGCCCGACTGCTTTTGCCAACGCCGGCAAGCGGTTCGCGGGAATCGGATAAGGAACCCAGCGGCTGGCGGCGCGGCGGTCATATTCGACTATGACGATGCGCCCGCCCGTCCGGACGCGCGCCGCGAGCGCTCCGAGCGCCGTTGCCGGATCGGCGACGAAATGGAGCGAATTCGCGAAGAGCAGCCCGTCGAGCTCGGCACCTCCGAGCCCGGGGAGGTCGAGCGGTCGCGTAAAGTCCGCAACGACCGGAATTATCGTCGCCGCGCCGCGCTGCCGCTGGTTATTCAGCTTGGATAGACTGCGCGCATTTTGATCGACCGCGTAGACTCGGCCCCCGGGGAGTAAAGACGCTAGAGCCCTCGTGAAGGTGCCTGTGCCGGCACCGAGGTCGGCCCAGACACCTGGTTCACGAGGGATAGCGGCTTTGAGCAACTCTACTGCGTCATCAGAATCCATCGAGTGCCGAAGCCCTCGGGTCAATCAGAACGAAACAGTCACGCCACCCTGCCATGCGACGTCGTGCTGCGTCTTGTCGAATCCGTTCCGGTCGAACTTGTAGACGTAATCGCGGCCTTCCGCGCGCACGCCGAAACGACCAAAGCGGTACTCGAGTCCCGCGCCGAAATTCCCTGCGAACTTCGTCCAGGTGCTGTCGGAGTCCAGCTGATGCACGCTGATTGCGCCGGCACCGCCGAGCAAGTAGGGGATGAACGTCCCGGTGCCTGCCGCGACCGGGTAGCGCACGACGAGCCCGGCGTCATACGCGAACTTGTTGAACTTGCCGCGTCCGACGATCGTGGCGGAGCGAACGCTATCCTGCGCCCAATTACCGCTGGCGCGCAGACCGATCAATGGATGAACCCAGTACGTCGCGTTGACCGAAGCCGCCCAGCCAAGTCGCCAGTCGGCGGAACCAGCGTCATTGAGGTTGGCGGCGCCGGACAAGCCGCCAAAGGCCGCCGCGGCCGTGAGGCGTTCGCCGGAGACGCGAGGCGTTGCTTGCGCACGCGCGACGGCGGGCGCGACGGCAAGAGCAATTGCGATGGTGAGGGAAGCGCGTAGACGCGACTGCATAACATCCTCCGGAAGAGTGAACAGGTGAGTGAACGCCGCAGAGAACGTTGTTCACAACACACATTGTTCCCGGAGCGGAGTCTAGGAGACGAGCGCCTCCGACAGGCGGGTCAGCTGGCGCAGCTCGGTGGGACTGAGAGACTTCGTGAGCCGGCGCATCTCCGCGCCGATCTCCGGCTCGATCCGGCCGAGCAGCTTCAAGCCGGCTTTGGTGATCCGGGCCATCGAGCAGCGCCGGTCCTCGGGCGCGCGGGCGCGCGCGACCAACCCCTCGCGCTCCAGCCGGTCGAGCATACGGGTGACGTCGGCCCCGCGGTGGGTGCAATGCGTGGCGACTTTGTTGCGAGGCTGGCCCTCGGGGTGCGCATCCCGCAGCACGCGGAGCATGTTGTATTGCTCCGCCGTGATGTCGTAACGCGCGCAGACCTCCTCTAGCGCCTGCAACAGATGACCGGCCGCCACCAGGAGACTCACCGTGGCTTCCTGTGCCGGATTCGCCATACCCTCGAACCTCCGTTGTGAACACGGAATGTCAAGAACGGCCGACGAGTTCCAAGACTCCCAATCCGCGTCCGTTATTCCCGGGAACTATTGCTTGTTGTAAACACGTTATCGCACAGTCATTGAATCGCCCGTCTGTCGACTCACAACAACCGCCACTGCCGTGACACGGGCGCCGATGATGTCGAATTCGCTTCCACTCGTTCGACAACAAGCAGCAGGCAGAGATGCTCAATGACGTTCGCCGAGTTGGTCCACACAGCGAGGAGATCATCACGTATGCGCAGTCCCTTCAATACCACCACGCGCGGTTTCACTGGATCGACCATTCTGCTCGTCACGCTGCTCGTCACCGGCGGCGGCCTCGCGGCATGGAAAAGCGCCTCAATCCGCAGCGCGAACGCTGCGGCCGCACATCAGCCTGAGCCGATCGAATCCATCACCGCGGCCGTGGCGGAACAGCGTTCTTACCGCCCGACCACGACATCGATCGGCACGGTGCTCGCACTGAACTCGATCACGTTGCGGAATGAGCTGCCCGGTACCGTGCGCCAGGTGATGCTCGTTCCGGGTCAAATCGTCGAACCGGGCACCGTTCTCGTGGGCCTAGACGTCTCGGTTGAAGCGGCGGACCTCGAGGCCCAGACCGCCCAGGCCGATCTCGCGACGACGACCCTCGCACGGCTGGAGCGCCTGCGGCAGGCCGACGCCGCCTCCCAGGAGGAGGTCGATCAGGCGCGTGCCGCACGCGACGTCGCCGTCGCGCAGATCGCACGGACCCGCGCCATCGTCGCGCGTAAGACGATTCGCGCGCCGTTCCGGGCGCGCGTGGGTCTCGCCGACATCCATCCGGGCCAGTACCTGAATGAAGGCACCGAGCTGACGACGCTGCAGGGCGTTGACGCCGCGGCGCACGTGGACTTCACGGTGGCGCAGGTGGTCGCGGCGCAGCTTCGCGCCGGCGAATCGGTCGCGGTCTTTGCCGCGAGCGACCCCAATCCCATCGAGGCGCGGATCGTCGCGCTCGATGCGCGCGTGGACCCGGTGACGCGTAACGCGCTGGTGCGCGCGCGCATTTCGCGTCGCGCGCCGGCGCCGGGCGCGTCGGTGCGTGTCGAGGTCCCGGTGGGCCCGGCGACGCCCGTCGTCGCGATTCCCGTCAGCGCCCTGCGGAAGGGGCCGGGCGGCGATCACGTCTTCGTCGTGGAACCCGACTCGACTGGCCACACACGGGTGCATGAACAGCCCGTGCAGAGCGGGTCGATGGTCGGCGACGAGGTGTTCATTCTCAGCGGTCTCACACCCGGGCAGCGCGTCGCGACGTCCGGTTCCTTCAAGCTGCGCGAAGCGGTGTTGGTCGCCGTCGCCGGCGATTCCCTTCGCTAACCGGGCGGGAGCATTCGCATGCGTTCCATAACCGATACGTTCATCAAGCACCCTGTTCTCGCGATCGTCGCGAATCTCGCGATCCTGCTGGTCGGGTGGCGGACGGTCACCTCGCTGCCCGTGCAGCAGTATCCGAAGATCGAAAGCTCCTCGGTCGTCATCACGACGGTGTACTACGGCGCCAGTGCCGAAGCGGTACGCGGATTTCTCACAACGCCGATCGAGCGCGCGGTGTCGGCCATCGGCGGCGTCGATTACGTCGAATCCAGCAGCCGCGCCGGTCTCAGCACGATCACGGTGCACCTCAAGCTGAACCACAGCACGACGTCGGCGCTCGCCGAGGTCACCGCGCGGTTGCAGCAGGTCCGGTCGGAGCTTCCCGCCGAGGCCCAGCCGCCGATGGTGGAGGTGCAGAAGGCGGACCGTCCCTACGCGTCCTTCTACCTGAGCTTCACGTCGTCGGCGCGTGAGATTCCCGCGCTCACCGACTGGCTCACGCGCAACCTGCAGCCCCAGCTCACGACGCTAGCGGGCGTGCAGCGGGTGGATGTGGTCGGCGGCAGGCCGATCGCCATGCGGGTCTGGATCGATCCGGAGCGGCTCGCGGCGCTGAACCTGGCGCCGGGCGACGTGTGGGGCGCCCTGCAGCGCAACAATTATCTCGCCGCGGTCGGACAGACCAAAGGCGATCTGGTGCAGGTCAGCCTGCTCGCGAACACCGACCTGCGCACCCCGCAGGAGTTCAAGGACCTCGTGGTCGCGGAGCGCAACGGCGCGATCGTCAGGCTCTCCGACGTCGCGCGCGTCGAGCTCGGCGCCGAGGAGGCCGACTTCATCACCAAGTTCAACGACAAGGAAGCCGTCTACCTCGGTGTCTGGCCGCTCGTCGGTAGCAACGAGATCGAAGTGGCGGGTCGGCTCCACCAGGAGATGAACCGGATCCGCGGCACGCTGCCGAAAGACATCGACATGCAGCTCGCGTACGACGCGACCGTCTTCATGACCGATGCGTTGCACGAGATCTCCAAGACCCTCGTCGAGACGATCCTGATCGTCGGACTCGTCGTGTTCTTGTTCATGGGATCGGTGCGCACCGCGCTCGTGCCGCTCGTCGCGATGCCTGTATCGCTGATCGGCGCCGGCATCGTCATGTACGCCTTCGGCTTCAGCCTCAACCTGCTCACGATCCTCGCGATCGTGCTGTCGGTGGGACTGGTCGTGGACGACGCGATCGTCGTGGTTGAAAACGTCGAGCGCCACGTGCGTGAAGGAAAATCGCGCATCCAGGCGGCCCTCATCGGCGCCCGGGAGCTCGTCGGTCCGATCGTCGCGATGACGATCACGCTCGCGGCCGTGTACACCCCGATCGGATTTCAGGGCGGGTTGACCGGCTCATTGTTCCTCGAGTTCGCGATCACGCTCGCCGCGGCCGTCGTGGTGTCGGGCATCGTGGCCATCACGCTGTCGCCCGTCATGAGCTCGCGCTTCGTCCACAAGGCAGGCCAGGAAGGGCGCTTGACCAAATGGGTGCAGGCGGCCTTCGAAGCCGTTCGGAAACGGTACGAGCGCCTGCTCGAAGGCGCGCTGCAGATGCGCTGGGCGATCGTCGTTGGCGCGGTGCTCGTGATGATTGCCGCCTGGCCGCTCTACAACTATTCCCGCCGTGAGCTGGCTCCGGTCGAAGATCAGAGCCACATCAGCCTCTTCATGGCGGCGGCGCCCGACGCATCGCTGGAAGCGACGAACCGCGCGTCACTGCAGGTCGTGCAGGCGATTCGGTCGTTCCCCGAAGCGAAGTTCATGTGGTCGCTGACGGCTCCGTGGGGCGGCTTCGGCGGCATGGTCACGAAAAACTTCAAGGAGCGGTCGCGGACCACGGAGCAGATGTATGGCCAGGTCTATTACGCCGTGTCGCAGGTGCCGGGGCTGCAGGTCTTCCCGCGCCTCGATCCGCCGCTGCCCACGCCCGGCCAGTATGACGTCGAGCTGATCCTCGCAAGCGATCTGCCGCCCGAGCAGATGCTGCAGACCGCGGGAGCGGTCATCGGTGCGGGGTGGCAGAGCGGCAAGTTCTTGTACGTCGACACCGACCTGAAGATCGATCTGCCGGAGGCGCGCGTCGTCATCGACCGCGATCAGGTCGCGGACTTGGGGCTCGATCTCGCGAGCGTCGGCCGGGAGCTGGGCACGTTGCTCGGCGGCGGCTACGTCAATCGCTTCAACTACTTCGATCGGAGCTACAAAGTCATTCCGCAGATCGGGGACGAGGACCGCACCACGGTCGCGCCGCTGCTCAACCTCAAGATCAAGACGCCGAGCGGCCGGCTCGTTCCGGTCTCGACGTTCACGCGCATCGAGTCGACGACCGCGCCGCGCACGCTCAACCGCTTCCAACAGCGCAATGCGGTCCGGATCTTCGGCGGCGTGAAGCCCGGGGTCACTAAGGAAGAGGGCTTGCGAGTGCTGGAGCCGTCGATCGGCATCGACTACGCGGGAGAATCGCGTCAGATGCGGCTCGAAGGCGCCGCGTTGACCACGACGCTCATCTTCGCCGTGATCCTGATCTATCTCGTGCTTGCGGCGCAGTTCCGGAGCTTCCGCGACCCGCTCGTCGTGCTGGTCGGCTCGGTGCCGCTCGCGATCTCGGGCGCATTGGTATTCAGCTTCCTCAATCTCACGACGATCAACATCTACTCGCAGGTCGGGTTGATCACGCTGGTCGGACTTATAGCGAAGAACGGGATTCTGATCGTGCAGTTCGCGAACTCGCTGCAAGCGCAAGGCGTCGCGAAGCTGGTCGCGCTGCGCGAGGCGTCGTTGACCCGGCTGCGGCCGGTGTTGATGACATCGGCTGCCACCGTGTTCGGCCACTTACCGCTGGTGTTCGCGACCGGCCCGGGCTCGGCGGCGCGCAACAGCATCGGCACGGTGCTCGTGGCTGGCATGAGCGTCGGCACGCTATTCACGCTCTTCGTGGTGCCGGTGTTCTACTCGCTGATCGCGGCCGAGCACGCGCCGAAGCCCGCGATAATCACCGAAGAATTGCCGGTTCCATCTGGCATGATTGAGGAGACGGCCCATGCGTAGCGCTTTCATTCTTAGTCTCGCCCTGCTCGCAGGATGCGCCTCGTCCCCCGGTTATCGGTCGACGGCGTTACACCTTCCGGCGTCGTTTCGTGAGGCGCGCGATACGTCGGGTTCTACGCCGCACGCAGCCACGCCGAACGCGATTGCCCGTGAGTCCGCAGATCAGGCCCCCCCGCCGCGCTCGGACTACTGGGAGCAATTGGGCGACACGACGCTCAATCGGTTGATCGCGGAAGTGGTGCGTGCCAACCAGGACGTGCAGGCGGCTGAGGCTCGCGTACGCGCGACGCGCTCGGAACGCGTGCGCACCTTGCTCGACCTGACG
>QHTY01000210.1:9982-13588 GCA_003220985.1 Gemmatimonadota bacterium
TGGGACGCCGGGGTCTCGGCGGCGTGGGATCTCGACGTGTTCGGACAGATCCGCCAGACGGCGCAGGCGCGTGGCGCGATGGTGGGGGCTGCGCAGGCGGAGCTGCGCGATGTCCAGATATCACTCACCGCCGAGTTGGCCCTGACGTATTTCGAGCTGCGTGGCGCACAGGAGCAGCTCAGCGTCGCGCGCGAGAACGCGGAGAATCAGCGCCGCACGTTCGAGATCACGCGCCAGCGGCTCGACGCCGGGCGCGGCAGCGCCTTCGATACCGAGCGCGCGCAGGCCCAGCTCAGCTCGACGTTGGCCGAGATTCCCGCGAGGGAAGCGCAAGTTGCCGCCGCGCAGTATCGGATTGGTGTGTTGGTGGGCCGCGCCCCAGCCGCCGTCGCGGCCGAATTGGAACAGCCGGCTCGCGTCCCCGCGCTTCCCGATGTCGCGTCGATGGGCAATCCGGAAGCGATCGTGCGCGATCGGCCCGACGTGACCGCCGCCGAACGCCAAGCCGCGGCGCAAGGAGCGCTCGTTGGCGCCGCGAGAGCGAGTTACCTGCCAAAGATCTCGATCGGCGGCAGCGCCGGTTATGTCGCGCCGGAGATCCGGACGGTCGGCGCGCAGGGCACGCTGCGCTACGCCGTCGGACCGGTGATCAGCTGGCCGCTGCTCAGCCTGGGGCGCGTGAAAGCGGACGTGGATGCGGCGCAGGCCGGCGAAGATGAGGCACGCGCGCGTTACCGCGCTGTCGTCTTGAGGGCGATGCAAGACCTGGAGGTCAGCATCAGTCAATACCGCGCGGCGCGTCTGCGCGTGGATCGGCTCCAGGAAGCGAGCGCCGCAAGCCAGCACGCGGCGGAGCTCGCGTTGCTCCGCTTCAAAGAAGGGGCGACGGATCTGTTGCAGGTCCTTGATGCACAGCGCACGCAGCTCGAGGCGCAGGATCGCCTGGCGCAGGCGCGCATCGACGCGGGGACGGCGTACGCGGCGTTGTTCAGGGCGACGGGAGGCCGCTAGCCTCGCGACCTAGCGCAACAATTTCCCGCTGGATGTCGTGACGCTCGGCGGTCAGCCGCAAGAAGGCGCGGCGCCGCAACAGCAGGATGGCGAGCGCGCGCGTCGCCCCGACCAGGCGATCGAACCGCTCGGCGAAATGCAGCGCGACATAACCGGTGAGAGGAAGCACCGGCGCAACGAACGCCGCCGCCCATGGGCCGCGCCACAGCCAGACGGCTACGAGGATTGCCGCCCAGGTCAGGGGGAAGAGCAGCGCGGCCGCCAACACTTTGACTGTCGCGAGCGCGTCTTCGACCTTCGAGATTCCCGTCGCCACCCACCCGACGGCCCGATACGCGGGGTAGTTGATCACCACACCCGCGATCGCGGCCGGTAATCCGAGCATCAGGAACAGCAGGCTCTTGAACGCGTACGCGGTCACCCGTTGCCAAGCGTAGCTCTTTGGCGCGAGATGCTGAGCGTCCAGTCCCGCGGCAGCGAGCGACGCTTCGTAGCGTGCCAGCCGGGCCTGCAGCCGGGCGGCGCGCTCGGGCCAGTGGCGCCGCGCCACCTCGTATCCGGCGAGAAGCCGGCGGCGCAGCTCGAACTCCTCAGCCAATGACGGCGGCCGCTCCGGCACCTCGTCTGCGGCGCTGAAGATGTGCTGGGCGCGCGCGATCAGCGCGTGGGCGTTCACTTCCTCCGCTTCGAGGGTCACGCCACGCAGCGCCGCCTCGAGGCGAGCGGTCAACTCACGCACCGGCTCGGCGGGTGGCTCCGCACCTGAAGGCAGCGGGATGCGCTCGACCGGAAACGGATTCCCGAAGTGCAGCAGTGCGACGCTGCGGAATGTCTGCTTGGCGCGGTAGTAGAGCCCGACGGGCACTATCCGGAGGATCAGATCGGCAGGCAAGGTCGCGGCGGCGCCGAGTGCGATCCGCGCGGTGCCGGTCTTGAGCGGCCGCAGCTTGGAGTCCGAGTGTGAGCCGCCCTCCGGGAAGACCGCAATCGTGCCGCCACGGAGCAACACGGCGCGCGCCGCTTCGAACGTTTCCGCATTCTTGCCCAGATCCGAGCCCGTGTCCTGGCGGCGGTGTACCGGGATCGCCTCGAAGGCACGGCAAATCGCACCGATGATCGGCATCCGAAACAGCGGAGCCTTCGCGAGAAATGAGACGCGCCGCGGCGCGAGGCACAACAAGAACGCCGGGTCGATGAGCCCGTTCGGATGATTGAGGACGAAGATGACCGGACCTACCCTCGGCACGCTGTCTGTCCCGCTCACCTCGATTCGCCGGAAGAAGATGCGGAGCACGACGCGCAGCAGCGGGAGCAGCAGGGCTCTCATCTATTACGCCACGCCGCGTACGTCCAAATCAATCCGCCCACCAGCACAGCGATCGGGATGATCAAGACGGCTTGAGAGAGCGAGCGCGCATCCGAGATCATTCCGACGACCGATGGAGATGGCACGTCGCCGAGGATGTGGATGGTGAAGATGCTCAAGGCGACGGCCGTGGCGCGCATGTGGGGCGAGACCACGTTGACGATCGCGGAGTTGACCGGGCCGGTCGAGGCGAACAGGCAGAGCTCGGCAGCGACGATCGCCGCCCAGTACACACCGGGCTGTGGTGCGGCGAGAGCGACAAGTGTCAGCGGTGCCGCCAGCAGCGTGGCGATTCCGGAGAGCCACAGGTATGCCTGGCGCGACACGGTCAGCAGGCGGTCGCCGAGCCAGCCGCCGAGATATGTGCCGAGGAATCCGGTGACGACGACGATCGCGCCGAACTGCACCGTCGCGTGGGCTTTGGGGATGCCACGCACGCGCTCCAGGAACGTCGGCGTCCAGAACGCCAGCGCGCCGATCGCGAACGTGTATGCCGCATACCCCAGAACCGTGAGCACATAGGGCCGATTGCGGACCAACGTCGTATACGAGCGTCGCGTGTCCTCACCCCCTGACCCCCTCTCCACATTGTGTCCTGACTGCCGCGCGGCGGATCGTACACCCGCCACGCGAGCGCGGCCAGCACGAGGCCGGGCACGCCCGCGACAAAGAACGCCTGTCGCCATCCGAAGTAATGATCGACCAGACCGCCGACGATGTAACCGAGAGCCGAGCCGATCGGAATCGCGGCAAAGAACACGGCGAACGCGCGCCCACGCCGCTCGCGGGGGAAGTAGTCCGCAAGCAGCGCGGGCGAGATGGTGCCGTATGCGGCTTCGCCGATCCCGACCGCCGCGCGCGCGGCGAACAGTCCAGCGTAGCTACGGGCGAGGCCGGCGAGCGCGGTGGCGAAGCTCCAAATCGCGACGCCCAGGCTCAGCAAGCGATTGCGTGACCGCGTATCTCCCAGCGTGCCAAACACCGGCGCCGTGAGCGTGTATACGATGAGAAACCCCGTCATCAGGGCGCCGAGCTGCGTATCGGAGAGCTGGAGCTCGGAGTGCTTCATGCTTTCGGCGAGCGCGGCGACGATCCACCGATCGAGGTAGTTGAAAAGATTGATGAGCGTGAGGATGAGCAGTCCGGCACGGGCCGTGCGGACACTGAGGGTGGATTCGGTGGCGGTCATGGCGGTCAGGGCCCTAACTTATCCTTGAACCAGTCCCGTC
>QHTY01000210.1:13609-14227 GCA_003220985.1 Gemmatimonadota bacterium
TCCGGGCATTGCCCCCCGAGCCTGCGGGCGCCGATGCTTGGCGGGCAACCACTTACGGACATGGTGTCCTCCAAACAAACCCGCACGGCTCGGCTCTGGATCAGGAGAGTCCTGGTTCGATCCCAGGAGGGGCAATCTCAAGGGCCGCCGGCAAAAACGCCGGCGGCCCTTTCGATAGGCTCCTCCTGCTCACTACCTCCTGACGAGTAGCAAGTACAACCCGTTCAAGACTCCCAGCTCGATGAAGTCGGAGATGCCGTCGTTGTCGTCGTCAGTGTCGGCGGCATTCTTGATGCCGTCGTTGTCATGGTCGTCATCCTGGTCGTCACGGATGCCATCGTTGTCGTCATCCTTGTCGGCACAAGCGTCGTCCAGGCCGTCGTGATCGAAGTCCCGGACCCCGCGATTCGGCGAGTCGCCGTTGACGTCGTCGTCCTCGCACTCCTCCGGCGACGGCGGCTGCGTGACGTCTCGCGCGCCAAGGATGATGAACGACCCGCCGCGCGTTTGATCCAGGAGGGAGGTGACTTGCGTCCCGTCGGCGCGCACGCGGCCCCGCAGCCCAATCACGAGCGCGCCCACGCCCGGCGGAGTGCTCCCGCTGGGGTTGAACGTGTT
>QHTY01000210.1:14277-14944 GCA_003220985.1 Gemmatimonadota bacterium
CGTGCCCTGGAGAACCGGCGCCGAACGCCTCCCCCGGAATCTGATCGGCGTCGATGCGCTCGCGCCGCAGCTCATTGGTGCTCCCGTCCCCGCGCCGATCGGTGAGGCCAAGCCAGAATTCGGGGGTCGGGTTGCGGGTGGTCACCTCGATGAAGTACTCGTTCCCCGCGTCCATCAGGCCCCGAACCGTGTTCACAGCGAAGTACATGCGGTAGCTGACCCCCGGCGGTGGAGCCGGCGTCATCTGAGCGACCGCCATATCCGCCATTAGGTAGAGGTTGGCGCCCACCTGCTTCGAGCCGTAGTCGATGTTCAAGATGTCGACCAAGGGATCGGGAACCCCCGTGCCACTGACGGTGGTAACGTCGCCCGCGAAGTCGCGCACCTCGGGGTTCCGGAACGGCGTCAGCGGCGCGCAGCTCGCTGGCTGGGTCGGGTTCCTGTCAGCCCGCAGGCCTGGTCCCGCGATCTGCCGCGTGTAATAAGTGGCGCCGTCGAAGTCGTTGTGATCGTCCGCGAACGCGATCACCGCCGCCCCGTCACGGGGGTCGTGCGCCACCTGGAAGAAGTCGATCAGGTTGCGGTTCACCGCGTTGTCGCTGCTGAACCCGGCCTGGGACACGTTCGACTTGTGGATGATATGGTCGCTGGCTGGGAGCCAGCGGAT
>QHTY01000210.1:15001-17151 GCA_003220985.1 Gemmatimonadota bacterium
CGCGTCGTTGTCCCCATTGGTCGTCTTGTCGGTCCCATACCAGACGATGCCGAGCCGGCCGTCGTCGCCCGCCGTGATCCAGGGGAAGAAGTTGAAGTTCGGCATCCCGCCGCCCCCGCCGGCGTTGGTCACCTTGACCGGACTCGACCACGTCTCGCCCTTGGTCGTGGAGTAGGCGTAGAAGATGTCCTTATTGTTTGACCAAGCGACGTACACGTTGCCGGCCTTGTCGACGTTGACCACGTCGAAGAGGTGCCCGTGGCTCATCGTGTTGTCGACGGTCTTGGCGCCGCCGCAGGTGACTCCGCCCGCCATGGCCGGGTTGGCGTCCACGCAGTGGAACACCACGCTGTTGGACGAGTTCTGGGCCGAGAGATAGATGTTCACGCTGCCGTCGCCGTTGGGCGTCTGGTCCACGTCGATCCAGCCCGGCGTGAAGCCGAGTGGGTTGACCAGGGTGGCCCCCGCCCCATAGCTCACGCCGCCGTTGATCGACTTGTCGAGCACGAGACCGGTTAACGTGGCGAGGGTGCGGTAGTTCAGGTAGACCGTATTGTCCCCGTACGCCTCGATCCATTGGCGGTCGTCTGCGGGGAACGCCGCCGCTACGGGGTTCACCGGCGACCAATCGTTCCCCCGGTTGGTGGACGCGGACGCGGTGATATTGGCCAGGGTGAGGCTCACCATTGAGAGGGTCGGGGGGTGGGCCAGGGTGGGCGTGAAGCTGCGCGGGAAGCTCACCGCAATCTCGATGTCGCCGCCGCCCGCGTCCGGGGCCCCCTGACCGCCGGGGAAGATGCCGTCGGGCTGGCCCAGCCACACGTACCCGTCGGCGGGATCCTGCCCGTCGGCAAATTCCGCCTCGTCGTGGAACGTGAACAGCGGGCAGAAGGCGTTCGGGCCGTAGCGCCACACGTCCACGCCAGCCGGCACGCCGCGGATTCCCGCCGGATAGACGTTGCCGAGCACGTCGGCGCGGATCGAAGGCTCGCCGTCGCGCACCGTCTCCTTCGCGAAGACGGTGCCTTTCCCGGTAGGCGCCTCCCCGGCGCTCGTGGGGATGTTGCCGTTGCGACTGAACACGATCCCCGTGCCGGTGGGCCCGATGCGACTCGCGTTGGTCACCGTCGGCGGATTTACCAGCGACGCGCTCCCGTTGATGTTGTCCCCCGGAGCCGCGGCGAAGTGCACTATGAGGACCTCGTAGGTCCGACCCGCCACGGGCGTGAACGTCGCGTCTTCAAAGGTGGTGGTGCCGTTCCCCGAGGAGGCCACCTGGCTGGTCGTGGTCTCGTCGAAGATGTAGAGGTCATAGTCGTTCGATTCACTGCCCCAGTCGAGACGCACGCGGACGACCTGTGTCCCGGGGCTGTTGACGGTCAGGAAGAAGTTGGAGCAGTTCGACGTCGTCGTCCCTGATACAACGACCGAGGTACAGTCTCCAGGCTCGGTGGCGACACCGGCGCGGTTAGCCGCTGTGAACGTCACCGAAGGACTGGTGCTATTGATCGTGCCCGAGCCGGGGCTCGTCGGGCTGGCCGGATGAGCCACGGCCACCGCCGGTGCCCGCGCTGCAGTGAACCCGTGAGGATAGAGCCCCATCAAGACGAGCCCTACCGCCGCTACGCCAGCAAGCCAAGCACTGCGCAACGTCGTCGAACCGCTCATATGCGTTCTCCTCGAGAAGGGTGACCCGGAAAGTGACTGATACCCGCGTGCTGCCAATACGAGCGACGCCAACACGCAACCGCACGGCAGCGCCGACGAGCACTGCACCGGGTCGTTGCGTCGACGCGACGGAGGCAGTCGACTAGCGGCGGGGTCGCCCGGGAAGACTGACGACGAGCGGAGGGATGGGCGGCACGCTGTGGAACTCAATCGACACCGCGGCCGGCAGCAGTGGGGGGGGGCGATCCCAGTCATCCAACCACACATCGCGGACAAGGTCGCGATAGGTGATCTCCGCGCCGTCCAGGCGAGCGAACAGCACGACGGTGTCTGCGCCCCCCCCCCCGCCACCCCCGTCGCGCCCCGGCCACGGCGCGAGCTCCAGGATCAACGCTCGCGCGGGAGGGGCGCTCAGCCAGATATGCACCCGCAAGGGCTCGCCCGCGGGGTATCGGGCGAACGGGAAGCCCAGGGCGCCGACC
>QHTY01000210.1:17179-19527 GCA_003220985.1 Gemmatimonadota bacterium
GCGGAGCAAGGCGGTCAGCACCAAGCGCGCG
This sequence comes from Gemmatimonadota bacterium, assembly GCA_003220985.1. GTDB lineage: Bacteria > Gemmatimonadota > Gemmatimonadetes > Gemmatimonadales > GWC2-71-9 > 20CM-2-65-7. The sequence goes on from QHTY01000210.1 coordinate 17,211, forward strand.
TTGCGTTGGGTCCGCGCCTCGAGTTGCACGGCCCTACTCCTTTGGGCGCTGGCGATGGCGGCGGAGACCGTCAGGTAAACGGCGATGGCTACGATGGCCGTCACCGTGATCGCCACGATGACCTCGATCAGCGTGAATCCCGACGCGCGCCGCATGGTCTCGCGGCTAGTGCACTCCGGCGCCCAAGCCCTCGCGCCAGCTGGCGACGACGACTCCCCCCGCGTTGCCGAACGCGAGGAGGGCTTCGACATCAGCCGCCACCGGGCACCCTGACACGGCGCCCTGCGAGCGAACCCAGACGCCCTCGGTGCCGAGTCCTTGCGCCGTGAGCCTGATCAGCTGCCGCGCAACCGCTTCCAGCGACGGCGCGCCCCCGAGCCGCGGGTCCGCGGCCACGTCGCTGATCGACCAAATCCAGCGCCGCTGGCGCAGGTCGAGCACGACGGCCACGACAGCTGGTGTGAATCCGGGCAGCGCGGCGAGCACCTCGGGCGGTGCGGTGTTGAGGTTGATCCTGCCGGACCCCTGCACCGTCAACCACTGCGCGATCCCCGATCGCCGGCGCCCGAACGTCCAGCGGTCGTCCGCCGCGCCGTAGAGGATCTCCGGGGTCATGCCGCGCACGTGGAGCAGCTCCTCGAGCGTGGCCATCGGGCCGTTGCGCGGGAGATGGTCGAGCCCGAGCCGGCGATACTCCGCCGCCTCCGCCCCCCGGGCGCGGCGCAGGTCGTCGCCGTCGATCCAGTCGAGAATCGCTTGGGCGAGGGCCTCAGCGTCGTTCGACGGCCGACCCGCCTCCCCGAGCAGGGTCGTGAGCATCTGCTCCGTCGCCAGGTTCACGTTGATCCGGCTGTTCACGTCCACCGCGACGACACGGTAGCGCCCATCTCCGAGGGGCCGGTCGAATTCGAGCAGCAGTCCGGGCTCACTCGCGGCTGCTGCGGCGGGCAAGAGTCCCGCCGCCGGAGTCCCGCCCCGAGCCGCGACCTGCGCGACTGCGAGCCAGCGATCGAGCTGCTCGGTGGCGTCGGCGACACCCGCTTGGGCGGCGTACGAGGCCTGCAGCCGGCACCGCTCGTTGGACGTCGCCAAGACGTCGAAGTGGGTGCTCGTCAGCAGCGCGCTGCTCAGCAGGCCGAGAATCACGAGGAGCCAGAGCACCGCGATCAGCGCTACGCCGGACTGCCGGGCCCGCCGCGCCCGCCGCATGCTCACGGGCCCGCCCGTCTGGACGGCAACGCGGTCCGCGTCACGAGCTCCAGCGCGCCGGCGCCCGGTTTGGGCCATGTGATGCGCACGCGGATCTCGATTAGGCGCTGCTCGCCTACGGGCGCGCGCGTCACGACGTAGCGGTAGCGCTCGAACGGCGGCTGGAACGCGCCCTCCGTCCCGTTTGTGTCGAGGCTCCCCACGGCCGCGCTCGAGACGAGGCGGTCCAGCTCCGACTGCGCGAGCGCCAAGGCTTCGGTGTGGACGCGGGCGCGCGCGGCGGCGTCGGCCGCGCCCGAGAGGAGCTGCAACATGGCGACGACGGCAAGGCCGAGCAGTACTAGGGCGACCATCGCCTCGAGCAGGAGTAGCCCCGATTCCGCTCGCCTCATGGCCGCCGGACGACCACCTCGCCGCTGAGCAGGGACACCTCGATGGCCGCCGCGAGCGCCCCAGGTCCCTCGCTCGTGCGCACGATCCAGCGCGCGCCTGCGGCGAGCCCGGTGGGATAGAAGATGACTGCGCGCTCGGATCCCGACGCCTCGATGCGCAGCGGCGGCTCGAGCAGCAAGGTGTCGGTCGGGCTCCGCAGCTCGCGGCCGTCGGTCGACAGGTCGACGCTCACGGGACTGCCGCTGCGCACCGCCGCCGCGCGGGCATCCTGCAGCAGGGCGGCGGCGCGCTCCGCCGCCCCATCGAGCGGCGATCGAACCAGACCTGCGAAGAGGCTCGGCGCCACCACGGCCGCCGCCGCTCCGAGAATCAGGAGCACTACGATCAGCTCGAGGAGGGTGTACCCTTGAGACGTCGCGCCGCGTGCGTGCTTACCATGATGCAGAGCCAGACAATCGATCCGGGCAAGGTCTCCCTCAAATATGCGCAGCGACGCGCGGCCTGCCATCCCACGGGGTGGCGCCGCGAGCCGCCGCCCTTCCATATTGCGTCCCCCGACTTGGTGAGCCACCGCGTGACGGCACCCGAGACAAAGCCCGACGACTCCTGGGCGGTCGACGAGCGATCCCTGAAGCTGTTCGCCGCGCAGCTCCAGGGCCCCCCGGCCGAACGCGCCTGGTACGACTTGCGGCGCGAGGCGGAGCGGATCGCGCTC
>QHTY01000211.1 GCA_003220985.1 Gemmatimonadota bacterium
CCGCGTGACCTGGATGCCGTCCACGACGGCGTGCGTCGGGCATCCAGGCCAACCGCTCGCCACCAGATGGATTTCGTGCCCCCAGATGGCGAGGCGGCTGAACAGTTCGTGGAGATGGATTTCGGCGCCGCCCGCCTGTGGATTCTCCCGGTCGTTCCAGTTCACGAGCAGGATCTTCACAGCGCGCCGGTCTCGTGGGCGATCGCATCGAGGACGCCGTTGACGAACCCGGGCGCCCGTGGGCCGGCGAACCAGTGGGCGAGCTTCACCGCTTCATCGATCACGACGCGCGACGGCGTGGACGCCTCGTCCAGCTCCGCCAGCGCCAGGCGCAGGATGTTGCGCTCCACCGCGCCGACGCGCTCGAGCCGCCAGTGCTCGGCGGCATCGGCGATGCGGCGGTCAAACTCCGGTAGACCGGCAATGGCTTTCGCGGCGAGATCGGCACCGCGGTCGTAACCACGCGGCCCCCGACCGTAAATGACCGCCACACGGGCGACGACGGTTTCCAGCGTCGGTTTGCCGGAAAGCTCCCATGCGTACAGCAGCTGGAGGGCGCGCGCGCGCGCCTTAGTCTCGGGGCGCTGCACCGAGCCTCTCGAGCGCCGCGGCGGTCTCGAGGGCCGCCTGCACCGCCTCGGCACCTTTACTGACGCGCGCCAGCGCCTGAGCCTCGGTCTCCGTCGTCAAAACGCCAAACCCGACCGCGATGCGGTGCGCGAGCGCGACGTTCCCGAGACCGCGCGCCGCCTCACCCGCGACATACTCGAAATGCGGTGTCTCACCGCGGATCACGCACCCGAGCGCCACGATCGCGTCGAAGCGTTCGCTCGCCGCGGCGGCCTCGGCCAGAACCGGCAGCTCAAAGGCACCGGGCGCCCACGTGACTTCCACGTTGTGATCCGCGATGCCGCCGCGCCGCAGCGCGTCGCGCGCGCCCTCGAGCAGCTTCGTCGTGATGTGCTCATGAAACCGGCTGACAACGATCGCCACGCGCCGCTGGCGGTTGGAGGTGCGCGCCGCGGAGGGAGGAGGAGCCTTGTGCGGCACGATCAGTGGGTGAGGAAGTGACCCAGCTTGTCCCGCTTGACGTCGAGATAGGCCCGATTCTCGTCCGACGGTGCCGGCACGATGGGCAGTCGCTCGACGATCTCGAGCCCGTAGCCTTCGAGGCCGACCAGCTTCATCGGGTTGTTTGTCAGGACGCGAATCGACGAGAGACCGAGGTCGAGCAGAATCTGGGCGCCGATCCCGTAATTCCGGAGGTCGGGCTTGAAGCCGAGCTTTTCGTTTGCCTCCACGGTGTCGTGGCCCTGATCCTGGAGCTCGTACGCCTTCAGCTTGTTCAGCAGGCCGATGCCTCGGCCTTCCTGGTCGAGGTAGACGACGACGCCCGCGCCCCCCTCGGCGATCATCCGCATGGCGCAGTGCAGCTGCCAGCCGCAGTCGCACCGTGCCGAGCCGAAGACGTCGCCGGTGAGGCACTTCGAGTGCATGCGCACGAGCACTTGCTGCTTGCCGGCCACGTCGCCGTATACCAGCGCCACGTGCTCGGCCGCGTCGACGTCGTTGCGATAGCCGATGATGCGGAACTCGCCGAACGGCGTCGGCAGCCGCGCCTCGGCGACGCGGTGGACGAGCCGCTCGTGCTTCAGCCGGTACGCCACCAGCTGCGCCACCGTGATGAAGGTGAGGCCGTGCTCTTTCGCGAAGCGCTCGAGATCGGGCCGGCGCGCCATGCTACCGTCGGCATTCAGGATTTCGCAGATCACGCCGGCGGGATAGAGCCCGGCGAGGCGGGCCAAATCGATGCTCGCTTCGGTCTGACCGACCCGCTGCAGCACGCCACCGGGGCGCGCCCGGAGTGGGAAGACGTGTCCGGGCCGGCGCAGATCGCTCGGCACCGTGGACGGATCGATCGCGACGCGAATCGTCGCGGCACGATCCGCCGCCGAGATACCCGTCGTCACCCCGAACCGCACGGCGGCGTCGATGCTGATGGTGAAGGCGGTCTCGTGCGACTCGTTGTTGTGCTCGGTCATCTGCGGCAGACCCAACGCCTGGCAGCGCTCCGGGGTCAGCGGCACGCAGATCAGCCCGCGAGCGTGCGTCGCCATGAAGTTGATCATGTCCGGCGTGACCTGTTCGGCCGCGCCGACGAGATCTCCCTCGTTTTCGCGCCGCTCGTCGTCCGCCACGATGACGAGCTTCCCCGCGCGAATGTCCGCGATGGCTTGTTCTACCGCGCTGAACGACATAGCTGCCTCACGTACTTTCCCAAAACGTCCGCTTCGACATGCACGCGATCGCCGGCGGTGAGCCTCCCCAACGTCGTGTGCCCTCGTGTGAACGGTACCAATGACACCTGCACAACGCCCCGGCTCGGTAAGGCGTTCACCGTCAGACTCACGCCGTCCACGGTGATCGCGCCGTGGAGCACCGTAGTCTCGGCGACATCACGTGGGACGCTCACATCTACGAGAAGCGCATCATCTGCTTCTGCGATTCGCTCGACTGTCCCAACGCCGTCCACATGGCCTTGCACGATGTGGCCACCCATCAAATCGGCGGCGCGGACCGCGCGCTCGAGATTTACGGGCCGGCCTTGGTGCCACTCACCGATCAGCGTGCGTCCCAGCGTCGTCTGCACCGCGTGCACGGTAAACGAACCCTTCGCCACCTTCTCGATAGTCAGGCACGCGCCGTTGACCGCGATACTCTCGCCCTTTTTCAGACCGCGGTAGGGCGCCCGGATCCGCAATACCCGTCCCCCGTCCCTCGTCCCTTTTTCCCCGTTCGGGGAAACGGCTTCGATCCGTCCTACTGCGCTTACGATTCCGGTAAACATAGCCGCCGATCCAAGACCAATAATGTATCAGAGCCCAGCGGGCGGCGCTCCACGACCACCCAGCGCGGTGCGTCGGCAAGGGGAGACGCCGGAACGCCTGGAAACGCGGGCACCGCGCCCTCCCCGAGCCAGACGGGCGACTGCACCCAGTACAGGCGATCGATCAGCCCCTCCGCAAGGAGTTTGGCGCCAAGCGCGCCCCCGCCTTCACATAACAACGACTGGATCCCGGCGAGGCGCAGCTGTGCGAAGGCTTGCGCCAGCGTTTCGGGCCGGAAGACGCGCACGCCGTTGCCCTCGAGCACCGACACATTCGCCATCGGCGCTTCGGGAGACGACATGACCCAGGTCGGCACTTCGCGCGCCGTCTGCACCAGCGACACACCCAGATTGAGCATGGCGCGCCGGTCGAACACGATGCGCACCGGCGGCTTCCGGGGCGTCAGGTCGCCACGGGCGGTCAATTGCGGATTGTCCATGAGCGCCGTGGTGCCACCAACCGCGATCGCGTCGAATCCGGCGCGCAGCCAATGGACATGATCGCGCGCCTCCGGACCCGAGATCCATTGCGAGCTGCCACCTGCATCGGCGATGCGACCATCGATCGACGTTGCCAGCTTCAGCGCGACGAACGGGCGGTCTGTCTGCTGCCTGGTAAAGAGGAAAGGCGCGTTTTGGGCGGCGGCGGCTTCGGCCAGCAATCCGACGTGGACGTCGATCCCGGCGCGCTTCAGGATCTCCGCGCCACCCCGCGCTTCGGGATCGGGATCGCGGACCGCCGCGACCACGCGTCGCACGCCCGCGGCGCGAATGGCGTCGGTGCACGGCGGCGTCTTGCCGTGGTGCGCGCAGGGCTCGAGGGTCACCACCAGCGTCGCCCCCCGGGCCTTGTCACCCGCAGCATGCAGCGCGTTCAGCTCGGCATGGGGCCCGCCGAATTCGGCATGCCACCCTTCGGCGACGATGTCATTCCCGCGCAATACGACCGCACCGACGATGGGATTTGGCGAGACCCGCCCCCAGCCGCGCCAGGCGAGCTCGAGGGCGCGGCCCATCGCGTCGGGCTCTCGATCCTTATCTTTCTTCAAGCCGAACCATCGCCGAGGAGCCCGCAGGGCCCGGCCGGATCTCGCCGATGATCCACGCCTGGACGTGCGCGCGCTCGGCCGCCCGGATGACCGCCTCGACATCGTCGCGTGCGACCACGGCGATCATGCCGACGCCGAGATTGAACACGCGCCGCATCTCGTCCCGCCTGACCTGACCAAAGCGCATGAGGACCCGGAAGAGGGGCGGCCAGGGCCAGCTCCCCGCGTCGACGACCGCCTCCACGCCGGGCGGCAGCACCCGAACGAGATTGCCCGCGATGCCGCCCCCCGTGACGTGCGCGAGCGCGTGAAGGTGGTCGAGCACCGGCCGGACTGCGGTGGCGTAGCTCCGGTGGACGGCGAGGAGAACCTGCCCCACCGACTGGCCGGTCTCGGGAAACGGGTCGTCGATCTTCAGCTGCATCGCATCGAATACGATTTTGCGTGCCAGCGTGTAGCCGTTGGTGTGCAGGCCCGTGGACGCGTAGCCAATCAGCTGGTCCCCAGGGGTCACCCGGTCGCCATGCAACGCCTTGTCTTCCTCGACCACGCCGACGATCGACCCGGCGAGATCGTAGTGGCCGGGCTGATACAGATCCGGCATCTGTGCCGTTTCGCCGCCGGCGAGCGTCATGTCGTGCGCCCGGCAGGCGCGCGCGACACCCGCGACAATTTGCTCGGCGATCTCCGGCACGAGGTTCCCAGCCGCGATGTAATCGAGGAACGCGAGCGGTGTGGCCCCGTGCACCAGAATGTCGTTGACCGAATGATTGACGAGATCCTCGCCGACGGTGTCGTGAATGCCCGCCGCCGCGGCGACGAGGACTTTCGATCCCACGCCATCCGTCGACATCACCAGCACGGGCTTCTTGAAACCATCGGGCACGCGAACCATGCCGCCGAAGCCGCCGACCTGGCCCCGGGCGAGCGGTGTCCGCGTGGCGCTCACGAGCTGCGCGATGCGCCGTTTCGCTTCGGCGGCAGTGTCCAACTTCACGCCGGCCGCGGCGTAGCGATCCGTCTTGGTCATTCCTCGCCGTCCAGCGAGAAATGCACGAGATCGCGGAATGCTTTCACGCGACCGCGCACTTCTTTGAGCGTGACCTGCTCGAGGCGCTGCACCCCGAACGCTTCGACGGCCAGCGATCCCATGGCCGAGCCGTAGACCATCGCACGCCGGAGGTTGGGGAACGTCACGTCGCCGGTGCGCGCGACGTACGCCATGAATCCCCCGGCGAACGCGTCGCCGGCGCCGGTGGGATCGAACACGTCCTGCAGCGGATAGGCGGGCACTTTGAAGATCGTCTCAGGGTCGACGAGTAGCGCCCCGTGGTCGCCCTGCTTGATGACGACCATTTTCGGACCGCGGCCCAGAATCCAGTGTGCGGCGCGATAAATGTTCCAGTCTCCCGACAGCTCCCGGGCCTCGGAATCGTTGACCATCAGAATGTCGATATGGCGGAGCAGCTCGAGCAGCAGGTCCCGCTTGCCCTGGATCCAATAATTCATCGTGTCGCAGGCGACCAGCGTCGGCTGCTTGACCTGATCGAGGACGTTGAGCTGCAGCGCGGGATCGATATTGCCCAGAAACACGAACTTCGCGTCGCGGAACTTGGCCGGAATGCGCGGCTGGAAGTGCGCAAAGACGCCGAGCCGGGTCTCCAGCGTCTCGCGGCTGTTGAGATCGTAGGAGTAGCGCGCCTTCCAACGGAACGACTCGCCCTGCTGCCGCTCGACGCCGGCGAGATCGACGCCCCGCGCCGCCAGTTTCTCGAGATGGGCCTCCGGGAAATCGCTGCCGACCACACCCACGACCTGCACCGGATGCAGGACCGCGCCCGCCATCGCGAAGAACACCGCGGCACCGCCGAGCGCATCCGCGGTCTCGCCGAACGGCGTGATGACCGAATCGAGGGCGATCGAGCCGACGACGACGAGGCCCACACTCACATCCGTTCCGGGGCGCGAATCCCCAAAAGTGACAGACCATTCGCCAGGACCTGCTTGACTGCGCGAGCCAGCACGAGCCGCGCCGCTTCTTCCGGCTCTCCCAGCACGCGGTACTTGTGATACCACGCGTGGGCGAGCCGGGCCAGTCCCTCGAGATAGCTCGTGATGCGGTGTGGCTCGCGCGCCGCCGCGGACCCGGCGACCATCGCCGGAAAATCGGCCAGCTCCTTGATCAAATCGGCTTCCTCCGGCTGGGTGAGCACGCTCAGATCGACCCCCTCAGCCCGGGCGCTCGCCGGATCGCGCCCCGCCACGCGGAAGATCCCCACCATGCGCGCATGCGCCATCTGGACGTAGAAGACGGGGTTCTCGTCGGTCTGGCTCTTGGCGAGATCGACGTCGAACACGAAATGCGTCTCGCCGCGGCGCATGAGATAGAAATAGCGCACCGCATCGCGGCCCACTTCCTCAACCAGCTCGCGCACCGACATGTAGCTCCCGGCGCGCTTCGAGAGCTTCACCTCTTCCCCGCCCCGCATCACGGTCACCATCTGATGCAGCACGTACTCGGGATATCCCTGTGGGATGCCCATCTCGAGGGCCTGCAGTCCGATGCGCACGCGGGCGACGGTCCCATGATGGTCCGAGCCCTGCACGTTGATGGCGTGCTTGAAGCCGCGCTCCCACTTCGTGACGTGATACGCGACATCGGGGAGGAAGTAGGTGTAGTCGCTCCCCTTCTCCGCGCTCTTGCGCATCACCCGGTCTTTGTCGTCACCGAAGTCGGTGGTGCGCAGCCAAAGGGCACCGTCCTTCTCGTACGTATGCCCCGCAGCGACGAGCCGCCGCGTCGTCTCTTCGACCTTGCCGTCGGTATAGAGCGACGACTCGAGGAAGTACACGTCGAATTTCACGCCGAACGCCTGGAGATCGAGGTCCTGCTCGGCGCGGAGCTCACGCACGGCAAAGCGCCGCACGGCGTCCACATCCGTGCCTTCCGGATCGCGCGGATGCGCTGCGACGTAGCGCTCGGCGATCTCGCGGATGTAGTCGCCCTGGTATCCTTGCTCGGGGAGTTCGGCCGGCAGCCCGCGCGCCTGGCGAATTCGCACCTGCACGCTGCGCGCGAGATTCATGATCTGGCTGCCCGCGTCGTTGTAGTAGAACTCGCGGCTGACCCGCCAGCCGGTCCACTCGAGCAGCGCCGCGATTGCATCGCCCAGCGCGGCCTGCCGGCCGTGGCCGACGTGCAGCGGGCCCGTGGGGTTCGCCGACACGAATTCGACATTGATCGGAGCGCCGTGGCCCACGTCGCTCTTTCCATAATCGGGGCCCGCCGCGAGAATCGCGGGGAGCGCGCCGACGACTTGCGCGTCGGCCAGGAAGAAGTTGATGAAGCCTGGTCCGGCAATCTCGGTCTTGCGCACGAGGCCGGCCGGCACCTCCAAGGCGGCGACCAGCCGCTCGGCGATGGCGCGCGGCTTTTGACCTAAGGTCTTGGCCAGCGTCAGCGCGAGGTTGGTGGCAATGTCGCCGTGCGTGGGGTCGCGCGGCCGTTCGAGGGCGACATCGACGCCGGACGCACCGAGTCGCGCCGCCGCCGCCGTCAGCGCCGCGCGGATCGTGTCTTGTGCGGTCACTTTTTCGGTTTCGATTCCGCCGGCTTGTCGGTCTTCTCCGATTTCTCCGATTTCTCCGATTTTTCCGTCTTCTCAGGTGCTTCCGGCTTCGTCTTGTAGTCGGTGTGGTAGAAGCCCGAGCCCTTGAAGACGATCCCCGCGCCGCCCGAGATCTGACGCTCCGCGCGTTTCCCACATTGGGGGCATTTCGCGAAGCGCTGGCTGGAGATGCGAGGGAACGTTTTTTCGAAGACATGCCCCTTCGGGCATTTG
>QHTY01000212.1:0-11028 GCA_003220985.1 Gemmatimonadota bacterium
TGGAGCGGGCGCTCGAGCGCAGCCCGTGGGACATCATCGTCGGCGACAACAGCATGCCCGGCTTCAGCGGCACCGAAGCCCTCGCGCTGGTCCGCTCCCGCGGGTTGGACATTCCCTTCATCTTTGTCTCTGGCACGATGGGCGAAGATCTCGCCGCCCAGGCTTTGGAAGCCGGCGCCGGTGACGCGCTGGCCAAGGGCAACCTCCGCCGCCTTATCCCCGTCATCCGTCGCGAGCTCCGCGACGCCGAGGAGCGGCGTGGGCGCCGGCAGACCGAAGCCGCGCTGCGCGCCTCCGAAGCGAGCTACGCGACTCTCGTCGAGAAGGCGCCGCTCGGCATCTACCGCTCGACGCCGGCCGGACGTTTCCTCTCGGCCAACCCCGCCCTCGCGCGCATGCTCGGGTACGGGTCGGTCGAGGAGGTGCTGGCGCTCAACATGACGCGCGATGTGTACGCCGATCCCGACGAGCGCCGCCGGCTGATCGAGCAGGATACGTACACCGAGCGGGTCTACGATGAGCTCGAAGCCACCTGGAAGAAGCAAGACGGCACGCGCATTCGCGTGCAGCTGAGTGTCCGGGCAAGCCGAGATGCTCAGGGACAGGTCGAGTACTATGAAGCGTTCGTGCGCGACATCACGGGCCAGCGCCAGCTCGAGGCGCAGCTCGCGCAGGCCCAGAAGATGGAGGCGATCGGCCGGCTCGCCGGCGGCGTGGCGCACGGCTTCAATAATCTGCTCACGGTCATTCTGAGCTACAGCGATTTGCTGCTCGAGGACCTTCCCCAGGACGCGGCCACACGCGACGACATCGAGCAGATCCGCAAGGCGGCGCAGGGTGCGAGCGCGCTGACGCGCCAGCTGCTCGCCTTCAGTCGGCAGCAGGTGCTGCAGCCGAAGATCGTCGACCTGAACGCCGCCATCACGGGAATCGAAAAGTTACTGGCCCGTGTGCTGCGCGAAGATATTCAGTTGCGCTGCGCCCTCGCGCCGGATGCCGGCACCGTGAAGGTGGATCCGGGGCAGCTCGAGCAGGTGCTGATGAATCTCGCCGTGAACGCGCGCGACGCCATGCCCAACGGCGGCCGGCTGACGATCGAGACGGCCAATGTCGACCTGGATGAGACTTATGTGGAGGCGCATCCCGTCGCCGCCCCCGGTCGCTATGTCATGCTGGCCGTGACCGACAGCGGTGTCGGGATGGACGCCGCGACCCAGGCGCGCATCTTCGAGCCATTCTTCACAACCAAGGACGCCGGGAAGGGCACCGGCCTCGGCCTCGCCACCGTCCAAGGCATCGTGCAGCAATCCGGTGGCTTCATCTGGGTGTACTCCGAGCCGAACCACGGCACGTGCTTCAAGGTCTACTTGCCGCGCGTCGACGCTCCGGTCTCGAAGGCCGAGGATGCTGCCGGCGACGCCATGCACGGTACGGAAACCGTGCTCGTGGTCGAAGACATGGCCGCGGTGCGTGCGGTGACGTGCGAAATGCTCAAACGCTTTGGGTTCACGGTGTACGATGCCGCCGACGGCATTACCGCCGTGCAGATCGCGGACCAGCTCACCGGGCGGATCGATCTGCTGCTGACGGACGTGGTGATGCCGGACATCAACGGCCGGGATTTGGCGTCCCGCTTCCGGAAAACGCGACCGGAGCTCAAAGTCCTGTTCATGTCAGGCTATACGGATGACGCCGTGGTGCGCCACGGCATTCTCCAGGAAGGCATCGCGTATTTGCAGAAACCGTTCACGCCGAAGTCACTCGTCCGGAAAGTGCGCGAGGTACTCGACCGGCAGTAAGGCCTTGGTGCCTCGTACAACCCCGCCTATATTTCGCGCCTCTTCCCGAGTAGCTCAGTTGGTAGAGCAGCCGGCTGTTAACCGGCGGGTCGCAGGTTCGAGTCCTGCCTCGGGAGCCTTGAGAAAAGAACGGCGGGGATCAATCCCCGCCGTCTTTTTGTGTCCGCCCATGTCTCATCTCCTCAGCATGCTACACGCACTTCGGCTCGCCTTCCTTGTTAGCGGGAGCCAGCGCGGTCGAACCCACGTAAATCGCGCAGGTCTTCGTCGTCGTGGTGTGGGACACCCGCGCGGTGAAGCCGTCAGCCGTCACCTGAATGGTGGGGCCAACCACGCCGCTGGTCGTCGCATACTGAATACCACCCACGCCGATCGCCGTTGTGTACTTCACCGAGTCAGCAAAGAACGCCTCTTCGGCCGTGATCAGGTTCCGCAGATCCGACTTCATCGAGGCGAGATACGCCTTCTCCTTCGTGTTCGCGAACTTCGGAATCGCGATCGCGGCCAAAATGCCGATGATCACGACCACGATTAGAAGCTCAATCAAGGTGAAACCTTTGCGGCCCATCGGGCAGCCTCCGGCAAGGGACTCTGTCAATAGGAAAAACCTATTATTGAGAGGTCAGTAATAGCACTTCCCATACCGAACTTGATCGAACTGCGTAACGTGCTCCCTGCCAGCGAGTTGTCACGGTGGAATCGTCAGTCCAACTCTGGTTCCTATGGCATTCTGCAACGTGAGTTGCTGGAAGCATCAGGGTCGCCCGTTCGGCATCTCCTTGCACCACGTCCGCACGGCGTCCAAAAACCCGAGCACGAGCGGTGACTTCTGATCGAAGCGCCAGATCATTCCCAGCTCGAGCGTCGCCGCTGACTCGCGCAACGGAACGAGCGCGACCTCGGGACGGTCGGCCGGCGTCAAGGTCGCCGGTACGAGCGAGACGCCGTATCCAGCTCCGACCATGTACAACAGCGTGTGCATGTGCTCCATCGCTTCGAGCACGCGGGGCGTGAAACCGCATCCATGACAGATACCTAGGACACGTTGAAAGAAACCCGATCCTCGCCGCTGTCCGAACAGCTCGCCGCAGCGAGCGGATGCGACTTCGGCAGTGCGGCAAGGAGCGGCAGCTCGAGGACGGTTTCGCGTTTCAAGAGCGAGGATTCAAAGTAGGGGACCACGAGCCCGACATCGGCGCTCCCCTGTTCCACCGTCACGACCGCATCCACCACGGGTGATTCGATCAAATGGAGGTCGACCTGCGGAGACCCACGGCGGTACAGCTCCAGCATGCCGAGCAGCCCCACATACGCTGCCGTCGGTCCGCACACCACCATAAGCTGCCCGAGCCGACCGGCCTGGGCGGACTGCGCCGCTTGCACGGCATCGTCGGCGCTCCTGAGGAGACGTTGCGCTTCATTCAGGAAGATCCGGCCGGCATGGGTCAGCTCGACATGCCGTTTGCTGCGTGTGAGCAGCGTGACCCCCAGCTCCTTCTCGAGCAACCCCACCTGGTGACTTAATGTCGGCTGGGCGACGTGGACGCGCCGGGCTGCCCGCGTGAAATGGAGCTCCTCGGCGACGGCAACGAAGTAACGCAGCTGGCGAAGGTCCATTTGCTCTAAAGTAACGGCCCGGCGCGGGACCTGAGCTACGCCCAATCGTCCTTTCCCCCTAGCACGGCGCGGACCACATCGACGATCTCGCGCGCGGTGAAGGGTTTCTGCAGGCTCTTCACTGCCCCCAGCAGCTCGGCATCCTTCCGCAGATCGAGCAGACCCGTCGAGTCGCCACCCGACATCGCGATCACCCTGACCGCCGGAAACCGCCTGCGGATCTCTCGCAGCGTCTGAATTCCATCCAATCCGGGCATGAAGATGTCGGTGATCACGACATCCACGGTCTCACGCTCGAGGATCTGCATTCCCAACTCGCCGTCGCTTGCGTCCAAGACCGCGTGTCGCTCGTTCTCGAGGGCCCGGCGCACGATGCGCCGAATCGGCTCTTGATCATCAATGACGAGGATGCTGGCCACGCCCGCAATCTTTCCGGAGTGGCACCTGCTTGCCAGTCGGCGACACCCTACAGCGCCCTGCTGCTAGCCAGAACGTTTCACTCCATCCAGCACTTGCCGGACCCGCGCCAAGAGGTCGGCGCTCGTCCACGGCTTCGGCAGGAACGGCAGCGTCGGATCGAGCGGGTCCTCTCCCCGCCCGCCGCCCGCGTAACCGCTGGTGAAGAGAAACGGCGTCTGTCGTCCTTCGCGGCGATCGATCTGATAGAGCCCGCGGCCGCCCAGCCGGCTCATTACGAGATCGGTGAAGACCAGGTGGATCGGCGCGGAGTGCTGGCGCAGCAGTTGCAGCGCCTCGAGCCCGTCGGCGGCGGCCAGGACGTTGTACCCGGCGTGCTCCAGCGTATACACCGTCGCGCGGCGCAGCTGCGCCTGATCCTCCACGACGAGTACCGTCTCCTTGCCGCCAGCGGTCGGTACGGTCACCTGCTCATGCGATCCGGAGGCGCGGCGTCGCGTCGCCTCTTCCGCCACAGGGAAGTAGATGCGCAGCCGCGTCCCGGCGCCCGGAGCGCTGTCGATCTGGACGAAGCCGCCGTGCTGCTTCACGAGCCCGTAAACGGTCGCGAGTCCGAGGCCGGTCCCCTTCCCGACCGGTTTCGTCGTGAAGAACGGCTCGAACGCGCGCTGTCGCGTCGCCTCATCCATGCCCATGCCGGTGTCGTCGACCGCGAGGCAGACGTACTCCGACGCGGCGCCGGGGCCCAGCACCTCGCGCTGCGCGTCGCTGATCCACGTGCAGCTCGTCTCCAGCCGCAGGACCCCGCCATCCGGCATCGCATCGTGGGCGTTGTTCACGAGGTTGAGCAGGATCTGTTCGACCGCGTGGCCGTCGGCGGAGACCTCGGGGAGGTCCTCGTCGGCGAAGACGAGCAGCTCGATGTCGGCCGGCAGCACCCGCCGCAGGACGGCGGCGAGGTCGTTCAGGAGCTGCCCCAGGTGCACCGGCTCGAGTGCCAGTGTCGAGCGGCGCGCAAATCCCAGGAGCTGATTCACCATCAGCCGGCCGCTGACGGCCGCGGAGACGATGTCTCGCAGGCTCGCTTCATCAGGGCCGCGCGACAGCAGCTCCGCGTTCGCGAGGATGATCGTCAAGAGATTGTTGAAGTCGTGCGCGATGCCACCCGTGAGCTGGCCGATCGCTTCCATCTTCTGCGCCTGCCGGAGCTGCTCTTCGAGCCCGCGCCGCTCGCTCACATCTTCGGCGAAGACTTCATGGCACTCCACGCGGCCATCCTCGAAGCGCACCGCGCGACCGTAGAGACGCACCGTGATCGGCTCGCCATCCTTGCGCCGCCACACCGCCTGGGCTTCGACGGCCCCGGCGGCGTCGTTCAGCTGCGCGAGGTAGCGGGCGCGCGCGGCCGGCTCCTTGAAGACGTCGCGATCGAGATTGCGACTCAGCAGCTCCGCCTCCGACGCGTATCCTAGCATCTCGACCAGCGCGGGATTCACCGACAGGAAGGCACCTTCGGGCGTCGCGCGGTAGATCCCGAAGGGAGCCTGCTCGACCAGCATACGATTGGCGGCG
This sequence comes from Gemmatimonadota bacterium, assembly GCA_003220985.1. GTDB lineage: Bacteria > Gemmatimonadota > Gemmatimonadetes > Gemmatimonadales > GWC2-71-9 > 20CM-2-65-7. Next base: position 5,406 of record QHTY01000212.1, read on the forward strand.
TCGGCACGACGCGCTGCCTCCTCCGCGCGGCGCCGCTCCGTGATATCGGTCGCAACACCCACGACGCCGGAAATGCCGCCGTCACGTTCGCGCACGGGTGAGTACTGCGCTTCGAACTCGAACCCGAACAGCTCGACCCGCGCCGTCACCGACTCCCCGGCGAGGGCGCGACGCACGTCGGCCACCGCCTGCGGCACATCCCCCAACAACTCGAAGAACGACTTGCCGAGCAGCATCCCCGGCCGAACCCCGAGTGAGTGCAGGCCCTTCCCCTCCGCCAGTGTGAATACGCCTTTGCGATCGAGTGAGAAGAAGATGACGGGCGCGCCTGCGACGACGGTGCGGAGCCGCTGTTTGCTCGTGCGAAGCATCTGCTCGTGCAGCACGCGCTCGGTGACGTCACGCGAGTTGACGATCACGCTGTACGCGTTCGGCTGATCGAGCTTCGCCTGACCGATCGATTCGAGGGCGCGCCACGATCCGTCCGCATGCTTGAACCGGAACGTGGCGGTCTGGGGCGACCCGGGCCGTTGAATCGCGTCGGCCAGCGCTTCCATGACCGGCGCGAGGTCCTCGGGGTGCATGTACTCGAACGCGTTGTGGTCGAGCAGCTCTTGGGCGCCATAGCCGAGCAAGCGTTGCACCGAAGGGCTCACGTACCGGATGATGCCGTCGTCGCCGAGAATCGTGACGATGTCGGAAGCATTTTCGGTCAGGGAGCGGAAATGCTCCTCGCTCTTGCGCAGCGCTTCCTCGACGCGGGCGCGCTCCAGCGCGGTGGCGAGCACGTGCGCGAGCGCCTGGACGAACAAGACGTCGGGACCGCTGAATTCACGCGGCTGCGCGCTGTAGGCCCCGAGCACACCCCAGGGACGCTCGCGTCCCTGCACGACGACGCACACCCCGCTCACGATGTCGTGTGCTTCGAGATGGGGCGGGACGCTGAACCGGATCTCGGCGGCGAGATCCTCGATGACCACCGGGCCGGCGGCAGTGAGCGTGTAGCCGGCCAGCGCGCCGCTGTCGGCCGTGATCAGCGTTCTCCCGACCGCCCCCTCGGCCCAGCCCTCGCCCGCCCGCATCAGCAGGCTGCGGTGCTCCGGTTTGAGCTCGAGAATCTCGCTGAACTCGACGTCGAGCCCGCGCGCCAGGAGCTTGGCCGCGGTGTCGAACAAGTCGACGGGGAGCTTCCCGGCGAGCGCCTGCTGGCCGAGGTGGGCGACCGCCTCCTGCTGGCGCGCCGCCGCGCGCAACTGTCGCTCGGCGCGGTTCGATTCCGCGACCCCAAGCCACCGAAACCGCTTCGGGCGCAACCGTGCTCCGTGTTGGAAAGAAGGGTTCGAAAGCTAGATGCGAGACGCCTTGCGAGCCCGTGAGGCTGGTCACGGGAGCCGTCGGCCCTAAATTCGGCCCCATGCCGCAGCGCCGTTCCAAACCCAACCCGAGGGCGAAGAAACCCCGTAGGGTGGCCGATTCCCTCACCGTCTCGGTTCTGCAGGCCACGCTCGAATCCACCGCGGACGGCATTCTCGTCGTGGACCTCGACGGGAAGATCGTTTCGCACAACCGGCATTTCGAGGAAATGTGGCGCCTCCCCACGTCCTTCATCGCCGCCAATAACGATGCCGCGGGTCGGCGGCGCCTAATCCAGCACGTGAAGGACCAGCTCGTGAATCCGGAGCTATTCGTCGATGGCATCGAGGAGCGGTATGCCGAGCCCGCGTCCGACAGTTTCGACGTCCTCACGTTCAAGGACGGCCGGGTGCTCGAGCGCTACTCCATTCCGCTGCGATTGGATGGCCGCTCGGTGGGCCGGGTCTGGAGCTTCCGCGATGTGACGGCGCGGCGTCGCGCCGAGTGTGTGCAAGACGCGGTGTACCGCATCTCCCACACCGCGCACACCGCTGAAAACCTCCAGCAGCTCCTGCGCGCGATTCATGAAGTCGTCGGCGAGCTGATGCCGGCCAAGAACTTCTACGTGTCGCTCTACAACGAAAAGGACGACCGCCTCGAGTTTCCGTACTTCGTGGACGAGTACGACACCGCGCCCGACATCCCGCCCCGCAAACTGCGCAAGGGCCTTACCGAATACGTGCTGCGGACCGGCCACCCGTTGCTCGCCACCCCCGAGGTGTATGAGCGCCTGGTCGCCGCCGGCGAGGTGGAGCTGATCGGCGCACCGTCCATCGACTGGCTCGGCGTGCCGCTCAAAGTGAAGGACCGCACCATCGGTGTCGTCGTGACGCAGACGTATTCCCAGGGCGTGCGCTATGGACCGAGTGAGCTGGACATCCTGACGTTCGTGTCCTCGCAGATGGCCATGGCAATCGAGCGCAAACGCGTCGAGGACGCCTGGCGCGAACAGAGTGAGTTGTTGCAGCGGATCGTCGACAACATTCCGGTCATGCTGGTGTTCCTCGACGAACGCGGTCGCATCCAGTGGGGCAACCGGGAGTGGACGCGTACCCTCGGATACGACATCGCCGAGGCGCGCCAGCGCGACATTTTCGTCGAGCTGTACCCGGACCCCGTCGAACGGCAGCGTCTGCGCGACTCCATCGGAGCACCGGTCGGTCAATGGACCGACTTCCGGACGCGCACGCGCCGCGGCGCCGTCCTGGACACCATCTGGGCGAACGCGCCGCTCACCGGCGGCGGCTGGCTCGCGATCGGCATGGACGTGTCGGACCGCCGGCGGACCGAGGAGCGCTACCGCGCCTTCATCGCGCAGAGCTCGGAAGGGGTGTCGCGGTTGGAAATCGATCCGCCCGTCCCGACCACGCTCTCGGAAGAGGAGCAGATCGATCGACTCTATGCGGGCGCGCGCATCGCCGAGTGTAACGACGCGATGGCACGCATGTACGGATACCGCGAAGCCCGCGATCTGATCGGAACGCGCCTCGCCGACCTGCACAACGTGACCGATCCCACCAATCGGGAGCAGATCCGCGCGTTCATTCGCGCCCGCTATCGGGTGTCCGATTCTGAAACGCGCGAGCACGATCGGGACGGCCGGCCCCGCGTCTTCCTTAATAACGTGGTCGGCTTCGTCGAAGACGGGCATCTGGTGCGCGTCTGGGGCACGCAGCGGGACGTCACCGAGCAGCGCCAGCTCGAGGAACAGTTCCGTCAATCACAGAAGATGGAAGCGGTCGGACAGCTCGCGGGCGGCATCGCCCACGACTTCAATAACCTCCTGACGGCGATCCTGGGCAACACGCAGCTCCTGCTGCGGGACTTGCCGCCGGGCGATGCCAAGCGGGGCGACGTCGAGGAGATCCGCAAAGCGTCCGAGCGGGCGGCCTCGCTGACCCGCCAGTTGCTCGCCTACAGCCGGCGACAGATGCTCCAGCCCGAGGTACTCAACCTCAACGGCGTCGTCGCGGAGATGGATAAGATGTTACGACGCCTCATTGGTGAGCACATTGCGCTCGTTACCGTGCTCGCGCCCGATCTCGGGCACGTCCGCGCCGATCCCAATCAGCTCGAGCAGGTGATCGTGAATCTCGCGGTAAATGCCCGCGATGCGATGGCGCAAGGCGGCACGCTGACGATCGAAACCGCCAATGTCGACCTCGATGCGACCTACGCGCAGACGCACCTCGGGTCCGTGCCCGGGCCCTACACGATGCTCGCCGTCACGGATACCGGAGTGGGCATGGACGCCGGCGTCCGCGCCCATCTCTTCGAGCCCTTCTTCACGACCAAAGAAGTCGGTCGCGGAACGGGCCTCGGCCTCGCTACGGTGTACGGTATCGTCAAACAGAGTGACGGTTATATCTCGGTGTACTCCGAGGTGGGACGCGGTTCGAGCTTCAAGATCTACCTCCCCAGAATCGCGACGCCCTCCGATGCGCCGGTCGGCCCCCAGCGCGGACGACCCGCGCGCGGCAACGAGACCGTGCTCGTCGTTGAAGACGAGCCCGCGGTGCTCACCTTGAGCCGCCGCGCGCTCGAAACGCAGGGCTATGTCGTCCTGGCGGCGTCCGACGCGACCGCGGCGCTCCGCATCGTCGAGCGTCATGGCGGGACCATTCACCTGCTCGTCACGGACGTGGTGATGCCGGGCCTGTCCGGCCGCGAGCTCGCCGACAAGCTCGCCGCGCAGCGGCCCGGCATCCGTGTGCTCTACATGTCCGGCTATCCCGGCGACGCGGTCGTCGAGCACGGCAGCCTGCCGGCTGGCAGCGCGTTCCTGCAGAAGCCCTTCTCGCCCGACAGTCTTGCGCGCAAGGTGCGCGACGTCCTGGACGCGTGAGCCCGAAGCGAGTACCGTAGCGTCATGTTGCACGCCACGACACCGATCGCTACCGAGCAATTGATCAAGCTCGTGAATCAGATGCCTGCCGTGATGTGGTCGACGGATACCGATCTCCTGCTCACGTCGCGGTGTGGGGGCGTCGTGGCGATGTTTGACCACCTGCCGGGAGCCGTCGACGGCACGGCGATCGGCACGTTCGTCGATCCGGAGGACCGGGAGACCGTCCTGGCGGCACATCGCGCCGCGCTCCAGGGGCGGTCCGCGTTCTACGAAACCCGCTTCCAGGGCCGCATCTTCAGCGCGCGCGTTGAGCCGCTCCGTGACGGCAGTGGGCCCATCGTGGGAGTGGTTGGGCTCGCGTTCGACATCACCGAGCGCCGTCGCGCAGAAGATGCGCTCCGGGAAAGCGAGACGCGGTTCCGCACGATTATCGAGAGCGAGCCCGAATGCGTGAAGCTCCTCGATGCCGAGGGCAGGCTGCTCGACATGAATCCGGCAGGTCTCGCGATGGTTCAGGCCGACACCATCGAGGCGGTGCGCGGTCGCCCTATCGTGGAGGTTATTGCACCCGAGCACCGCGCCGCCTTCACCGAATTGCACCGTCGCGTCTTTGCCGGCGAATCGGGGACGCTCGAATTCGAGATCATCGGGTTGAAGGGCAAACGCAGCTGGCTGGCGACCCACGCCGTACCGCTGCGTGACGCGGCCGGCACGATTCAGGCAGTGCTGGGAATTACGCGGGATATCTCGCGCCGCAGGATCGCCGAGCGGGCCTTGGTGGAGTCAGAGGAGCGGTTTTGTAAAGCGTTCTACGCGAATGCCCTGCCGCTGCTGATCACGCGGCTGTCTGACGGCATGGTGCTGGATACGAATGAGGCGTTCATCCGTCTGGTGAAGCGGCCGCGGGATGAAATCATCGGGCGCACCACGGTCGAACTCGACTTCATCCACGCCGCACAGCGCGCCGAGATCATCGACATGCTTACCAAGACCGGCGTCGTCAACGATGTCGAGCTCGAGGTGAAGCCGGCCGACGGTCCACCACGTACCGGATTGCTCTCGCTCGTGCGCCTCGAGCTCGGCGGCCAGGACTGCACGCTGGGCACATACCGCGACATCACCGAGGCCAAACGCGCCGAAGCACAACTGCGCGCCTCGCGGGCGGCGCTGCGCAGTCTGGCGACGCGGCAACAGGACATCCGGGAGGATGAGCGCACGCGCATCGCGCGCGAGATTCACGACAGTTTGGGCCAGGCACTCACGGCCCTGAAGCTGCAGCTCTCCGCGGCCGAGGAGGCCGCATCTCGAGACGCGTCCGGGGGGGGGCTCCGCGCCAGGCTGCATGAAACCACCTTGATGGTC
>QHTY01000212.1:11051-11670 GCA_003220985.1 Gemmatimonadota bacterium
CCGATCTGCGGCCGCCGATTCTCGATCAACTGGGCCTGCCCGCCGCGCTCGAGTGGCTGGCGCAGGATTTTTTCAAGCGGACCGGCATCACGTGCGCGGCAACGATCGGTGCCGCGAATGACGCGATCAATGGTGAGCTCGGTACCGCGTTGTTCCGAATCGTTCAGGAAGCGCTCACGAATGTGCTGCGCCATGCAGGTGCTACACGCGTGGACATCGCCCTGGGCACGCAGAGTGGCTGCGTGACCCTCGAAATCAACGATGACGGCACGGGCATCACCGAAGCCGGCACCATGGGACCAGGCTCGCTCGGGATCCTGGGGATGCGCGAGCGTGCCGCCGCGCTTGGCGGCGTCCTGGAGGTCGTGCCCCGCGAGGAAGGCGGAACGCGCGTCGCCGCCTGGTTTCCGCCGTCGGCTCCAGCGACGCGCCGATGATTCGCATCCTCGTCGTCGACGATCATGCACTCGTCCGGCGGGGGCTGATCCAGATCCTGCAGGGATTTCCCGACGGCGTGCAATTCGGAGAAGCCGGGACCGCCGCGGAAGCGATGTCGCTTGCTTCCAATGAACGGTGGGATGTCGTCCTGCTCGACCTCGGCCTACCCGACCGGCACGGC
>QHTY01000213.1:0-8226 GCA_003220985.1 Gemmatimonadota bacterium
CTGACGCTGGGCCCGTACGCGTTCTCGATCGTCGATGGCAGCCAGCGGATCGTCGAAAAGCGCGCGTCATCCAGATCGAAGTCCGAATCGCCGGCCGCTGGCACGCGCGCCGTGATGCGATTGCTGAAGCCGGCCGCGCGGAAGACCGGCTCCCACATCTCGACCCCTTTGATCAGCCACGGGACCCATTTCGCCGGGGTTGCGGGATCGATGTACCAGATGATGGGCTTGGTCGGATCGGACACGGCGGCGTTCGGGTCCTTCGCTTCGAGCCGGAAGCGCTTGATGAAGCAGCGGCGCGGCCCGGACACGCGATCTTCGTCGTAGTCTTCGAACGCGATGTTGAAGAAGCCGACGCGATCGTCGCACAACCTGGCCATCATCGGCTGATCGGGCAGCAGGACCATCGAATAGTTCATCAGCATCGTGATCGTATTGAGCGACCGGTTCGGCGGGTTCCCGGCGGGGCCCGGTACCGAGTCCACCTCGAACGTCTGTAACGCGCTCACTTCGATGTTGCGTGGGAAGGACCGCGCACGGTCGACCACGGACCGCGTCGGATCCATGCGGCGGATGCGGATTCCTGATTGACGCAGGTTCAGCTCCGGCACGTCGGTCGTGAAGAGCTTCGTCACCTCGATGACCGCGTTGCTGTCGGGCATGTGCCAGGAGGCGACATCGAAGCTCATGATGATCGGTGAGATGTTCGACAGCCGCACGGCGCGAGCCACCGGTTGGGTGCTGTCGGCGCGCATCGCGTACGACACGATGCGCAGGAAGGCCTTGTTCCCCATGCGTTCCCACACGACGATGCGATTGCTGATCTCTTCGCCGGCGTAGCGCACGCCGCGGATCGTGCCCCGCTGGTCGGCCACGAGCAGGAATTCGCGGCCGAACATCGCTTTGGGGATCTCGTAGAACAGTTTTTCGCCGCTCTGGTGGACGATGAAGATCCCGGCGTCGGTGGTGGCGCCGGCGGTAATGACCTGATTGTACGGTTTCAGGGCGGTCGCCTCGGGCGCCGGCTGGCGTCCGGTCGCGGCGCGTGACGTATCTTGCTGAACCGGCCTGGGGACCTGGGCTTGATGGGCGGGCGCAACGGCACGGGAGCACGCGACGACGCCGAGGACACCGAATGTCACGAAGACGGACGCTGCACGCATCGGGCGCGACCCTGGCTGTTGGAAGAACGGGGAGATTAGGCCGTGCAAATCGATCCGTCTAGAGGCATTTTGATCGGATGACGAAGAGTCTGCGGGTGCTGATGGCCGCCGTCGTCATCGCCGCGATGGCCTACGGAGCGGCGCTCACGCTCGCGCTTACCGGAAATCTCGGCTCCGCCACTGCGATCGTCGTGGTGGTCGCCGGCGCGGTGCTGTTGCCGGTCGCGCTGTTCATCTTGCGACGCCGGTTCTGGAGTCCACTCGGGGCGTTGCGGGAAGGCATCCGGCAGGTGGCCGACGGTGATCTCACCACGGAGGTCTCCGTCAGTCGCGACGACGAGCTGGGCAACATCACCGCGCACTTCAATCAGATGACGCGCGTGCTGCGCGATCGCGCCGAGGAGCAGGGGCGGTTCGCGGCGGCAGGCGAGTTGCTCAGCGGCGTGGCGCACGAGGTCAACAACCCGCTCATGGCGATCGCCAGTCACGCCGAGCTGCGTCTCGCGGACGCGAACCTGCCGGCCGAGCAGCGCAACGAGATGCAGAGCATCCTGCGACAGGCCCAGCGGGCGGCGAAGCTCCTGCGTGGGCTCCTGCGCTTCGTGCGCGCGGGCGAGAAACGCTCGACGACGGTGAACCTGAACGACGTCGTCAGGAGCGCCATCGATCTCGTGTCCTACCGGTTCAGTATCGACGAGATCTCCATCGAAGGACAGCTCGATCCCGAATTGCCGACGGTCGTGGGGGATGCCAATCGTCTGGAGCAGGTCATCGTCAATCTGTTGAGCAACGCGCTCGATGCCTTGCGCAGCGTGAACCCTCCCCGCCGGCTCATCGTCGATTCTTTCCCCGACGACACCGGCGGACGGGTGTGCGTCACCGTCACAGACAACGGCCCCGGGGTGGCGCCCGAGATCGCGCCGCGGCTGTTTCGCCCCTTCGCGAGCACGAAAGGGGTGCGCGGCACGGGTCTGGGGCTCTACATCTCCCGCCAGCTCGTGCGGGAGGCCCAGGGCGAACTCGATCTCGTGAAGCATGTCCAGTCGGGCGCACGCTTTCTCGTCTGGCTGCCGAGTGCACGCCAACCGGTCCCCAGGGCGCCGGCGGCGACACCGCAGGCGACATCGTTGCCGCCACCGGCGCCCGCGGGGACCCTCAGCGGAATTCGCGTCCTGCTGGTCGACGATGAGGAGCTGATTCGCCGGCCGATGGCGCGCTTCCTCACCAAGCGGGGCGCGGAAATCAAGGAGGCGGCTGATGGGCTGGCGGCGCTCGAGCGGCTGGCCGAAGGGTTCGAGCCCCAGGTTATTCTGGCCGACCTGCGGATGCCGAGGATGGATGGCGCGGAGTTCTACCAGCATCTCCAAGCGCAGCGACCGGCGCTCGCCGAGCGGCTGCTCTTTCTGTCGGGCGACATCACGCATCTCGCGGGACGCGGGCTCGCCGAGGTGCCGCGCGATCGCGTGCTCGTGAAACCGGTCGAGCTGGCCGAGCTCGAGCAGCGGATTGTCGCGTTCGTGCGGGAGGAGGCGGCCTAGGATGCTGGTGGTGGTCGTGTTGTTTGCGACTGTGCTGCTGCGTGCCGGTATCGTGCTGACCTTCGTCTATCTCATCCTGCCCACAAAACGCGTCTGTCCGCTGTGCGGCGCGCAGCTAGTCCTGATTCAGCATTCCGTGCTGCGCCGCTTGGTGCCCGTCGTGGAGCATCGCTGGTGCCTCGAGTGCGGCTGGAGTGGAATCGTGCGGCAGGCTCAGTCGCGCGTGATCAACCGCGCAGCTCGCTCATAGAAGAAGTAATCCCACGCCCAGTTGATCAGCACCAATAGCTTGTTGCGGAAGCCGATCAGTTGAATGATGTGAATCCCCAGCCACATCACCCACGCCACGAAGCCACGCGCCTGGATCCCGTACACGTTCGCGACGGCCGCATTGCGACCGATCGTCGCCAGTGTCCCCTGATCGCGATAGCGGAACGGCTCGAGCGCCTTGCCCTGTACCTGGCGCGCGATGTTGCGGGCGACCGCCTGCCCCATCTGAATCGCGACCGGTGCGACCATCGGCAGCGGCTCGCCGTCCTGTTCGCGATACGCCGCATCCCCGATGATGAAGACCTCCGGATGTCCCGTCAGTTGCAGCGTCGGCTCAACCGGAATCCGGCCTTGCCGCGCGGCGCTCAGGCCGAGGGTGTTGATGAGAGGGGCGGCGCGAACGCCCGCGGCCCAGATCACGGTCGCTGCGGGAATGATCTCCCCGCTCTTGAGACGGATCTGCTTGCCGTCGTAGTCCGCCACCGAGGCGCCGAAGCGGACCTCGACGTATTTGCGCCACAGGGTCTTCCCTGCCGCCTCGCGCAGCCGCTCGGGCATCGCGGCGAGGAGCGTGTCGGTCGCTTCGAGCAGCAGAATGCGCACGTCTTTGATGTTGAGCCGCGGGTAGTCTTTCACGAGCACGAGCCGGATCAGCTCCGAAAGCGCGCCCGCCATCTCGACGCCCGTCGGCCCGCCACCGACCACGATGAACGTGAGCAGCGCCCGCCGGCGCTCGGCATCAGGCTCGAGCATCGCGTTCTCGAAGCACGTGAGTACCCGATTGCGGATCGTGATCGCATCGGGGATGTCCTTGAGCCCCAGGCCGTGGCGCTGCATGGCCTCCAGGCCGAAGAAGTTCGTCTCGCCCCCGGGCGCGAGAACCAGGAAATCGTAGGCGACCGGCCCGGCACTGGTCTCGAGACGCTTGGCCGCGAAATCGACGCGCGTCACGTCCACCATGCGGAAATCGAAGTTCTTCTGCCCGCGCATGATCGCCCGCGCCGGTTTCGCGATTTCCTCGGGCTCGAGCCCCGCGGTCGCGACCTGGTACAGCAACGGCTGGAAGAGGTGATAGTTGTTTCGGTCCAGCAACACGACCTGCACGGGCGCGCGCCGCAGTGCCTTTGCGACACGGAGTCCGCCAAACCCCGCCCCCACGACGACCACCGTCGGGGCCTCACCCCCTGTCCCCCTCTCCGTACGCGGAGAGGGGGAACTCATGTTTGGTCCAAGCGCAGCACCGTCTGCAACAACACGTTGGCGCCGTTCGTGACGTCGTCTGGACGGGTGAGCTCGAGCGGCGAATGGCTGATGCCTTTCACGGAGGGAACGAAGATCATGCCCATGGGCCCGATGCGCGCCAGATCCTGCGCATCGTGCCCCGCGCCACTGGGCATCGACAGGCTCGATAACCCCAGGTCGTGAACTGCGTCGGCGATGACCTGGCGCACCGCGGGTGTGGAGAGGGCCGGTGGATTGACGTGCTGCAGCGTGTAATCGAGCGTCACGCCGTACTGCTTGGCGGTCGCGAGTGCCTCGCTGTGAATCTGGGTCCACAACCGCTCGATTTTTTCAGTCGAGAGATCGCGAAGCTCGACGGTCAGATCGACCTGTCCGGGGATCACATTCGGCGCGCCGGGCTTCACCAGCAGCCGCCCCACGGTGCCCACCTGGCGTCCCTCGACGGAGCGCACGACCCGGTCGACGATCAACACCAGCTCGGCGGCGGCCAGCATGGCGTTTTGGCGACGGTCCATCGGGGTCGTCCCGGCGTGATTCGCGAAGCCTCGCAGCGTCACGTCGTAGTGATGAATTCCGACGATGCCTTCCACGATGCCGATGTTGATGCCGCGCTCGTCGAGGATGGCGCCCTGCTCGATGTGCAGCTCGACGTAAGCGGCGATGGAGCCGGGGCCGTGGCGCGCCTCGACGATCCGCGCCGGGTCTCCTCCGATGCGACGGATCTTTTCCGCGAGGACAACACCGTCGCGCCCGGGCCGTTCGATTTCGTCCGTTGGCAGGTCCCCGATGAAGCCACGGCTGCCAGTCAGGCCGCTTTCCTCGTCGCACCAAATCACGACATGCAGGGGGTGGCGGTTGTGGTAGCCGCGTTCGGCGAGAGTGTGGGCGACTTCGACCGCGGAGCACGATCCGACGTCGCCATCGAAATTGCCGCCTTCCGGCACCGAATCGATGTGCGAACCGAACAGAATGGGGAGCGCCGAGCCCTGAGATCCCGCGCGAACGCCGAAAATGTTTCCGGCCGGGTCGATGCTGGCGGTCAGCCCGGCTTCCTTCATTAGATCCATCACGAAGCGCCGGCCGGCGATGTCGGCGTCGCTGAACGCCACGCGGCTCACGCCGCCCTGCGGATTCGCCCCGAACCTGCTGAGATCGACGAGGTGTTTGTTCACACGCGCGCCGTTTACCCGCCAAGCCTTCCAGTTCTGTGCTCCCTGACGAGCGAAGGGGAGGGTAGCGAGTGCGGAGCATGAGCGGAGCACGAAGACGCGTCGGTTCAACCCTTCCCCCGTCCCCCTTCCCCCTTCCTCGTGACCTTTCTCCAGAGAGCCGCGAGTGGATCGTAATTCGCATCCACGACGCGTTCCTTCAGCGGGATGATGGCGTTATCGGTGATCGTGATCGATTCGGGACAGACCTCCGTACAACACTTCGTGATGTTGCAGAAGCCGATTCCCCCTTCGTGGCGCAGGTGGTCGCGGCGATCGGCCTCGTCGAGCGGATGCATCTCGTAGACCGCGGCGCGCACGAGCATCGCCGGCCCCATGAACTGCTCGTGCTTCTCGTGCGTGCGCAGCACGTGGCACACGTCCTGGCACAGGAAGCACTCGATGCACTTGCGGAACTCCTGCGGCCGCTCGATCTCGTACTGATACATCCGCCACGTACCGTCGGGCGCGTCGGGGGCGCGGGGTTTGAACGCGGGAATGCGTTTGTTGACCTCGTAATTCCACGATACGTCCGTCACGAGGTCCTTGATCACCGGAAAGGCGTGCATCGGCGTGATGGTGATCGTCTCCTCCGCCGGATAGTCCGACATGCGCGTCATGCACATGAGCCGCGGCTTGCCGTTGATCTCCGCCGAGCACGAGCCGCACTTCCCCGCCTTACAGTTCCAGCGCACCGCGAGATCGGGCGCCTGCTCGGCCTGGATCATGTGCACCGCATCGAGCACGACCATCCCCTCCCCTGCGGCGACCTGATACTCTTTCAGCTCGCCGCGCTCGCGCGTGCCCCGGAACAGGCGCAACCGGCGCTTCTCGGTCACCGTTATTTCCCTTCTTTAATGAGAGTCATGAGATCCGCGGGAAGCGCGGGCTGTGTCTCACGCCGCACCGTCATGCGCGTGCCTTCCTTCTTTATCACGATCTGCTCGCGCGCCTGTTTGTCGTCGGAATCCGGATAATCGCTGCGCGTGTGCGCCCCGCGGCTCTCGGTGCGCTCCAGGGCGGCGCGCGCCGTGGCCTCGGAGACGACGAGGAGCGAGCGCAGGTCGATCGCCGTATGCCAGCCGGGGTTGTACTCGCGGCTGCCCGTGACTCCCGCCTCGAGCGCCCGAACCTTGAGCTTGTCGAGCTCCGCCAGGGCGGTCTCAAGACCCTGCCGATCGCGGATGATCCCGGCATGCCGTTGCATCACCGCCTGTAACGCCGACTGGACGGCGAAAGGGTTCTCGCCATCCACGCGATCGAACGGTGCGAGCGCTTCCTGCATCGCGATATCCACATCGGCATCCGGGATGCGCGGCGGCGTGCCGTGCTTTTCGGCCGCGTACTGGCCTGCACGGCGACCGAAGACGAGTAAGTCGCTGAGCGAATTGCCGCCGAGCCGGTTGGCACCGTGCATCCCGCCGCCGACTTCACCGGCGGCGTAGAGCCCGCGCACGGTCGATTCCTGTGTCTCCGCGTCGACTTTGACCCCCCCCATCATGTAGTGCGTCGTCGGCCCGATCTCCATGGGGTCCTTGGTAATGTCGACCTGCGCCAACTCTTTGAACTGGTGATACATGCTGGGGAGTTTCTTCTTGATGAGGTCGGCGCTTTGCTTCGACGCGATATCGAGGAGCACGCCGCCGTGCTCGGTGCCCCGCCCTTCGGCGATCTCTTTGACGATCGCCTTCGACACGACATCGCGGGTCAGCAGCTCAGGCGGCCGGCGATTCTTCTTGCGATCGCCTTTCACCCATGCGTCGGCTTCCGCTTCGGTGTCCGCAAAATCACCCTTGAACATGTCGGGCATGTAGCGGAACATGAACCGCTCGCCCTTCGCGTTCTTCAGGACGCCGCCTTCGCCGCGCACGCCTTCGGTCACCAGAATGCCGCGCACACTCGGCGGCCACACCATGCCGGTCGGATGGAATTGCACGAACTCCATGTCGATCAGTTCGGCGCCTGCCTCGTAAGCCAGCGCGTGGCCGTCGCCCGTGTACTCCCACGAGTTGCTGGTGATCTGCCAGGCCTTCCCGATGCCGCCCGTCGCCAGCACGATGGCGCCGGTGCGGAACAGGGCGAAGCGTCCCGTCTCGCGGAAGTACCCGAGGGCGCCGGCGATGCGCCCGCCGACCACGAACAGGCGTACGATCGTGCACTCCATGTGGACATCGATTCCGGAGTGCACCCCTTTGTCCTGCAGCACGCGGATCATCTCGAGGCCGGTGCGGTCGCCGACGTGGGCCAGGCGGCTGTAGGTGTGGCCGCCGAAGGGTCGCTGATTGATGCGCCCATCGGGCGTGCGATCGAACAGCGCGCCCCACGCCTCGAGCTCATTGATGCGATCGGGCGCTTCCTGCGCGTGGATCTGCGCCATGCGCCAGTTGTTGTGCATCTTGCCGCCGCGCATCGTGTCGCGGAAATGCACGCGCCAATTGTCTTCGGACATGACGTTGCCGAGCGCCGCGGCTGCCCCGCCCTCGGCCATGACGGTGTGTGCTTTGCCGAGCAGCGATTTGCAGACGAGCGCGACTTTGGCCTTCTGGGCACTGGCTTCGATGGCGGCGCGGAGGCCGGCGCCGCCGGCACCGATTACGACGACGTCGTACGTGTGTGTGCGGATATCTTGGGTGGGCATTACCGGACCGTCCGAGCGTCGGTTGTCCGGGACTTCAGTCCACGGATAAACACCGTCACAGGATCCTGATGTCGTGGATGACGCCCATCGCGCACAGCCGGATGTAGACGTCAGTCAGTGCGACGGAGAACAGCGAGCACCAGGCGAACAGCATGTGATGGCGGTTG
>QHTY01000213.1:8292-8644 GCA_003220985.1 Gemmatimonadota bacterium
CCGAACGTGTAACAGGCGAGCAGAATCACGTTCACCAGCATGACGAGAGTGCCGACGCCCACACCGAACTCGCGCGGTCCAGGGGCCATCGTGCCGTCCGCCAGGACGCCGTTGACCGGCCAGCGAGCGGCGACGAAGACGTCGTAGGAGAGAATGAAGATGAAGACCACCGCCGCGTACATGGCATAGCGGTGCAGGTTCTGAAGAGTGAACGGAAACTTGGTCTCACCTTTGTAACCGTGTCGGGGCTCGCCCACGCCACAGGCGACGGGATCGAGGAAAAACGCCCGGTAGTAGGCTTTGCGATAGTAGTAGCAGGTGGCGCGGAAGGCGCCGGGGAAAATCAGAATCA
>QHTY01000146.1:0-1877 GCA_003220985.1 Gemmatimonadota bacterium
TGCTGATTGACCTCGATTCACAGGGGCACGCGACCCAGCACTTAGGGCTAGCTGCCGAGAGCCTCGAGCGCACGGTCTTCGAGATCCTGGTCAACGGAGCACCGATCGAAGACGTGATCGTGCCGCACGCGCTCGCCGAGTTCGATGTGCTCCCGGCCAACCTGCGGATGACGACCATCGACATCTCGCTGATGCCGATGGCCGGACGCGAGTACAAGCTCCAGCGGGCCCTCGCCAGGGTGTTGGACCGCTACGAGTTCATTATCATGGACGCTCCGCCCGCCTTTGGGCTGCTGAACCTCAACGCGCTGATGGCGTCCGACGACCTGCTCGTGCCGGTGCTCCCGGATTTCCTGTCGTTTCACGGTCTCAAATTGCTGTTCGAGACGCTGAGCCAGCTCGAGGACGACCTGAACCACCGGCTGCAGCGGATCCGGATCGTCATCAATCAGTACAACCCCACGACCCGGATCGCACGCGAGGCCAAAGCCGCGCTGGAGTCGCACTATCGCGAGTTTCTGTCGGACACGATCGTGCGGCAGTGCACGCAGTTCGCGCGGGCATCGAGTGATCGCCTGCCCATCAATGCCTACGCCCCATCGTGCAAGGGAGCCAGGGACATCGATGCCCTTATCACCGAGATGATCAGCGCGCACGTCGAGCGCGCGATGGAGAGAAGCGCGTGACCACCGGTTTCGACGCCAACGTTCCAGCCCGCAAGCCGCGGACGATCTCCCGCGTGCTCTCCGAGCTCACGGCCGTCTCCGAAAACGGGAAGCCGCCGGCGAGTATCGAGCTGGCTGCCGCTCCTCCGCCTGCAGCTCCGAAACCAAGCCCCCCAAGCCCGCGCGTGGCACGCGGGAAGAGCGGTCAGGAGCGGGCGGGGGCCGCGTCGCTGCGGGAGCGTCTCGCGATGACCGCTCACGCATCCTCCGGTGCCGCCGAGCCGCTGCACACCGCGGCCGCGGTGCGGGAGCTGATCGAGGCCATGCGCGCCCGGCTCGAGTCCGCCATCGAGGAACGGACCCGGCTAGCCGGGGAGCTGGAGGAAGTTCGCGCCGCGCTATCCCGGAGCGAGGCCGAGCTGAAGAAGGAGCGCCGGGCCCGGGTCGCGCTCGAGGCTCAGGCCGAGGAGCGGCGGCGGATCGCCGAGGAAGCGGTGGCCGAGGCAGAAGCGCTGGCCGCCGAGCGCGATCAGGTGCTCGAGGAGATTGCCGGGCTGCGCGGGCTCGAAGACCAGGCGGCGCTGCTGCAGGAAGCTGAGGCGGAGCTGGCCGACCTGGACGGGCGGCTGCAGGAGGCGCAGTCCGGTCGCGCGCGCGCCGAGGCACGTTGCCGGGAGCTCACGTCGGACGTGGAGCGCCTGTCCGCGGCCGGCGAAGCGCTCGAGGCTCTCGAGTCGCTGGTGAGACGCAGTCCCTAGTGCAACGCGCGCGCGAGCATCGCAATCGCGCCGACCGCGCCCACCCAGAACACGAACGACCACTTGATCAAGTCGCCGAAGCGGCGCTCGAACCGGGTCTCGAGCCTCGCGAAGCCCACCTGCATCTCTTGTCGCAATTCGGCGATGTCCGCACGTAACTGGTCAAAATCGCCGTGCGTAGCAACGTCGCGGTCGCGCGCGTCCATCTCATGCATCCAATTCACAAACTCGGCGCCCTCCTGTCCTCCTAACGTACGCTCGGCGAACCCGAAGATCAATTTCGTTCCGACGGAACCAAGAAAATGCGCCTATTTCAACGGCACAAACGCGAGCCCGTTGTTGGGATTCATCGGGATCACCATGGCCGCGCGCACCGTCCCGCACCTGGTACATCCCGCACCACGTCCTCGCTATACTCCACTGTCGATGACAATCCCATCTTGGTTTGATCCGC
>QHTY01000146.1:1919-4440 GCA_003220985.1 Gemmatimonadota bacterium
CATCGATTTCGCATCGCTCGTTCAGTCGCAAATGTCGCGCTTGTGGACACCTCGAGCAGCACCCGCTGCCGCCGATCAAGAAGAAGCTCGTCTATCTGGACCAAATGGTGTCCAGCGGTATGGCGAAGACGCTGGACCCAGTATGGGCTGCGACCACTGGTCCGCAGGATGAGCGCTGGGGCCGACTATTCGATGCGCTGGAGCGCGCGTTCAAGCTCCAATTGATCGTCTGCCCACAGTCCGCAATTCACGAGAAAGAGGGCGCGCTAGCGAGCCATCCGGACATGTTGAAGGCGCTTTACGAACATCTGGGCAACGGTGTGGAGTTTGTGAATCCCGTGATTGTGCATCAGTTGCAGCTAGGCGCCGCGTTTCGTGCCGTGTTGAAGGGGCAGGCCCCCACGTATGCAGTGAGTCGCAGTCATATCCTCCATGGTGATCCGGACGAGTGGATAGAACGGCTGCGTATCTCCGTGAATTTGAACATCCCCGGTCCCGATCTCGCTACACGCCGTGAGGTGCGCGAGCGCCGGTACGCCGCGATGACGCAATGGTTCGAGCGGTGGAAAGTGGAAGCCAACAAGACGTTCAAGGATTGGTACGAGTTCGAGCGCCAAGGCCACGCGATCAACTACCGCGATCTATTCCGCGAGCGCCTCGCGCTTTTAGCACGTGTTGAGCGCGGCGAGGTCCCACTCGACATGGAAGACGTGTGGAATCCACGCCTCGAAGCGGGGGTTATTCCCGCATTGATGGCAATTGCTGAACAGGCGGGTAACCCTCCCCAGGACGCGCTGCGCATTGTCTTGGATTTTCTCTTCTCGGGTGCGGCTTACGATGCACCCGCGAACGATATCAGCGCGCTTTTAATGGCCTCGCTAGCCCGTAAAGCGCGGAGCGGCCAGAAGGATCCGCCCAGTCCTGGGATGTTCAATGACATCACGGCCATCGCGACCTACTTGCCCTACTGCGCTGCCATGTACGTGGACAACGAGTGTGCTGGGCTTCTGAGGGATGAACCGCTGCGCTCGAAGATACAGCCGTTTGGCACGCGGATTTTCTCGGGCAAGACCACGGATGAGTTCTTCGCGTACTTGGCGGAACTCGAGCGGGAAGCTGGAGCCGACCATATCCAGCGTGTTGCGGACATCTACGGTGATGATTGGACTCAACCCTACCGGACGGTACTGGTCTACGAGCGAGAGCGGGCGGCCCGGCGAGCCAAGAAGGCTGACAGCAACCCCCGCGCTACCTCGACCGATTCGGGATAGGGACGACTACAGCCGTCGCAGCACGACAAACCGCAATTAGCTAGCGCCCCCAGAGCGGGCGCGCTGCATTTGCTCGTGGACGTGCCGGACCGGGTCAGCATGCCAGCGTGTCAGGTAAGCGCGAATAGGTGACGCGAGCTGTGCCGACCATGACACTAGGTCAAGGTCCGTGGCCATAGCTGCGAAGTCCGCGTGATCGTAATAGTCGGCGTGGAAGACGGTATTTCGGTAGTTCTTCAATCGGCGAAGCTTCGCCTTATCGGCTAAAAGCGCATCGACAGCTGGATCCGCGAAATCCCACGCGATCCACTTCTCAACGACGGCATAGAGTGTTGCGAGAGCGAACGTAAAGTAGGCGTCTGCACGAGTGAAGGTTGTGTTCTGCATCCGTTTCAACGCGAAGGCGGCACCTTCGCGGTTCTTCGCGTCGTCCGCGCCGGACTCATCGAGAAGCTGAAGTTCGCGCCCTCCAGCCTCCACTAGCGCGTCACAGCGCATCATGCTTCGGGATAGGGTCAACGCCCGGCGGCCGATGCGTCGAGCCTCCTGAAGTTGCGCGTTCTGCTGCTCTTGATTGGATGGGCACATGAAACCGAGACCGGTGCGTGGCGCTGGCTAACGAATCGCGCTTAAGCTGCGGCGCGCTGAAGAAAGATTCATTCCACAATCTACCGTCCTTCGCGGCCACCCCTTGCATGCCGCCAACGCTTGCGTTAAACTACTGAACCATATGGTTCAGTATATGACGACCCGACTTGATACTTCGTTCGCCGCGCTCTCGGACGCCACGCGGCGTGGCGTTCTGGAGCAGCTCGGCCGAGCCGACGCTTCAATCACGGACCTTGCCGAGAAGTTCCACATGACGCTCACGGGCATGAAGAAGCACGTCGGCGTTCTGGAGCAGGCGGGGCTCGTCACCACGAAGAAGATCGGGCGCGTGCGGACGTGCCAGGTGGGCCCGCGCCGATTGGAGGAAGAGACGGCGTGGCTCGAGAGGTACCGCCAGCGCTGGGACGAACGCTTCGACGCGTTGGACAAGGTTGTCGAGGAACTCACACGCAAGGAGAAGAGCGATGAACGCAAGAATCGGAAGTGAGCCCGGCCCCGTGAAGAACCGCACCACGGTGGAACGGAAGTCGGACCGCGAGGTGGTTGTCACGCGGACCATCAACGGCCCGGCGCGCATCGTGTTCGAGGCATTTACCAATGCCGAGCTGCTCAAGCGTTGGTGGGTCCCCAAGTCGATGGGA
>QHTY01000058.1:0-6240 GCA_003220985.1 Gemmatimonadota bacterium
GATTCCGTAGCGCCGCGCTTCGCCGATCACCGTCTGCTCACCGAGCGCCATGCCGAGCTTGATCGTCGACAGGTTGCGGGAGAGATAGAGCGACTGGAGCATCGGAATCAGGCCGAGCGTCGTGTCGTCGTAGTCCTTCGGCTGCCACAACGAGCTGTCGAGCTGACGGACCGGCGGGTTCAGCGGCGTGTCGTCGAGCATTTCCGTGACCGGATGCCCGGCCCGGATCGCCGCCGAGTAGACGAACGGTTTGAAGGTGGAGCCCGGGGGCCGCGCGGACTGCGTGACGCGATTCCACTTCGAGTCCACGAAGTCGCGGCCCCCGACCATTGCGAGGATGTTGCCGGTCTTCGCATCCAGGGCCAGCATGGCGCCCTGCAGATACTGGGAGAACGGGCCCTGCTCGTCCGAAGTGGCGCGTCCCTGCTCCATGTACTCGCGGTACGGCGTGCCCTCGAACTTGCCGTTCGAGTACACCCCCGACTCGATCTCATCGAGCTGCGACTCGAGCGCCTGCTCCGCCGCTTCCTGCATATCGAGGTCGAGCGTCGTGTAGATGCGCAGGCCCTTGTCGTAGAGGTCGCGTCCGAAGCGCGGCTCGAGGAACGACGTCCGCAGCCACTCCACGAAGTACGGCGCGACGTCGCCATAGCTCGTGCGCCGCGTCGTCAACACGAGAGGATAGGCCTTCCAGAACTCCGCGTCTTCCGGGCTCAGGAATCCCTGGTCGCGCATCAGGTTCAGCACGGCATTCCGGCGGCGAATCGCGTTGTCGGGATGGTTGCGCGGATTGTAGGTGCCCGGGGCCTTCGGAAGGGCGGCGAGCGTCGCGGCTTCGCCGACGTTCACGTCCCGTGCGGACTTCCCGAAGTACACCTGCGCCGCGGCCTCGACCCCGGCGATGTTGGGCCCCAAGTCGATCTGATTGAGGTATAGCTCGAGAATGGTGTCCTTCGGGAAATTGCGCTCCAGCTCCACCGCCACCCGTGCCTCACGCAGCTTGCGGGCGATCTTCTTTTCCCGCCCGAGGTGCTCGGGAAACACGTTGCGCGCGAGCTGCATCGTGATGGTCGAGAAGCCCTGGGTGTAGTGCAGCGTCGTGATATTGGCCTTGAGCGCTCCCAGGATCCGCCAGTAGTCGATGCCGTGATGCTTGTAGAAGCGCTTGTCTTCGACCGTGATGAACGCCTGCCGCACGAAGACCGGGATCTGCTCGAGCGGCAGCACGGTGCGCCGCTGGATGCCCAGCTCGGTGATCAGGCGGCCGTCTGCGGCATACACCTTCGACGTCTGAACCTGGACATTGTACCCCGTCGAGGGGTCGATGCGCGTGATGCTCGGGCAGCGCTCCGACGCGCACACGCGCGTCCACGAGCCATAGGCCAGGCCGCTCATGTACAGCAGCGCCAGCACCGTCGCGATGATCACGCGGCGGCGCTGGACCGGATCGTACCACCAGCGCACCAAAAACGGGCGGCGAGATCCGGCGACGGGGGGGCGCGGGGGGACGGGGGGCGGCGAAAATGGTTTTGAAAAGGCCATCGGCTTACAACCTAGTAACGTGAATCTCGACTTGCCAGTCTTTTGGACCTCCCCTACGATTCGCCGCCATGGCTACCGACGTGCTCAAAGAACTGGAATGGCGGGGGTTTGTACAACAGGCGACCCCAGGGCTCGCCGCGCACTTCGCCAAGGGCCCGGTGACGGCGTACTGCGGCTTCGATCCCACGGCGCCGTCGCTGCAGCTCGGCAACCTGATGCCGCTGATGCTGCTCGCCAATCTGCAACGCGCCGGGCATCGACCGATCGTGCTGATGGGCGGCGGCACCGGTCTGATCGGCGATCCCTCCGGGAAATCGAGCGAACGCCCATTGCTCTCCAAGGAACAAATCCGGGAGAACGTGCGTCGCCAGCGCGATCAGTCGGCGCACTTCCTGGATTTCGGCACGGGACCCAGCGCGGCGCTATTGCTCGACAACGCGAAGTGGTTGGTGGAGCAGCGACTCATCGATTTCCTGCGGGACGTCGGAAAGCATTTCACGGTCAACGTGATGATGCAGAAGGAGTCGGTGAAAGCGCGCATGGAAAGCGGGCTGTCGTTCACGGAGTTCAGTTACATGCTGCTGCAGGCGTATGACTTCCTGCATCTGTATCGTGAACGGCAATGCACGCTGCAGGTCGCGGGCAGCGATCAGTGGGGCAACATCACCGCGGGCATCGAGCTCATCCGGCGGGTCGAGAACGCGGAGGCGCACGGTCTTGTCGCGCCGCTGGTGACGCGCGCGTCCGGTCAGAAGTTCGGCAAGACCGAGTCGGGCGCCGTGTATCTCGATCCAGAGATGACGTCACCGTACAAGTTCTACCAGTTCTGGGTCAACGTGGACGACCGCGACGTCGAGAGCTACCTGAAGCTCTTCACGTTGCAGTCACGCTCCGACATCGATGCGCTTCTGGCTGAGCAAAAACGCCATCCTGCCGCGCGACCGGCGCAGCGCGCCCTCGCCGCGGACGTCACGACACGGGTGCACGGCACCGAGTTGCTCTCGGGAGTCCAGGCGGCGTCCGCGATTCTGTTTGGTGAAGAGCAGGCGGAAGTGCATCCCCAGGTGTTCGACGTTCTGGCCGGTGAGATTCCGACGATCGCCGTTGAGGGCGAGGCGGACGGTGTCGCCCTCGTCGATCTCGTGACGCGCGCCGGGCTCGCCAAATCCAAGAGCGAAGCCCGCCGGAGCATCGAGCAAGGCGGCATCTACGTCAATCAGCAGCGGATCAACGACGTCGCGCGCACGATCAGCTCCCAGGACTGGATTGGGGGCAGGAATCTTCTGCTGCGCAAAGGGAAAAAGGAATACGCGCTTTTGAGACGAGCAGGCTGATCAGTGTTCATCGGTCACTACGCATTGGGTCTCGCGGCCAAACGCGTCGCCCCGCGCACGGGTCTCGGCACGCTGTTCATCGCTCCGACACTGGCCGACCTGCTGTGGCCGATCTTCTTGCTGCTCGGCTGGGAGCACGCGCACGTCGTCCCCGGCCCGAATCCCTTTCTCACGCTCTGGCTCGATGATTATCCGATTTCGCACAGCCTCCTCACGCTGAGCGTGTGGGGCGCGGTGTTCGGCTATCTGTACAAACGGCGCACCGGGGACAAACGCGCCGCGCTGGTCATCGCGCTGCTCGTCGTGAGCCACTGGGTGCTGGATTTCATCACGCATCGCCCCGATGAGCCGCTGTATCCGGGCGGGCCCGAAGTGGGACTGGGGTTGTGGAATTTCCCAAACGCGACCGTGATCGTGGAGAGCGTGATGTTGATCGCGGGTCTCGCGTTCTATCTCAGTGCGACGCGCGCGCGCGACGCCGTCGGACGCTGGGGAATCTGGGCGCTCGTGGCGGTATTGGCCGGATCGTATTACAGCACGCTGTTCACGCCGACGCCCACCGACATCCACGCGCTCGCGATCGGTGGCATCATTTTCGGGTGGGTGTTCGTGCTGCTGGCGTGGTGGGTGGATCGACACCGCGACGCTACAACAGGTCTTCCAACACCTCTGTAACCTTCTCCATCTCTTCGACCGTGTTGTAGCAGTGCGGCGAGAGCCGGATCGAGCCCTCCCGCAGGCTGCACACCACCCGCGCGCGCTTGAGCGCATGATAGGCCTCGACCGGCTTGGGTGGCGCGACGCAGAGGATCGCGGAGCGGTGCCCATTCTCGGTTGGCGAAGCGATGCGCACGCCATGCGCCTGCGCCCATTTCACGATCGGCTCGTGCGCCGAGCGCGTGACTTCGGCGATCTCACGCACGCCGACCTCCAGCAAGAGCTGCAAGGACGCGGTCATTCCAAAGAAGTCCTGATACGGCAGCGTGATCATCTCGAAGCGGCGCGCATCCGAGCGGAAGGTCGGGTTGTACTCGGTGAGGCGTGAGAAGTCGTCCGTCCCTTCGAACGCCATCCAACCGGTGATCGCCGGCTCGAGCTGTGACACCAGCTCTTTGCGCACGTAGACGAAGCCCGATCCCCACGGCGACAACAGCCACTTCTGGCCGCCGCACGCGAGGATGTCGACCGGCGTCTCGCGCAGATCGAGCACCGAATTGCCGATACCCTGGATGCCGTCTACCACCAGGTACGTGCCATTGGCGCGGCAGGCCGCGCCGAGCCTCTTCAGATCGGCGCGGTAGCCGTTCGAGAATTGTACGAACGAGACCGCGAGCACCCGCACCCGCGGGTCTCGCAGCCGCTCGAGCAGGTGTTCCTCGTCCGGCCATCCCTGCGCCGTGCAGCGTGTCATCTCGACCGTGATGCCCTGGTCTCGGAGCAGCAGCCACGGATAGACGTTCGCCGGAAACTCCTTATCGGAAACCAGAACCACGTCGCCGCGCTCGAGGGGCAGTGCGCGCGCCGCCAGGTTCAATCCCCAGCTGGTGTTGGTGGCGAGGGCGATCTCTGAGGGGTCGGCATTGATCAGCTGGGCGATGCCGAGCCGCGCGGCGGCGAGCCCCGCGAACAGCTCACGATCGGGCAGCAGGTGCGGGGCGGTGCGTTTGGCGGTGAATTCGTCGAGCGGCCGTCCACGGGAATTCCGCCGCGCGCGGCGCCTTGTAGGTCTCGCGCATCGCGCGGACGTGCGCGGGGTGATACGCGATTTCGGTCATGCCGTGCGGCCCAATCCGTGCACATCGAGGGCGTCACGCAGGCCGTCGCCGAGGAGGTTGAGTCCGAACACCGCGAGTCCGATCGCCACACCGGGTGCAATCGACACCCAGGGCGCGACCCGCAGCAGGTCTCGACCCTCGGCGACCATCGCTCCCCATGACGGGGTCGGCGGCTGCGCGCCGAGTCCGAGGAACGACAGTGCCGCCTCGGCCATGATCGCGCCGCCTAGCCCGAGCGTCGCCGCAACAATCACCGGCGCGATCACGTTGGGCAGCAGATGGCGCGCGATGATGCGCGTATCCGACGCGCCAAGCGCGCGCGCCGCCTGCACGTACTCGAGGCCGCGCGCGAGCAGCACCTGACCGCGGGTGATACGCGCCATGCCGGCCCAGCCGACGACACCGATGACGATGAACACCACGGGGAGGGACGGTTTGACGGCGGCGGCGATCGCGATCAAGAGCAGCAGTGATGGAAAGGCCAGCGTGACGTCCGCGACCCGCATGATGACGCCGTCGATCCAGCGGCCGTAGAAGCCGGCGATGAGCCCGAGCGTCAGGCCGAGGAGTAGCGCGATGCTCTGGCTGATCAGCCCGACGGCAAGCGACAGCCGGGCTCCGTAGAGGACGCGGGACAGGACGTCGCGGCCCTGTGCATCGCTCCCGAACAGAAAGGTGTGAGATGGGGGACGCAGACTCACGGCGAGATCGCCGCGCAACGGATCGCCCGGCGCGAGCGCGGGCGCGAGCAACGCCAGTGCGGCGAGGATTCCCACGACGCCCAGGCCGAAGCGGGCCCAGGGGTCACGCGCGAGTCGTGTCCAANNTCATGGGGGTCTCGACTACGTTACTCGGGACTCAACCCCCCGGGCAAGCGGATAGGGCTGTGAAACGCGACACACCGTTCACCCTCGTTTTGGGCGGCGGCGGGATGAAGGGGCTCGCCCATGTAGGCGTGCTGCAGGCGCTGCTCGAGCGCGGCCACCGGCCGACCCGCATCATCGGGTCGAGCGTGGGCGCGCTCGTCGGCGCGGCCTGGGCAGGCGGGATGGGCATCGCCAAGCTCCGGGAGATCGCGTTCAGCCTCAAGCGCAAGGACGTCTTCGCGGTCGCGCATGCCGACATGGCGTTCAAGCGCATGCGCTCCCCCGCGCTGTTCCGGCGGGAGCCGCTCGAGCACCTCATCGCGCGCACCGTCGGCGACCTCACCTTCCAGCAGCTCGATCCCCCCGTCATCGTGAACACCGTAGACCTGAACTCCGGGATGGAAGTGTTCTGGGGGCTGCCGGGGCTCGACGACATTCGCGTCGCGGACGCCGTTTTCGCCTCCTGTGCCTTGCCCGGGTACTTCCCGCCGCATGAGATCGGCGGCCGCTTCTATGTCGACGGCGCGGTCGTCGCCAACGTGCCCTTCGATGCCGCGCGCGCGCTCGGCCCCGAGCTGATCGTCGCCGTGGACGTTTCCGCGTCCAGCCTGCTGACGGCCGACGCGCAGGACGAGGGGTTCGCGGGCGTGTTCGCGCGGGCCACCGAAATCCTCATGGAGACGCTGCTCGAGCAGCGCGTGCGCACGTGGACGACGCCCGCGG
>QHTY01000058.1:6349-10426 GCA_003220985.1 Gemmatimonadota bacterium
GCCGACGAATGGCCCGAGCCGGGCGACGTCGGCATCTTCCCCAAGCGGCACGTGCTGGTGCGCGTGGAGCGCGACCGCTGCATCGGGTGTGGGGCGTGCCTCGTGCATGGCCCACAGGGGCTGTTCGTGCTTGACTCCGATCGCAAGGCGGTGGTGACGCAGCCCGATCAGGAATGGTCGCCGATGGACGGCGGCTACATCCGGCACTGCCCGACCTACGCGATCATCGCGCGGCCGGCGGATCAGCAGAAAGAGATGAGGAGATCCGGCTGAATCGTTGGTGAAGTAGGGGCGCAGCATGCTGCGCCCCTACACCTCGCGCGGCTTCAGCGTGTCGACCGATATCGGCTATCGATCTCCATCAGATCTCGCACGACCCTGTCCCAATTGTAGAACTCCTCCACCGCTTTCCGCCCCGCCGCGCCCAGTCTGTCCCGCCGCGCAGGATCCGCGAGTAACGCGTTGATCCCGGCCGCCACCGCCGCCGGGTCGTCTGGATCCACGAGGATTCCCGTCTCACCGTCGCGCACGGCGTCCGGCACGCCACCGGAGCGGCCGCCGACGACGGCGAGCCCGCACGCGGACGCTTCGACGAGCGAGATGCCGAAGCGACGCGCCCACGTACAGATCCGCCGCGTTGTAGAGGGCGGGAAGCTCCGCGTCCGGGACGGCACCCAGGAATCGTACAGCATCGCCCAATCGCAACTCATCGCGCAGCTGCTCGAACTTGGCGCGCCGCTCGCCGGTCCCGGCGATGGCGTAGCGCGCCGTCGGATGCCCGGCGCGCACAGCCGCCATCGCCCGCATGACCGTGTCGATCCCCTTATGCCATTCCAGGCGCGCCACTGTGAGCAACCAGGGTCCGCCGTTCAGGCCGTATTTGGCGCGCACCGCACTGGTGTCGAGCCCGGGACGAAAGTGCGACGGCGTCGTACCGAGCGGCACGGTTTCGACCGGCACGACGACATCGAGCGCGGTCACGACGTCGAGCGCGAGGTTGGCGGTCCAATTGCTGATCGCGACGATCACCGCCGCGTTGCCGATGATGCTGCCCGCCATCCCGCGCTTGAAGCGACTGCGAGCGATTTTTTCCTGAATCAGCAGCAGCTCGGTGCCATAGACAATGATCCCATACGGCACATGCTGCCGCGCCGCAATCCAGCGCGCCGGATAACCGGCGGGCTTGAGCTCCCCGCACCACGCGAAGCCGGGACGCCATTGCTTCGCGAGCCCGCCGGCGCGCCACGTCCAGCGCGCGAGGCCCTGCACGGTGCGCAATCGCGTGGCCCGAATGCCGACGCG
Source organism: Gemmatimonadota bacterium (assembly GCA_003220985.1). Lineage (GTDB taxonomy): Bacteria > Gemmatimonadota > Gemmatimonadetes > Gemmatimonadales > GWC2-71-9 > 20CM-2-65-7. The sequence continues at coordinate 7,652 of QHTY01000058.1, forward strand.
ATCGATGGCCTGCGGGAAGCGCGGGTCACTCGCCGCGCTGTTCTCGTAAGCGCCGGTCGAAACGACGAGTGTGTTGCGCGGATATCGCAGCGCCAACTCGCCCATCATGCGGGCAATGCCGCCGCCGTGCGGCGGGAAGTTGAACGCTAGGAGGAGACTTGTGATTCGATGTCCAAGAGGTCGCGGATCACCCGGTCCCAGTTGTAATAGGTCTCGATCGCCTTGCGACCCGCCTGGCCCAGCCGCCGCGCGAGCAGCTGGTCGCCCATCAAGCGCTTGAGCGCGGCGGCGACCGAGTCAGCGTCGTCGGGATTCACCACCAGTCCCGTCTCGCCGTCGTGCACCGCCTCGGCGAGCCCGCCCGATTGACCGGCGATCACCGGCAACCCGCAGGCGCTTGCTTCAGCGAGCGCGACACCGAATCCCTCGACCCGCGAGCCGTCGGCGCGGCGCGACACCCCGACGTATGCATTCGCGATGTTGAATACCGCCGGCAGCTCGGCCTCGGGCACGTTCCCGACGAAGCGGACGTGATCGGCGATGTGCAACTCTCCGGCGAGTTTCTGATACTCTTTGCGCTTCTTGCCGCTGCCGACCACGAGATAACTCAAGTCCAGCCCGTCGTTGCGGCATTGCGCCACGGCGCGGAGCGCCATGTCGACGCCCTTGTAGGGCTCGAGTCGAGCGACGGTGAGCACCCAGGCGCCGCCGTTCAGACCGTAGCGTTCGCGTACCGCACGCGTGTCGACCCCGGGCCGGAACTGCTCGGGATCAGTGCCGAGCGGCACCAGGCGCACCGATTCGGCGAGCGGGTCGAGCCCCAGCTCGCGCAGCACCTTCTGCGCCTGCTCGCGCGTCCACTGGCTGTTGGCGACGACGGCGACCGCGGAGCCCAGCAGTGCCTTCGCCGTCTTCCGCGCGAAGCGCGAGTGATGGATCGCGTGCAGCTCTTTGAGCAGATCGCCGCCGTGCACGAACACGCCGTACTTCGTGCCCACGCGCTCATGCACCCACTTCGCGGGGTAGGTGCAGGGCCGGATCGAATCGCACCACGCGAAGCGCGGCTTGTGCTGGCGCGCGAGGCTGGCGACGCGGCGCGCCCAGAACAGCAGTCCGGCGAGATTGCGTAGCGCCTTACTCGGCACCGGCATCCGGTCCACGACGGCACCGCTGAAGCGCACGTCGGAATCCTGGGAATCGCGATGCTGGCCGGTGGAGACGAGGAGCTCGCCGCGCGGATAGCGGCGCGTGATCTCGCCCATCATGCGAGCGATGCCGGTTTGCATCGGCGGAAATTCGCCGGTCAGGAGGAAGGTCTTAGCCACGGCGTTGTCGTTCCCATAGGAAAGCATACTTCAAGAACACCGACGCCGCACTCATCCCCGCGTGAATCACGCCGAGCCGGCCGTCGAAGATGCTGCCGTGAAGGATATAGTCGCGCCAAAACCGAAAGGCAGGGCGTAGCGCGACGTCACTGAATGTCGCCCGATGCCCCTGCGCGGCGAGGTCGGCCGCGCTCATGCGGCTGTAGGTAATGAGCTTGTCCAGGTGATGTCCCAGGTCCTTGTAGGGGGTGTGATCCAGCTCGTTGGCCAGCTCGCCCTGCTCGCGTTCCGGGAACTCGAGGCCGGGGTGCGCGCTCGCGCCGCCGAAGCGCCGGCCGCGCCGAAACAGCCGCACCACCCAGTCGCGGCCCCAGTGCCCGCGGCGCAGCACGTGCCCATGAAAGAGGTTGCGCCGCTTCACGCGATAGGCCTCGTGTTGGGGCGCGACCACCACCTGCGCCAGCTCCGCCGCGAGTGCGGGTCCTATGCGCTCATCCGCATCGAGCGCGAACACCCATTCGTGCTTGGCGGCGGCGATGCCCGTGTTGCGCTGCGCGGCGATCCCAGGCGCCATGCCATCCAGCACGCGCGCCCCTGCCGCCGCGGCGGTGGCGGCCGTTCCGTCCTTGGAGCTCGCGTCCACAACAATGACTTCACCGGCCCACGCAAGGCCGCGGACGCAGTCGCCGATCTGACTCGCTTCGTTGAGAGTGGGAATGACCACCGTCAGCGGGGTCGTACCTGGTCGTTCCCCCGCTAGCAATCGCCGCCGCTCGATCGCCTCGCAATACACGATCTCGGTCCGCTCGGCCGTGCGCGGCATGGTGAATTCTTGGCGGGCGTGTGCGCGCCCGGCGCGCGCGACCCGCGCGCGGAACTCGTCGTCGCCGAGCATGCGATCGAGCGCCCGGGTCCAGGCGGCCGGGTCGAGCGGTGGCACCAGCAAGCCGGTCTCGCCGGGAGAGATGAGGTCCGGGTTGCCTCCGGCCGCCGAGGCGATCACCGGAACGCCGAGGGACATCGCCTCGAGCAACGACTGCGACAGCCCCTCGATGCGCGATGGCAACGCCGCGACGGTAGCCAAACGGTAGAACGCGAGGGGATGCTCCGTGAACGGCACGAAGACAATCCGATGCCGCTCGGGGACCGCCGCCGCCGCGGCCGCCAGCACCTTGTCGGGACCGATGCCGACGAACACGACCGTGACGGGCCGTGCGAGCGCCGGCAACGCGCGCAGCAGGATCTGCTGATCCTTGCGGCGCGCCACCACCGCCACGACCGGACGACCGGAATCCCCTCCGAGCGCGGCTTGCGCCATGGCCAGGTCCTGCTGCGACGGCTCGGCCTCGACGCGGGCGAGATCGATGCCGTTCGGAACGACGCGCAGCCGACCGCGCGGATGCAGCCGCCGCCGCAGGGCGTTCGCCACGGCCACACTCACGGCGATCGT
>QHTY01000058.1:10731-21000 GCA_003220985.1 Gemmatimonadota bacterium
GTGGAACCGGCGCCCTGACCTTGATGCGTGAGTTGCAGAATTGTCAGTGCCCGAGGCGCCATGGAGCGAAGCTAGTTATACTGGGACTCCGATGCACGTCGTGGTCGCGTCCCATCACCGGCTTCCGGTCGAAGGTTACGGCGGACCCCAACGCGTCGTCGTGGCGCTCGTGCAGGCGCTGGCGGCCCTGGGGCATCGCGTGACCGTACTCGCCCAGCCGGGCACCAAACTCGCCGCTGCGTCACGCATCATCGAAGTCTCGCCTCGTGCCCTGAAGAGCAACGGCGGCAGCACCGATCTCACGTCGTTGCTGCCCGACAATGCCGACATCCTGCACGCGCATTTTCCCTTGAAGCAGGGCCCGAAATCCGTCCCGTTCGTGCAGACGCTGCATGGCAATTGGAAACCGGGAACAGCGCTGCCGCCCAACACGATTTTTCTCTCGCGCGATCATGCGCGCCGCCACGGCAGCGAGACGTTCGTGTACAACGGACTCGATCCGGCGGATTTTATTTTCCGCCCGCGCAAGGAGCAGTGGGATCTCTTCCTCGGCAAACTGCATAGCGATCGCGGCTATCACTGGGCGATCGAAGCGGCGAAGCGCACCGGCCGCCGGTTGATCGTCGCGGGCGGTTGGCGCCCAAGTTTTACCGGCGTGATCAAGTACGTCGGAGAAGTGGGCGGGAAACGCAAGGCGGTGTTGCTCGCGCGCGCGCGCAGTCTCTGGATGCCGGCGCAGTGGGATGAGCCGTTCGGATTGCCGACGATCGAGGCGTTGTTCTCGGGCACTCCGGTACTCGGCACCAAACGCGGCGCGTTGCCCGAGATCCTCACGCCTGAGGTTGGGGCGATTTGCGCGACGCTCGACGAAATGATCGCGGCAGCGTCGAACATTCAGACCCGAGATCCACGCGCGTGCCGGGCCCGCGCTGAGCGGCTGTTCACACACGTGCGAATGGCCGAGGAGTACGTCCGAATGTATGACGCCCTGAAAAAGAAGGGGACGTTGCCGCCGGGTCGTACTGTCGACTGAATGCACATCGTCCAATTCCAGCACACGCGCGTGCCGGTCGAAAAGTACGGCGGCGCGCAACGCATCGTCGTGTGGTTGAGTCAGGCGCTCGTGGAGATGGGTCATGACGTCACCCTGCTGGCGGGGCGCGGCAGCAAGGTCCCCGGCGTGCGCGTCGTCGAAATCGACGCTGAGACGGTGCGCGCACCGGGCTTCGATCCGCGCCGCTACATAAGCCACCCAGTTGATATCATGCATTACCACTCGACGGTCCTGAATCCGCCGCGCGTGCCATATGTGGAAACACTGCATGGCAACATGGGGCCTGGACGTGCCGCGTCGCCGCACACCATCTGTGTGAGTGAAAACCACGCGCGGCGACACGGCACCTCAGCCTATGTGCTCAACGGGGTGCGCCTTGATGAGTACGAGTTCCGATCAAGAAAGTCTGACTTCGATCTCTTCCTGGCTCGTCTGCATTCCGTCAAAGGTTGGCGGATCGCTGTCGCTGCGGCCAAAAGCGTCCCATTCAAGTTGATCGTCGCGGGAGGATGGCGGCCGAGCTTCTCGCGCTGGGTCAAGTTCGTCGGCGAGGTAGGGGGCGCACGCAAACGCGAGCTGCTCGCCGGCGCGCGCTGCCTATGGATGCCGGTGCAGTGGGAGGACCCCTGTCCGGTAAACGTTCTCGAGGCGCTCGCCAGCGGCACGCCCGTCCTGGCGACTCCGCGTGGATCGTTGCGCGAGCTTGTGGGCGCCGATGGTGGCGGCATCGGCGCCGGGGTCGCGGAGTTGCTCGCGCTGCGCTCGCGAGTCGAACAATTCGACTCCATCGCGGTCGATGGCCGTTTGCAGAAGGACCCTGCGACTGCGACTTTCAGCACACTCGTGGTTTCACCCAGGAACTGCCGGGAAGGACTACACGGGCTCGTAGTTGCGGAACTCGAACACCCGCGCGCCCGTCAGCCGCTCGATCCAATCGGAGAAGTAGAACCGCAGGTGCTCGAGCTTGAAATGCTGCGGCCCGACGAGGGGGTGGTGGGACCGTTTCGCGATCCACTCGCGCGCGACGGCGGGGTGCTGGCCGCGATACGGCTGGAGCAAGGGGATCCAGGCTAGTGCGCCACCGTTCTCCTGCAGCTCGCGCTCGAGCCGCTGTGTGCACAACGGATACATCGTCTTGCAAATCTCGAGCTTTGCCTTGATCGCGCGCGCGGAGCGCGCCCAGCCGTAATGAAACACCTCGGCGTCGGTAGGACGCGCACGAACCTTCCGGTAGTTCGAGCCAACGCGAAACCCCTGCGCGCCCTGATAGGGACGGATATCCCTCCCGAGACGGATGCAGCGCGCTTCGCGCGATGCGATCGAAGCCGCCGTAGAAATGGAGATACTTGACGAGCAGGCCCTCGACGCGTTCGTCACCGTCCCACTCGGCGACCTTCTCTTTGAGAATCCGCGCGCCGCGCTCGTGCAAGACTTCGTCGGCCTGGATGTAGATGCCCCACGATCCCCGGCACGCGTCCATCGCCCGCTGCGTCTCGATGGACAGCATGAGGTTCTTTTTGGTGAAGTCCCACTCGGTATCGAGAATGCGGACCCGCGGGTCGGCGACGGACGCGACGAGATCGCGCGTATCGTCATCCGATTTGCCGACGTTGACGACGACTTCGTCGCACACCGCGAGCACCGACCGGATCGCGGGGACGATCGGGAAGTCGAGCTTGACGGCGTTGCGAACCAGGGTGAAGCCGGACAGCACGTCAGGTGCGGAATTGGAGATTGTACAGCCGGCGGTACAGGCCGTCCGCGGACAGCAGGTCGCCGTGCGTGCCGCGCTCGACGATCCGCCCCTCCGCCAGCACGACGATGAAGTCGGCGTGCTGCACGGTCGCGAGGCGGTGCGCGATGACGAACACCGTGCGGTGCGCCATGAGCCGCTCGATCGCCTCCTGCACCAGCCGCTCGGACTCGGTGTCGAGCGCGCTGGTGGCCTCATCGAGAATGAGGATCGGGGGATCGCGGAGCAGCGCCCGTGCAATCGCGATTCGCTGGCGCTGGCCACCGGAGAGCCTCGTGCCGCGCTCGCCCAGCAACGTGCCATAGCCCTCGGGGAGGCGCATGATGAACTCGTCCGCGTTGGCCGCGCGCGCCGCGGCACGCACCTGGTCGAGCGGCACATCCTTCAGGCCGTAGGCGATATTCGCGAGCACGCTGTCGTTGAGGAGCACGGTTTCCTGCGACACGATCCCCATGAGCCGCCGCAGGGACGTGCGTGTGAAATTCGTGAGCGGCACGCCGTCCATGAGGATCTCGCCGCGCGTCGGCTCGTAGAAGCGCGGCAAGAGATCGACGAGCGTCGTCTTCCCAGCCCCCGACGGACCCACGATGGCGACCACCTGGCCGCGCTGTACTTCGAGATCGACATCGCGTAGCACCGACTCGGTCGGTTCGTACTCGAACGACACGCCGCGGAATTCGATGCGCTCGCTGAACTCGGCCGTGGTTTCCCCGGGACGGTCCCCTTCGGCCGACGGCAGATCGAGGACCTCGAACACGCGCTCGGCGGATGCCACCGCGGTCGCCATGACGGTCGGATAGTTGGAGACCGACTTGATCGGCGACATGAGCCGTAGACTCACCGCCAGAAACGTGATCAGTACGGCGGGATCGAGCGTGGCCCCTCCCCCGAGCGCGAGGCGCGTTCCCACCACGAGGATCAGCACGATCATGAAGCCGCCGAACACTCCGCTGACCGGACTCGTGAGACTGGAGTAGCGCTGCGCCCGCAGCACCCGTTTGCGGTAGCGCTCGGCGAGCTCCTTGAACCGCCCCAGCTCGAACGCCTCGGCGACGTAGGCGCGAACCAGCTTCGCCGAGGCGATCATCTCCCCCACGTGGCTCGTCACCTCGCCGCGCTCGGCCGCCAGCTCGCGCGAGCGGCGCCGCAGCCGGTTGATCATCGGCCGGATGATCAACAGCAAGACCGGGGCGAGCAGCAGCGACAGCAGCGTCAGTTTGACCGAGAGACCGAATAGAATCACGACGTAGACGAGGATCACGACGAGGTTCTGCAGCAGCGACGCGAGCGCCGCGCTGACCGCGGTCTTGACCTGGTCGGTGTCGCTGATGACGCGCGCGATCGTCTGGCCCGCGCGGGTGCGCTGGAAATAGCCGAGCGGCAGCGTCTGGAGATGGTCGACCAGCCTGACCCGCAGGTCCCGCACCACCCCTTCCTGAATCGCCACGCTTCCCATCGACGCGAAATAGGCCGCGAGGTTTTTCAGCAGCAGGGCGACGAGCAGGATGATGACGACGTTGCGCAGCGCGATGTCCGGCGACCCCGCTTGCAGGAACGGCCCGGCGATCTTGTGGAGCACCGCCTCGACCTGCGTCCCGCCCTGGTTAGGCAGGGCGGCGTTGCCGAACAGCGCGCGCAGAAACGGGATCAGCAGCACGAACGTGAAACCGTCGAGCACCGACGAGATCACCGTCGTGGCGATCGTCGCGGCGAACTGCAGCGAGTAGGGGCGCAGCAGTCCAAACAGCCGGTGCGAGCGGATCATCACCGGGATCGACGCGGCGTGAGCAGCGCGACCGGCAGGATCATTTCTTCCGGGGTCGCGCCGCCGTGCAGGAACGCGCCGCGATAGCGCGCCTGATATTCGCGCAGCTTCGTGGGATACACGAAGAAGCGGTCGCCGGTCGCGAGCAACAGCCGCACGCCCAGCCCTTTGGCGGGCAGGCCGTACGCCTTGAGGTCCTCGACCATGATCGCCGCCTCGGGATCTTCGGCTCGCAGGTCTTCGCCGAACTTATAGCGCAGGTTGGCGGTCGCGTCGCGCTTGGCGAAGACCGTCGCCGGCGTGTTGCAGTGAATCGCGCCGTGATCGGTCGTGAGCAGCACCGGCACGTTGCGACGCTCCGCCTCCTCGAGCGCGGCGAGCACGGGCGAGCGCTCGAACCACGTTTTCGTCAATCCCCGCAGCGCGTCCGCATCGCGCGCGACCTCATACAGGATCGCGTTCTCGGAGCGGCCGTGCGTCAGCTGGTCAATGAAGTTGAAGACGAGGGCGGTCACGCCGGGCTGCGCCAGATGCGCCGGCAGGCGGCGTAACAGATCGGTGCCATCGGCCGCCGTGAACAGCTTCTCGTAGCGCACCGGCACGGTCTCGCCGACCAGCTCGCGCAACTGCTCGGCCAGGAGCTCGGGCTCGTGGGCGTTGAGGCTCTCGTCGTCGGTCGGCGCGCCCCACCACTCGGGGTGCCGGGCTGCGATTTCCATCGGGAAGAGACCGCTGAAGATCGCGTTGCGCGCGAACGGCGTCGCCGTCGGGAGAATGCTGTAGTAGTGCGATTCCTCGACGTCGAACAGCGGCGTGATCAGATCACGCAGCACTTCCCACTGATCGAGCCGCAGGCAATCGATCATGATGAACACCACGCGACCGGTGCGCTTGAGCGCGGGGACCAGAAACTCCGCGCCCACGTCGACCGACAGCGGCGGCCGGTCCCGCTCGGGGTCGGCGAGCCAGCGGGGATAGCTCTTGGTGATGAAGACCTGGAAATCCTTGCGCAGGCTCTCTTGCAGGTTGTGCAGCGCCTCGGAGAGCCCGGGCTCATCGGCCGCGGCGAGGCGTACCTCCCATCGCGCCAGCTCGGCGATCAACTCGCTCCACTCGCGCCACGCAAGCGTGGCCCCCCGGCGGCCTTCCAGCTCGCGGAAGCGGGTGACGAAATCGCGGGCCAGGCGCTGCTGGCGAATGCGGTCGCCTTCGAGCAGGCGCGTGACCACGGAGAGCACCTGGCGCGGATGCACCGGCTTCACGAGGTAATCGTCGATCTCGATGCCGATCGCGTCGCGCATCAGCCCGTCATCCTCGCTCTGCGTGACCATCACCACCGCCATCGCCGGATCGATCGCGCGCATCTCCGGAATCAGCTCGATGCCACGCCGTCCCGGCATCTGCTCGTCGAGCAGCACGACGCTGTACGGTTGGCGCCGCAACATCGCGAGGGCATCGTCGCCGTGCGCCGCCTGCGCCACCGCGAAGCCCTGCTGCTCGAGAAAGCGGCGGTGCGCCGCCAGGCCATCGACTTCGTCGTCGACCCAGAGAATACTTTTCGGACGGGGCATCTTGCGTGACAAGCTAGTCCCGCTGGCGAAGCCCGGCAACGCGCGACTACATTGGCCGCGTGTTGCGTATTCTGTGCGTCCGGTTCAGCTCCATCGGCGACGTCCTCCTCACCACTCCCCTCGTGCGCGCGTTGCACCGGCGCCATCCCGACGCCGAGCTGTATTTCGTCACCAAGCCGGCGATGGCGCCGCTCGTCGTCGAGAATCCGCATCTGACCGGCGTCGTCGAGCTCGGCCCCAAGGAGCGAATCCCCGACCTCGCGCGCCGGCTGCGGGCACTCCGGCCCACGCATGGGCTGGATCTGCACGGCAGTCTGCGCAGCGCGGCGCTGCGTTGGCTGGTGCCCTGCGCGTGGTCCCGCTACTCCAAGCGCAAATTCGCGCGCACCACGTTGATCGCGACGAAGATCAACATCTACGGCCGGCACGTGCCGGTTCCCGAGCGCTACTTCGAGGCGGCGCGAGCACTCCACGTCGCGCCGGACGGCGGCCCGCCGGAATTCTTTCTTGCGCCGGCCGCGCGCGCGCATATGACCCATTGGCTCGCCGCAGTGGGACTCGACCTAAAGCCATTTGCCGTGATTGCCCCGGGGGCGGCGCACGCCACCAAACGGTGGCCCATTGAGCATTGGCGGGCCCTCACCGACCGGTTGCGACAGCTCGGGCTCGGCGTCGTCGCCGTCGGTGGACCGACGGGAAGCGATCGCGAGCTCGCCGCGGCGCTCGAGCCGAGCGTCATCAATGTGGCGGGCGAGTTCACCCTCCAAGAAACCGGCGCGTGTCTGGAGCGAGCGACCGTGCTGATCTCGGGCGATACCGGCGTGATGCATATGGCCACTGGCGTACGAACACGCGTCGTCGCGCTCTTTGGACCGACGGTGGAGCCCTTCGGCTTCTTCCCCTACACCACGCCCGCTCGGGCGACGGTGCTCGAGCGGGACCTGAGCTGCCGTCCATGTTCGGCGATGGGATCGGAACGGTGCCCACTGGGACATCATCGCTGCCTGGAAGACGTGCTTCCCGATCAGGTGGCTGCCGTGGTGCAGCGCCTGGTGGCATGAGCACGCCTGCCGAAGAGCGGCTAGTCACGCTGATCGCCGAGTCGTCACGCGGCCCGCGGCGGGAAGGCCTGTTCGCACTCTGGCTGGTGGTGCGCGCGGCCGAGGCGCTGCTGCCGCCTGCCCCGGTGAGCGCGAAGAATCACCGGCGACGCCTGCAAGCGCTGGAGACGCGCCTCGGCAGCCTGGCGCTGCCGGCGCCGCTCCGCCGGGCGCTCGCCGCCGCGCGGCAACACCTGGAGACCGCGACGCCCGACGCCGCGGCCCTGGTGCTCAGCCAGCTGACCGCGCCGGCGCGCGACGTGCTCGGCGACGAGGCCGCGGACGCCGTCACCGTTGCCGCCCGCAGCGCGAGATTGCATTTATAGACCATGCCTTCCCCCGCGCGCCGCCTTGAAAAACGTCCATCGCTCGACAACCTCGTGGAGCGTGTGGACGCGCAGCGCCCCGGCGAGATCACGGGCGACACGATCCCGACGGGGTTCGGTTCGCTCGATAAGCTCCTCGGTGGCGGCTTCCGCCGGCGCGACCTCATTCTGTTGGGTGGAGACATCGGCAGCGGGAAATCCGCCCTCGCGCTCGGCATCGCCTTGCGGGTGGCGCAGCAGTCGGTTGGCGTCGCCTATCTCTCCGGGGAGATGAATGAAGAGCGGTTGATGGAGCGCGCCCTGGCGATCGAAGGGAAAGTCGCCGTGGACGAGCTCCGCTCCGCGAAGCTCAACGATCAGACGCGTGCCGGTGTGGGCGCGGCCGCGGTGCGGCTGCGGGGCCTTCCCCTGTCTCTGTTACCGGTCGCCGGCGACGACTTCGAAAGCGTCTTCGAGCGGCTCGATCCCCTACGGCAAGTCGGCCTCGTCGTCGTCGATTACTTGCAGCTCGTCCCCCCTCCGAAGGCGCGTACGACGCAGGACGAGGACACGGCCCTCGTGCTCCGTCATCTCAAGGCGCTGGCGCTGGCGCGTGAGGTGGCGCTGCTCGTCGTCGCGCAGCTCCCCGGCTTTCAGACCGGGCGTGAGGCCAAGCGGCCGACGCTCGACGACTACGGCGTGATGGGAGCACCGAAGCAGCATGCCGATGTCATCCTGTCGATTTTCCGTGAGGAGATGTACAACCCCGGCGGTGGCGTGGATGGGGCGACCGAGCTGCTCGTCGCCAAGAACCGCAACGGTCCAACGGGATTCGTCGATCTGTATTTCTACCGGCGCTGGATGCGGTTTGAGGATATGCTCGATCCGGATAGATGAGCTAAGTTGGATTCGGCAATGCGGTGTCCTTAAGGACAGTGTCTGCCGAGCACAGGCTTTAGCCTGTGAATCAGGAGTAGGGATATGGCTGGTCACAGCAAATGGAAACAGATCAAGCGGAAGAAAGCGGTCACCGATCAGAAGCGCGGTGCCGTGTTTACGCGTCTGATTCGCGAAATCACGATTGCGGCCAAGCAGGGCGGCGGGGATCCGGGCGGTAACGCGCGGCTGCGCACCGCGATCGATGCCGCCAAAGCGGAAAACATGCCGGCCGACAACATCGACCGTGCGATCAAGAAGGGCACCGGCGAGCTCGAGGGCGTGACCTACGAAGAGGTCACATATGAGGGGTACGGGCCTGGGGGCGCGGCGCTCCTCATTCAGGCCACGACGGACAACGCCAACCGCACCGTTGCCGAGATCCGCAACGTCTTCCAGCGCCACGGCGCCAACCTTGCGGCCACCAACGCCGTCGCCTGGATGTTCGACCGCAAGGGCCAGATCGTGGTGGACGCCAAGGCGAACGAGGATGCCACGATGGAAGCCGCCCTCGACGCCGGCGCGGAAGACATGGAGAAGGAGGGCGACATCTATCTGATCACGACGCCGCCCACGCAGCTCCACGCGATCGACCAAGCGCTGCGCGGCAAGAAGCTGCCGGTGCAGAGCGCCGAGATCGCGATGGTTCCCAAAAACACCGTGAAGGTCGAGGGCAGCGACGCCAAGAAGCTGCTGAACCTCATGGAAGGCCTCGAGGAAATGGACGACGTCGCGAAGGTCTTTTCCAACTTCGACATCGACGCCGAGGCGATGGCGGCGGTGACGGGATGACGTGAGGGTCCTGGGCGTCGACCCCGGCACTCGGGTCACCGGCTACGGCGTGATCGAAACGGGAAATGGGAACGGGGTCCCGGGGTTGGGCCGACTCATCGAATGCGGCGTTTTTCGCTTCGGACGCAACAATTCCCTGCCCCATCGTCTCGCCGAGCTGCACCAGGCAATCGGACAGCTCATCAAACGCCACCAACCCTCGGTACTCGCCCTCGAGGATGCCTTCTATCATAAGAACGTCCGTACGACACTCGTTCTTGGGCATGCACGCGGAGTCATTTTGCTGGCAGCGCAGCAAGCGGAGCTCGATATCGCCCAGTACGCACCGGCCATGATCAAGAAGACCGTGGTCGGAGCCGGCGGCGCGCAAAAGGCGCAGGTGGCGGCCATGGTGGCTCGCTTGCTGCACCTCAAGCACGCACCGAAGCCGGCCGACGCCGCCGATGGAGTTGCGGTGGCGCTGACGTTTATTCTGCGATCATCGCCCAGGATGGTACGGGTAGGGGCGCAGCATGCTGCGCCCCTACATTAATCGTATGATCGCGCACCTAACATGATCGCACACGTTCGCGGCCGGCTGGCGACAAAATCCGCCGACCGGGTCGTCGTCGAGACGCCCGGCGGCGTCGGCTATGAGGTCGTCGTCCCGCTCGGCGTCATGGAGCGCTTGCCGGCGACCGGCGTCGAGATCACCCTGGCGACCGAGCTGGTCGTGCGCGAGGACGGCTGGGCACTGTACGGATTCCTCGACGACGCCGAGCGTCGTTTTTTCCAGCGGCTCACGAGCGTCAGCGGCGTCGGACCCAAGATCGGCATCGCCGTGCTGTCGGCACTCGGCGTGGAGCGCGGCGCGCGGGCGCTGCGCGAGAAGAACATTGGGTTGCTGTCGTCGGTGAGCGGGATCGGCCGCAAGACCGCCGAGCGCCTCGCGCTCGAGCTGGGGGAGAAGGTCGAGGAGTTCACGGAGGCCCCGTCCGTCGAAGTTCCGGCCGG
>QHTY01000214.1:0-2477 GCA_003220985.1 Gemmatimonadota bacterium
GGGCTCTTCAGCTTCGTCAATGGACCAAGCCCCACTCGCAAATCCATCGTCGCAAGTCCCAACAGCATTGGGTCGTGACAGCTCAACAAGCGATCCGGCGTTCTGGACTGCCACAGCAGCGTCGGCGCCGGGCACGCGAGGCGCCGCGGGGATGTTGCCGTCGCTGCACCCGGCCATGAAGGCGGCTGCGAACAGTAAGCCGCCTGCGATGCAAATCGCTTTCACAGTTCCTCCAATTCCGAAGTCGACGGAGCGAAGGCCGCTCTAGCTCTCCACGGTCAGCTTGCCACTTTCCTTATGGAACGGAATGCACACGAGTGAGCAGTGGCCGCCCCCTCCCGCGGAGCCCGACAGACTCGCCTTGAAAGGCCCGGCCGGGTCGAAGGTCCAGGTTTGGGAGTTGGTCCCAACGTCCGCGGTGAAGCCGTTCGAATTGGCGGGCCGCACTCCGGTGCCACTGAAGGTCTCGTCGCCACCGCAGTTGATGCTGCCGCTTGCGATCGCCACACCGTCCTGTGTCCAAGCCCATTGAGCGAGCAGAACAAACCCGCCGTGACACGTGAAATTCCAGGCATACGGTCGGTCTCCGATGAAGCTGGCAGGGCTAAGCGTTGCGACATCCACAGATGGTCCTGTCGGTGGGTTGCGCTCGCTGCAACCGGCCAGCGCTCCGGCAAGCGCGAATACGGTCAGGGCGGCAAGTGTCGAGTGTTTCACAAGAGACCTCCTCGGGTGGATCCCATTGCCCAGTCGCGATTTTGATGAGGCACGCATCCCGTCAACTGCCAATTCAATGGCGGTCGTTGAAAAGGAGAGCTAACGTAGGGCGCGCGCGTGAGGAGACCGTCAAACGCGCGTCAAATGGAGCCCCATGCTGGAACTCCGGACCTTTGGCGGATTGTCCATCACGGTTGACGGCGCTGTCGCGAACGGCGCGGCGATACAGCGCAAGACCCTCGCCCTCCTCGCGCTTCTCGCCGCCACGAAACACGGCATCAGTCGCGACAAGCTGGTCGCTTACTTATGGCCTGAGAGCGACACCGCACATGGGCGCAACCTGCTGCGGCAGGCGTGCTACGCCCTGCGACGCGACCTGGACGCCCCGGAGTTGGTGCTCGGCTCAACCGAACTGCGGCTCAACCCGGACGTGGTCAACAGCGACGTTCGACAGTTCCAGGATGCTCTGGATCGTGGCGACCATGCGGCTGCGGTTGCGTTGTATCAAGGACCGTTCCTCGACGGGTTTTTCCTAAGCGAAACCGAAGAGTTCGAACGCTGGGTCGAGGGCGAGCGCACTCGGCTGGCCTACGAGGTGTCTAGCGCCCTGCAATTGCTGGCACGCGAAGCGGGTGACGCGGGCAGGTTCCAGGCTGAGGCCGAGCACTGGCGGCAGTTGACGCAGATTGATCCGTTCAGCGCCCGGGCGGCGATCGGGATGATGCAGGCCCTGGACCAGGCAGGTGAGCGAGTGGCCGCCGTGCAACATGGCGACAGCTATCAAGCGCGGGTGCGCAAGGAGCTCGGCGCGGAGCCGCCGGCCGAACTCATCGCGCTGACTGAGCGGCTGCGAAACCAGACACCCATGACATCGCGGGCGAGCGCTGAACGGGGCCGGACAGGCTCGCCAGCGCCGCCACGGCCGGCCCGCGTACGGCCGGCGACAATCCTCACCGCGATGATAACCGTCGTTGCCCTAGGATCGGTCCTCGTGGCGAATACGGCCCGCCGATCACGTGCGAGCGTTTCGATCATCGCCGTTGGCGCGATCCGAGACTACACCGGATCGGATACGAGCGGCGTCGCGCCGACGGTAGCCGAGATGCTCGCGACGAACCTGGCGCGGATCCCGGGACTCCATGTTCTCAGTACAGCACGACTCTACGAGCTCTCGGGGCCGCTGCGTGGCCAAAGCGAAGAAAACACGATGATGCAGCGAGCGGCGCGCGACGCGCGAGCCACTCAGCTCGTGCAGGGAATGCTCTACCGCCGCCCGGGGGGCGCGTTGCGCCTGGAGCTCGAGCGCGTCGATCTGGCGACCGGTGTGGTGTTGCAGGAATCTGGCGTTGAAGGCGCCGACGTCTTCGCGATTACCGATTCCGCGACGGCTGCACTCGCAGCCAGCCTGGGTGTCAAGGCCGATACCATGCGCATCGCCGACGTCACAACCACCTCGTTCGCGGCGTATCGACTCTACGTTGCGGGGCTGCGTGCCTATTATCGCGAAGAGGACGTACCAGCGGCGATGCGGCTGTTCGAGGCGGCCCTGGCCGAGGACTCGGAGTTCGCGATGGCTGCCTATTACGCGGGCACGATCAATCCGGTCCTGTCGGGTCCCAAGTCCCACTTGGCGCAGGCAGTGCGCCTGGCGAGTCACGCCTCCGATCGCGAGCGGCTTCTCATTCGTGCTGGGTGGGCGCGCGAGACGGGCAATCCGGCGGATCTCGCGATCGCCGAAACGCTCGCGATTCGCTATCCCG
>QHTY01000214.1:2498-3057 GCA_003220985.1 Gemmatimonadota bacterium
GCGCGCATGTGGCACGGTGACTTCCTTGGGGCTGTGGAGTCATTCCGGGTCGTCGCTGCGATGGACTCGCTCGGCCTCCGTGGCGTCGCCGCTCGCTGTCGCGGATGTGAGGCGATGCAGAACATCGTTACCGCCTACACGATGGCCGATTCCCTCCCCGCTGCGGAGCGGGCCGCACGTGACTTTCTCCTGCTGCAGCCGCGCTCGAGCGGGGCGTGGCTTGCGCTCGCGGTCCCGCTCGAGCATGTCGGTCGCTTCGCAGAGGCGCGCGCTGCATACGACTCCCTTATGCGGTTCTCGGCCGGCGGCGCAACCGACGAGATATACTGGCGCGTACCGCTCGACCTTCGGCGTGGCGACTTCTCGGAGGCTGATGCCCTCGTTAATCTCAAACAGCATTACGCGACTGAAGTGCGGCAGTCGCACGCGTTGTGGTGGGGATCTATCAGCCTTCGCTATCAAGGAAGACTGCGCGAAGCCCTCACCCTCACGCGAACAATGCGGGCCGTTGAGTCCAGGAATGCGAAGCCGCAACATGCCCTCCCGTACAACTCTAACC
>QHTY01000214.1:3141-3565 GCA_003220985.1 Gemmatimonadota bacterium
GGGTTTCTCTGCCGGGACGATATGCGCGGCACCTGTGCTGGACGCTGACTCATCGAGCGACCGCGCTGGCCGCCGCCGGCGACACGGCGCTGCTCCAACGCCTCGCGGACAGTCTCCAGGTGCTCGGACAGCAGAGTTTGTATGGGCGAGACGGGCGCTTGCACCACTACATCCGAGGCTTGTTGCTTCGGGCGCGGGGCCGCCCATCGGACGCGGTTTCGGAATTCCGGCAGGCGATGTTCTCCTTGACCTATGGCTACACGCGGACCAACCTGGAGCTCGCACGAACTCTGATGGCGCTTAGCCGCCCGCGCGAGGCGATTGCGGTGGTACAGCCGGCGGTCCGAGGTCCTCTCGATGCGTCCAACCTCTACGTCACTCTCACGGAGCTGCATGAAATGCTCGCCCGGGCTTTCGACGCCGC
>QHTY01000059.1:0-1923 GCA_003220985.1 Gemmatimonadota bacterium
CTTTGCGAGGAATCGATGGAAGGCGCAGTCAGCGGGGTGAACACGCGGGCAGGAGCTGGTGGAATGCGACTCGATGTGCGCCGGACCGGTCGACTCGCCCTGCAGTGCATCCGCCCAGGAAGCAGCCGCCGGCACGCTGAGCTGCAGCAGCGTGAGCAAGAACAGCGGGGTCCGGAGCCAGAGCGACCGTTTCGGCATGGGCGGTATTATAACACCCGACTCGGTCTTGACAGCTCGGGTCATGGGCTGGTAGCATAACCCCTTCTCCAAAAAGGACTTCTGTCCTTGGTCCCTCCGAGCCGCCGCCAGGAGGCCCTCGACTATCACTCGCAGGGCCGGCCCGGGAAGATCCAGGTCACCCCTACAAAGCCGTTTAAGGACCAACGCGACCTGTCGTTGGCCTATACCCCTGGTGTAGCCGAGCCCTGCCTGGAAATCGCCAAGCGACCCGAGGATGCCTACCTCTACACCTCCAAAGGGAACCTCGTCGCCGTGGTCTCCAACGGCACGGCCGTGCTTGGCCTGGGGAACATCGGCGCGCTGGCCGGCAAGCCGGTGATGGAGGGCAAGGGGATTCTCTTCAAGACCTTTGCCGATATCGACGTGTTCGACCTCGAGGTGGGCTCCGAGAATCCCGAGGACGTCATCCGCTTCTGCCAGCTGCTCGAGCCCACGGTCGGTGGGATCAATCTCGAAGACATCCGCTCCCCCGACTGCTTCTACATCGAGCAAAAGCTCCGCGACACGCTCGGCATCCCCGTGTTTCACGATGACCAGCACGGCACCGCCATCATTTCCGGCGCCGCGCTGCTCAACGCGCTCGAGCTGGTGAAAAAGGAGCTCGACCAGGTCAAGATCGTGTTCGCCGGCGCCGGTGCGGCGGCCATCGCGACCGCGGAGCACTACGTGCGCCTCGGCGTCAAGCGCGAGCACATCGTGATGGCCGACCACAAGGGCGTGATCTACAAGGGGCGCGACGGGCTCGATGAGTTCAAGCAACGCTTTGCGGTCGACACGAAAGCGCGCACGCTGGCCGAGGCGCTGCAGGGGGCGGATGTATTCGTGGGATTGTCGGTCGCCGGCATCGTCACGGGAGAAATGCTGCAGGGCATGGCGAAGAAGCCGGTGATCTTCGCGCTCGCCAATCCCACGCCGGAGATCATGCCCGACGAAGCGAAAAAAGCGCGGCCCGACGCGATCGTCGCGACGGGCCGGTCCGACTTTCCCAATCAAGTGAACAACGTCCTCGGCTTCCCGTTCATCTTCCGCGGTGCGCTCGACGTGCGGGCCAAGCAGATCAACGAAGAGATGGAAATGGCGGCCACGCGCGCGCTCGCCGCGCTCGCGAAAGAGGACGTGCCTGAGGCAGTCACACGCGCGTATGGGATCGAGAAACTCAAGTTCGGGCCCGACTACCTGATCCCCAAGCCGTTCGATCCCCGCGTGCTATTGTGGGTCGCGCCGGCTGTAGCTTGGGCAGCAGTCGCATCAGGGATCGCCGGGCGCATCATCGACGTGGAGGAGTATCGCGCGGAGCTCGAGGCACGGCTCGGCCCGGAGCGCCAGGTCATGCGTGGGCTCATCTCGCGCGTGCAGCAGGATCCACCCAGCATCGTCTTCCCCGAGGGCGACGATCCCCGCATCCTGCGCGCCGCGCGAATTCTCGCCGACGAAGGCATCGCGCGACCGATCCTGCTGGGTGATCTCGACGCCATCCGCCGCCAGGCTGATGACGCGTCGCTCACGCTCGAGGACATCGAGCTGATGAACCCGCGCTCCGCGCCCGACCGCGACAAGCTGGCCGAGGAGCTCTGGCAGCTGCGGCGGCGACGGGGGATTACCGTCCGCGAAGCGAAGGAGCGAGTCCTCGATCCGATCTACTACGGCTTGCTGCTTCTGCGGGCGGGCCGCACGGATGCGCTG
>QHTY01000059.1:1994-10159 GCA_003220985.1 Gemmatimonadota bacterium
GAGCCCGGCCGCAAGCACGTCAGCGGCATCTATATGATGATTTTCCGCCAGCAGACCTTCTTCTTCGCCGACACCACTGTAAACATCGAGCCGGACGCCGCGACCCTGGCTGAGATCGCGACCGCCACTGCGAAGTTCGTGACGCGACTCGGCATCGAGCCGCGCATCGCGATGCTGTCATTCTCGAACTTCGGCTCGGTGAAGCACCCGGCTGCAACAAAAGTGCAACAGGCGGTCGCCATGTTGCACGAACGCGAGCCAGAGCTGCAGGTCGATGGGGAAATGCAGGCCGATACGGCGGTGGTGGAACGAATCCTGACGCGGGTGTATCCCTTTGCGAAGCTGCGCGGGCCGGCTAACGTGTTGATTTTTCCAGACTTGAACGCCGCCAACATCGCCTACAAGCTGCTCGCCCGGCTTGGCGATGCCCAGGCGATCGGCCCCATCCTTGTGGGGATGGACCGCCCGGTTCATGTCTTGCAACGGTTGTCAGAGGTTCCCGACATCGTGAATATCGCGGTAATTGCGGCCGTCGACGCCTTGGAGCATCGCCGCCTCGCTTCAACCAAATAGACCATGGGTATTGCGACCGAACAGCGACTGTACCGGAATCTGACGCCGTCTCAGCTGTATGAGCACGCCCTCCGCCGCGGCGAAGGGATCGTGACGAACAGCGGGCGCGGGGGGGCGAGGGGGGGACCATTCGCCGCCGTGACGTCCCCGCACACCGGCCGCAGCCCGAACGACAAATTCCTCGTGCAGGAGCCTGACTCCACACACCTCATCTGGTGGGGGAAGGTGAATCAGCCGATCGCGCCGGAGAAGTTCGACCGGCTCAAGGCCGCTGTCGAAGCGCACCTCGCCACTCAGGAGCTGTTCGTACGCGACGTCTACGCGTGCGCCGACCCCAATTACCGGCTGCCGATTCGTTTTATCACGCCGAACGCGTGGCACGCGCTGTTCGTCTACAACATGTTCTTGCGGCCGGCGGACGGCGAGCTATCGCGGTTCGTCCCCGGGTTCGAAGTCCTGCACGCGCCCGAGTTCCACGCGGACCCACAGGTTCATGGCACGAAATCGGGTACCTTCATCGTCGTCAGCTTCGCGCAACGGACGATCCTCATCGGCGGCACCCGGTACGCGGGTGAGCTCAAGAAATCAATCTTCACGATTCTCAATTACCTGTTGCCCCTGCAGGGCGCGCTCTCGATGCACTGCTCCGCCAACGTCGGCGAGCAGGAGGACTGCGCGCTCTTCTTCGGTCTGTCGGGCACCGGGAAGACGACGCTGTCCGCGGATCCGGAGCGGCGCCTGATCGGCGACGACGAGCACGGCTGGTCCGACGCGGGCATCTTCAATTTCGAGGGCGGGTGTTATGCCAAGGTGATTCGGCTGTCGCGCGAGGGGGAGCCGGAGATCTACGCGACGACCGAAATGTTCGGCACGGTACTCGAGAACGTGGACGTGAATCCCGCCACCGGCGCCGTGGATCTGAACTCGCAGCGGATCACCGAAAACACGCGCGCCTCCTACCCGATTCACTACATCCCAAACCACGTGCCGGAAGGGATGGCGGGACATCCCAAGCACATCGTCTTCCTCACCTGCGACGCCTTCGGGGTGATGCCGCCGATCGCGAAGCTGACTTCCCAGCAGGCGATGTATCACTTCCTGTCGGGGTACACGGCAAAAGTCGCGGGCACCGAACGCGGCGTGACCGAGCCCAAGGAAACGTTCTCCGCATGCTTCGGTGCGCCCTTCCTGCCCCTGCCGCCCACCGTCTACGCCAAAATGCTCGGCGAGCGGATCGCGAAGCACACGGTGCAGTGCTGGCTCGTAAACACCGGTTGGACCGGCGGACCATATGGTGTGGGACATCGCATGGATCTCAAGCTGACGCGCGCCATGGTGCGAGCGGCGCTCGCGGGACAGCTGGACAACGTGCCTACGCGGCGCGAACCAGTATTCGGGTTGCATGTGCCGCGGCACGTGCCAGGGGTCCCGGACGACTTGCTGGATCCACGCACGACCTGGAAAGAACCCGCGGCCTACGACGCCCAAGCCAACCGGCTGCTGGCGCTGTTCGAGAAAAACTTCGAGCAGTTCAAGGATCCCGTGCCCGACTCTTGAGCTCCAGCCAGTTCGAGGTCATTCGCGACCCGCTCTGGAACAACATCCGCCTCGAGCCCCAGGCGCTTGCCGTCCTCGACACGCCAGCCGTACAACGCCTGCGCTACGTGCGCCAGCTTGGCCACGCGTTTCTGGTCTATCCCGGCGCTACCCATACGCGGTTCGAGCACGCCCTCGGCGCCTATCATCTCGCGCGCCGTGTCGTGGCGGAGCTCGGGGATGCCGATTCGGAGGAAGGCCTGGCGCTGCGTCTCGCCGCGCTGCTCCACGACATCGGCCACTATCCGTTTTCGCACGCGCTCGAAGAGGCGGGACTCCCGCATCATGAGACGCTGGCGGCGCGGCATCTGGGCAGCGGCGCGCTCGCCGCAGCGCTCGACAACCTGGGGATCCCGACCGAGCGCCTGCTCGCACTGATCCAGGGCACGAGCGCGGCGCGACTCGCTGGGCTCGTCTCGGGATCGATCGACGTCGACAAACTCGATTACCTGTCGCGCGATGCGATGATGTGCGGCGTGCCGTACGGCGTCATCGACGTGGACCGGCTGCTCACGTCCCTCACGGTGTCCGCAGAGGGAGTGGCGCTCCACCCCAAGGGGCTGGCCGCGCTCGAGTCGCTGCTGTTCGCGAAGTACCAGATGTATCGCAATGTGTACTGGCATCACGCGGTGCGGAGCGCGACGGCGATGTTCAAGCGGCTGGTGCGCCGAGCAATCGCGGCGCGACGCCTGAAGCCCGAGGATATCGCAGTGGCGACCGATGACGCGTTAATCCACGAGCTGCAGCAGCACGACCAGACCGGCCTGGCTCGTGCGCTCCGCGAACGCCGGCTCGCCAAGCGGGCACTCGACATTCCCGCGACCGACTTGCCGCCGGATACCTCCGACTGGCCGTCGCGAGATCCCGACTTGTTGGAGCGCGTGGAAGAGCGGCTCGCGCGCGAGCTCGGACTGCACACGGATCAGCTGTTTCTGGACTTCCCCTCAAAGCCCGACATGCTCGACGTCGCCGTACCCGTGGTGGGACGCAGCGGCAGCGCGGGCGAGCACCTCGGGCTCGCCCGCGTTGCGACGGAGCTGCACCGCTCCGCGCGAGCGTTACGGGTATTCGTGCTCGAGCCGGCCCAAGTGCCGGCGCAGCCCGTTATGGAGCTGGTCATGCTGCCCCGCGAGGAGGCGGCGGCACGTCTGGTGAGTGGTGGAGCGATCCTGCGGGGGGGGACTTAGCGCGGCCGCGTCACCGTCTGCTGCGTTTTCACGTCATCCGGCGCCGGCGCTTCCACTGAATCGATGCGCACGATGATCGCCGTGATGTTGTCGAGACCGCCGTGCCGGTTGGCTTCCGCGATCAACGCATCGACCTCATCCTGCGGCATGCGGTCGGGGGAGAGCAGCTCCGCCAACTGGTAATCCTCCAACATCCCAGTCAGGCCGTCGGACGCCAGTAGGAACACATCCTGCGCCTTCACCGTCCCGGCGTAGATGTCCGGCATCACCTCGCTGTTCGCACCGACGCAGCGCGTGATCACGTTGCTGTAGGGGTGCGTCCGGGCCTGCTCGGGGGTCAAATAGCCGGCATCGACCTGCTCCTGCACATACGAGTGGTCCTTCGTCAGCTGGCTGAGACGGCCATCTCGCAGTAGGTACGCTCGGCTGTCCCCGACCTGACCGATCAGAAAGCGCGTTTCATACAGCGTCAGCGCGGTGACGGTCGTCCCCATCCCGCGCTTGTCATGCTCGGTGAGTGTGCGCTGGAAGATCGCCCCGTTGGCCGTCCGGATCGCGGCGCGCATGCGCTCAGCCACCTGCTCGTCACTGAGACCGCGGACTGAATGGATCTCGTCGGCGACGATGTGCACCGCCATCTCGCTCGCGACTTCCCCCGCCGCGTGGCCACCCATACCATCGGCCACGACGAAGATCCCCCGGTCGGGAATCATGCGGAAACTGTCCTCATTCCCCGACCGGATGACGCCGACGTCGGTGCGACCTGCGGAGGTGATATGCACGGTGATCCTTAAATAAACACCCAGTAAACCACTCCAATGATCCCGAGCACTAGGACTGCGGCACTCCCGCCACAGCCTTTTCCCTTCTTTGGCTGCTGGGCGACCGGCGGCTTGGCCCCGGGCTTCGGCTTTTTGGGGGGGCGCGGGGGAGGCCCTGGCTTTGCCGCTACTGGTGCGGCCTTCGGTGGCGCTGGGGCAGGCTTAGGCGCGGAGGGAGGGGGAGGTGCCGCAGCAGCCTTGGGAGGGTGCGGCGACATCGTCATCACCTCGATCACCCGCGTGCTGCCTCCCTTTTCCACACCCACGGAGTCGTCGGTCGGCTCAAACACGGTCGAGACGTCCCCGAACCGCACCGCCGCCCCCGGCGCCAGCGGCGCTTCCCCCTTCACCTGATCCCCGTCGATGAACGTGCCGTTCGTCGAGTCGAGATCCACCAAGACCCAGACGCCTTCGCGCCGCTGCAGCTTCGCGTGCGTCGTGGACACGGACTCATCAGGGAACACGATGTCGTTGTAGTCCGCCCGCCCGATATTGACGACGGGCGTTTTGACGATCAGTCGTTGCCCCTTCAGCGCGCCGGCGCGGACCAGAAAATTCGCGAGAACCGTACTTGCGGGCCGCGGCGCCGCCGGCACGCCATGCACGGTCTCTCTGAGTCTGTCACCCACCGCGGGTGCCGAGCCCTTGGTTGGGGGAACGGAGGAGGGGGGAACGGCCGAAGAAGGGTTTGCGGGTGGCGGAGAAAGAGCCGCGGTATCCGCGTAAAACCGGAACTTCTCTTCACCGATGGTGATCACGTCCGCGCGGGCAAGCAGCCGCTGACCTTCGACCCGGACATCGTTCACGGACGTGCCATTCGTGCTGGAATCGACGAGGAGGTAGCCTTTCGGCGTCGGCACGATCTCCGCGTGGCGGCGCGAGACATCCTTGCCAGACACGACCACGTCGCAGGACGCGTCCCGCCCAAAAACAAGGGACGAGCCGGCAACGGCGTATTCTCTGCCATCGGTGAGGGACACAACGCGGCCACCGGTGTTCGCGGTGGCCCCCCCCTTGCCGCCTTTGGCTTCCGCCTTCGCTTGCGCCATCGCCTGCGGCACGCTCATGGCCTGCACGTACTGTGTACTGCCGCTCCGCCGCTCGTCGACGAAGGTCAACTCCTGTCCCGCGACTTCGACCTTGTCGCCATGGAGGAGGGGTGTCGGCTCCGCGCCGAGGCGGACGCCGTTGATCAGAACTTCAGCTTCCGGAACTGCTTTTGAGATGACGACCTGTCCGTCCGGCAGGGACTTCAGCTTCGCATGTCGAGGGAGGACGCCGGGGACGGCGAGCGGGATGGCGCTGCCCGGATCGGATCCGAGCACCACTTCCCCCTGCGGGAGTGTGAACCTCTGCCCCCCGCGCCCGCCCATTTCAAGCAACGCCATGCGCTCGCACTCCCCGATCTTTGGCCAAGGCCGTCAAGTTACGCCGGGCCGTATAACCGGGCAAGGAAGCTGCAGTTAGGTGATCCCGACGGCCTCTTCGCGTCCGATCAGGCCGCGGCGCAGCCAGTACCAGAAGATCAGCGAGCCGACAATCACCGTCGCGTAGCTGTTGATGAACCGCCAGATCAAGGTGTAGCTGGGTGTCAATTCGCGCGGAACGTAGATCGACATCACGGCGGCCGACGTCAACTCGGCGAGACCCGAGGCCCCCGGCGTCGGCGCGAAATAGAGTAGGAACGCGATGAGCGTCTGCAGCAGGAGGATGTCCGTAAAGTTGGCGGGGATGCCGAGGACCCGGAGTGTGACGTATCCCGCCAGCAGCTTGTTGGCGTGCGAGGGGGCCGAGATCACAATGGCGAGCAGCAGCGTCAGCCAACCCCGCGGTGAACCGAACGCCACCATGCAGTCGTGCGCGCGATCGACGCCCGCGGACAGCTTCTCCATACGCTCCGCCATTCTTGGGCTGCGTCGCCCCATCCGCTCGGCAAGGCGTTGGATGAAGCGTTTGACCAGGCCCGGAGCGACGATCGCCAGCAGCATGAGCAACCCGATGACACCGAAGATCGTGAGGCTGGTCTTGAAGAGATCGTAGAGCGTGATGCCGAGCACGAGGCCATGCTGGGCGAGCGACTTCCCCGCTCCGAACCAGACCGCGAGCGGTCCCGCGATCGCGAAGAAGCCGACGGTCGCGATGAACGTGACGAAGATCGAGCTGAGCGCGACGGGGACGGGCACCCCGGCGCGCTTCATGACCCACGTGGACATCGGGGCGGACCCGGACTGAAACGGCGTGAGGTACGCCCCCCACGCCCCGAAGCCACCTGCCAGGATCATGTCCCGCAGCCTGACGCCGGGATGTACGTAGCGGGTGCAGACCCAGAGCCGAAGCCCGCCTCCGACCCAGTCCATGGACGCCAGAACGAGTCCCACGAGCATCCAGCCCCAGTGCAGGCGCAGGAAGGGAGTCAGAAAAACGTCGACGCGATCGCCGAAGCGAATCAGGTAATAGCCGACGAGGAGGGCGACTCCGCAGAGGGAGATGGCGGCGAACAGCTCTAGGCCGCGGCGTAGCAGGCGAGGGGTGAGCGCCAAAGGCACGCGGCAAGCTAGAGAGATTCGGTTGGTCTGGCCAGCGAGCTACCGGCAGTTGTTATGTTTACGGGTTATGCGCCATCCCCCCGAGCGCGTCGTTCTCCGCAACGTACGCCAGCACAACCTGAAGGGCATCACCGTCGAGTTCCCGCGCCGGGCGCTCTCGGTGGTCACCGGTCCATCCGGCTCGGGGAAAAGCTCGCTCGCCTTCGACACGCTGTACGCCGAAGGGCAACGGCGTTACATCGAGTCGCTCTCGACGTACGCTAAGCAATTCCTCGAACGGATGCCGAAGCCGCTCGTCGATGCGATGGAGGGGCTGTCGCCGGCGGTCGCGATCGAGCAGAAAAACCCCACCACCTCCAGTCGCTCCACGGTCGGAACAGCCACCGAAATCGCCGATTTTCTGCGGCTTTTGTGGGCCCGGGCGGGGACACAAACCTGCCTCCAGTGCGGGCGGGATGTGAAACGGGACACCGTGCAGGAGGCGGTCGACTGGCTGCTTTCGGGAAGCGGGACACGGGAAACGGGAAACGTGGTCGTGGCGTTTCCATTGCCTCCATCGGCGCAGCGTCCCGACGTCGAGATCGCCGCACAATTGCGCGCCGCGGGATTCGTGCGCGCCCAAGTGGATGGTGAGGTCGTGCGACTGGACGAAGCGGGCGCGGAACAACGCGTCCGCGCCGGTACGGATGTGCTGGTTCTCGTTGATCGCATCGCCGCGACCGCAGAGCACCGCGGCAGGCTGGCCGAGGCCGTGGCGACGGCATTCAGCGAGGGCGAAGGGGTGGCGCTGGCCCTCAACAACGGTGACCGCCGGCGCTTCTCCGAGCACCCCGCTTGCTCGGCCTGCGGTTGCGCCGCACCGGTGCTCACGCCGACCCTGTTTTCCTTTAATAATCCGCGCGGCGCATGCCCAACCTGCAACGGCTTCGGCGCGGTGCTCGAGTACGACGAGTCGCTCATCGTCCCCGACCCGCGTCGCAGCCTGGCGGGCGGCGCGCTCGATCCCTGGACCAAACCGCGTTACGAGGGCCGCCGCCGCATCTTGCGCGAGGCCGCGCGGACAAAGAGGATCCCGCTCGACGCACCCTGGCGGGACCTGAGCGCTGAGGCGCGGCGCTTTCTGCTGCACGGCGCGAGCGGGCGGTTCCTCGGGATGTTCCCGTTCCTCGAGCGGCTCGAGGCGAAGCGCTACAAACAGTACATCCGTGTGTTCCTGCGGCAGTATCAGCTCGCCAAGACCTGCCCCGCGTGCGGCGGGGCGCGGCTCAAGCCCGAGGCCCTGGCGGTCAGGGTGGGGGGCAAGACGATCGCCGAAGTCTCCGGCCTGACGGCCGGCGCCATACGCGACTGGATCGCCGGCCTCACACTCACGGATTTCCAGCGGGCCGTGGCCGTCCACATCGTGGCCGAGCTGGGCGCGCGCGTCTCGTTCGTCAACGACG
>QHTY01000059.1:10268-10721 GCA_003220985.1 Gemmatimonadota bacterium
TCGATACGCTGTACGTGCTCGACGAGCCTACGATCGGCCTCCGCCCCGCGGACACGGGCCGGCTGCTGGGCCTGCTGCGCCGGCTCGCGGATGCGGGCAACACGGTCGTGGTGGTCGAGCACGACCCGGCGGCGATGCGCGCCGCCGACTGGATGGTGGAGCTCGGACCCGGGAGCGGCGCGGCGGGCGGCGCACTGGTATACCAGGGACCGGTGGCGGGCGTGGCCGGCGCGGGCACGCTGACCGGCCAATACCTCTCCGGTGAGAAGCGCATCGGTGTGCCGTCGGCACGCCGCCCGCCCCGCGGCGGGCGCTGGTTGGGCGTGAAGGGTGCGCGCCAGCACAATCTGCGGGACGTGGATGCCCGCATTCCACTGGGGACGCTCACGGCGGTGACCGGCGTGTCGGGATCGGGCAAGTCGACGCTCGTGCACGACGTGCTGTTCCGCCAGC
>QHTY01000215.1:0-2343 GCA_003220985.1 Gemmatimonadota bacterium
CGCACCCGCAGCTGCACCAGGCCGTCTTTCCGCTCGGTCAAGACGAGATAGTCGCGGAAGAATTCAAAGTCCTCGAGCAGCACGTCGGCGCGGTGCGGAATGACCTCTTCCCAGTTGTCGCGCCCCGGCTTTGCGACCGGCGTACGCATCAGGCGGAAGTTCTTCGCGTGGTCGTTGGACAGGATGTAGAAGTAGTCGCCGAAATGGTTGGCGGAGTACTCGTGCCCGCGCTCGCGGGGGATGAGGACCTTGAACGGCGCGTCGGGCTGGTCGGCCCGGATGTAGCTGTACTCGGTCGCCATCGTCTGCGACGACTGGATCATGATGTACGCACGCGACTTGGTCTTGAAGACGCTGACGTAGTACGTCTCGTCCTTGTCTTCGTACACCATTTGATCGCTTGCCGCGGGGGTCCCCAGCTTGTGTCGATAGACTTGATAGGGACGGACCGACACGGCGTCGGGCTTCGTATAGAAGATCGTCCGGTTGTCCTCCGCCCAGGCGATGCCGCCGATGGAGCGCGGAATGACGTCGGACAGCATCTCGCCCGTACGAAGATTCTTGAACCGGATCGCGCTCACGCGGCCACCGGTCGTGTCGGCCGCGAACGCGAGGATGTCCCCCGCCGAGCTGACGTCCCAAGCGCGAATCAGGAACGTCGATTTGCCCTCGGCGAGCACGTTCGCATCGATCATGATCTCTTCGGGCGCGTTGAGTGCGCCGCGCTTGCGGGCGTAGATCGGATAGTTTTTCCCCTCCACGAGACGCGTATAGTAGAAGTAGTTGCCTTCGCGAAACGGCACCGACTGGTCGTTCTGGAGCACGCGCCCCTTCATCTCTTCGTACAGCCGATCTTGCAGCGCCTGCGTATGCGCCATGACGGCCTTGGTGTAGGCGTTTTCGTCCTCGAGATACTTGATGACTTCCGGGTTGCTCCGCTCCTTGAGCCAGTAATAGTTGTCGATACGCACCGTGCCGAACTCATCGAAGCGATGAGGTCGCACCGCCGCCAGCGGCGGCGTGAGCGCCGCTGCCGGAGCGGACACCGCTGGTGTCTGCGCGCGGATGACGGCTGGGGCGAAGGCAACGAGAGCGAGAGCGAACGCGCGAATTCGGAAAAGCATAGAAGCCTCATCGAAGGGCAGAAGTTCGAATTAACGCTCGCGCGACGTCGCTGGCCAGAGGGTATGTTTCCGGGCCATGTCAAAGCCGCCCGCTCCCGTTGTCGTTGCGATCACTGGGGCTTCGGGCGCGCCCTACGCGGTGCGCTTGCTCGAGATCCTCGCCAACTATCATGTCCCGACGTGGCTCCTCGTCTCGGCGCACGGCTGGCGGCTCATGGCAGAAGAGTGCGGGATCAAGGATGAGGCCGGACTCAAGAAGGCGACCGGAGGCGACTGGGCCAGCATCCGCTCCTTCAACGACGCCGACCGCGGTGCCGAGCCGGCCTCGGGATCGGTGCAGACACGAGGGATGGTGGTGTGCCCGTGTTCGATGGGCACGATGGCCGCGATCGCGCACGGCACCAGCCGGTCGCTCATCGAGCGCGCGGCGGACGTCACCCTGAAGGAGAGGCGCAAGCTCGTGCTCGTGCCGCGCGAGACGCCGCTATCCCTCGTTCACCTGCGCAACATGACACTCGCGGCCGAGGCCGGCGCGACCATACTTCCCGCGGCGCCGGGATTCTATCAGCGCCCCGAAGAAATCGGTCAGCTGGTGGACTTCATCGTGCAGCGGATCGTGGATCATCTCGGGCTGGAGATCCAGATCATCAAACCATGGCAGGGGTGATGACCGACGTCCGTGAGCTGCTGTCCCGCGAGGTCACGCCGGAGCTGTACCGCGAGATTCGCGAGCTGTGGAAGGCGCACTCGATCGCCGAGGACAAGCGGGACATTGCGGGGCTGATCGCGACGCTGACACCGGATTGTGTGTACGAAGTCATCGGCGAGGCAGGTGCGCGCTGGGAAGGCCATGCCGGCGCCACGCGCTTCTACACCGAGCTGCTCGGCGCCATTCCCGACATTCACTTCGATCTGCAGCAGATCGTGATCGGACCACAGGGCGTGTGCGAAGAGGCGAAGGTCACCGGAACACAGAAAGGGCGCTGGCTCTCGCACCCCGCCACCGGAGCCGAGGTCGAGTTTCGGGTCGTGATTTTCTTTCCGTGGGATCCGCGCATCAAGAAGTTCAAAGGAGAGCGAGTCTTCCTATGGTCGTGATCGCCTTGATCTGGCTGCAGGCCGTGGCCCAGGACACCACGCACTACACGCACGCCGATACCCTGCGCGGCTCGAACGGTCCCGCACGGGCCTGGTGGGACGTGCAGTTCTACGATCTGCA
>QHTY01000215.1:2348-3201 GCA_003220985.1 Gemmatimonadota bacterium
GCGACTCCAGCATCAGCGGCTGGAACGGGATCACCTACCGCGTCCTCCAGCCTCCGCCCGCACGGGAGATGCAGATCGACGTCCAGGTGCCGCTCGAGGTGGACAGCGTCGTCCAAGACCGGCGGAAGGCGACGTTCCGGCGCGACGGCAACGCCTTCTTCGTGACGCTGGGCGCGCGGCAGCGCCCCGGCGAGACGCGAACGATCACCGTGTGGTATCACGGCAAGCCGCGCGTCGGCCGGCGGCTGCCCTAGGATGGCGGGTTCACGTTTCCTACCGACAGTCTGGGCCGTCTGTGGCTCGCGACCGCCAACGAGGGTTTGGGTGCGAGCGTCTGGTGGCCCAACAAGGACTATCTGGCCGACGAGCCCGACAGCCAGCGCATCGCGATTACGGTACCGGATTCGCTGATCGACGTATCGAACGGGCGGCTGCGCAGCACGACCAAGACCGCAGACGGCGCGACGACGTACGAATGGTTCGTCACGAGTCCGATCAACAACTATGACGTGACGATCAACGCGGGCCGATATACGCACCTCAGCGATACGCTGAACGGCGAGGGGGGGCGGCTGACACTCGACTTCTGGCCGCTTGACTATCACGCCGACACTGCGCGCCGCCAGTTTCGGCAAGTCATTCCGATGTTGCGCTGCTTCGAGCACTGGTTCGGCCCGTATCCCTGGTACGCCGATGGTTACAAGCTCGTCGAGACACCGCACCTCGGCATGGAGCATCAAAGCGCCGTGGCCTACGGCAACCACTACCTCAACGGCTATCTGGGCCGGGACCTGTCGCGCACAGGACTGGGCCTGCAGTGGGATTTCATCATCGTGCACGAGAGCGCGCACGA
>QHTY01000060.1:0-471 GCA_003220985.1 Gemmatimonadota bacterium
AGCGTTTACTACAAATGTCCAATGTCCAATATCGAACGATGAATTTCGAAATTCATTATTGGACATTGGACATTTTACATTTCCCCGAGGCTGTCCGGACGCTCGCCACGACGATCGCGACGAGCTCATTGCATTCCTCTCTCACCGCCACGACATCGTCCGGGCAGAGATTCATCCGCTGTACAAACTTCAACCACGCCTGAGTTTCTCGCAGCTCCTTCAAACAGACTCGCAGTTTGTGCACGAAGTCTTGCCGCGACTCAGCGCCCTGCGCTTCCCCATAGTTCGCAAATGGCGATGTGCCGGAGCGCGTGATCTGCGTGGCGACATGTTTCGCGATAGGGGTGGACGGAAATCGATCGATCAGCAGGCAGACCTGCACCGCGAAATCAATCAACCGATCTTCGAGGTCGTAACGCGCCCGAGCCAGCCCGTACCATAGAGCGTCCGGCGTCCTGGCTCCCAAACCAA
>QHTY01000060.1:663-25377 GCA_003220985.1 Gemmatimonadota bacterium
CAAATCCCGCAGACGGAATTTCAGCTCATCGGCCGGCGTGCGAGCATCCGAGACGATGAGCAGCCAGTAGCCCAGTTCGTCGACGGCGAGGCGCTGCGCTCGGCCGCTGGGCTGGGGTGGTGACTCCCGCGGAACGGCGCGACTCGCACAGCTGGGATCCGGTTTCGAATTCAGGTTCGCATCGAGGATCGGGACGCAGGGGAGCGAGAGCGAAATCGACCCAAGATCCGCTGGCGGGGCGGGGAAGCGGGACACCCGGATCGGCTCGATCGCGGTGACGAGATGGGCGCCGGAGGACAGCTGGCGGCCAACTACTGATCTGATCGTACCAGCGTAGCCTTGACTCGCGCAAGATGCGGTCACGCTCTACACTTCGAGTCATGACGCGTTGTGGGACCATCGTGCTCGCGGGCCGACCGAACGTCGGCAAATCCACACTGCTCAACGCACTCGTGGGCGAGCACCTCGCCATCGTGTCACCGAAACCCCAGTCCACGCGCCTGCCCGTTGTCGGCCTGCTGACCAAGGACGACACGCAATACATCTTCACCGATTCGCCGGGTCTGCTCGAGCCCCAGTACCGGCTGCATGAAGCGATGCGCGCGGCCGCGCTCCGGGCGATCGACGACGCGGAGGTGATCGCGTATCTGCACCCGCTCGGCGAGTATCCGGCCCCGCCGCTCGCCACGGTCGCTCGCCTCGAGCGCGCCCCGCGCGCGCCAATCGTAAATGTCTACACGAAGTCCGATCTTGTGAGTCCGTCTAACCGTCCGACCGTCCAACCGTCCGACGTTCTTCTCTCCGCCGTCACCAGTGAAGGCCTCGACGCCTTGCTCGCCGTGTTACGCGAGCGGCTGCCCGAAGGTCCCTTTCATTATGATCCCGAAGAGCTCGCCACGCAGCCGATGCGTTTCTTCGCGTCAGAATTCATTCGCGAGGCGGCGTTCGAGCAACTGCATGAAGAGCTGCCGTACAGCGTCGCGTGCGAGATCGATGAGTTCCGGGAGGGCGCCGAGCCGGTATATATTCGGGCGGTGTTGTACGTCGAGCGGGAAAGCCAGAAGGGGATCGTCATCGGCGAGGGTGGCCGCACCATCAAGGCCCTCGGCGCCGCGGCGCGCGCCAAGATCGAGACGCTGCTCGGGGACCAGCGCGTCTTTCTGGAACTGCACGTGAAGGTCTTGCCCAAGTGGCGCCGCAACGAACCGGCCCTCAAACGACTGGGATACGCCGCCTCATGAGCCTCGCGCCCGACCTGCTCGAGATCCTCGTCTGCCCCAAGTGCAAAGGCCCCCTCGAGCATCGCCTCAATCCGGAAGCCCTCGCCTGTCACGCGTGCCGGCTGATCTATGCCGTCGAGGACGACATTCCCATCATGCTGATCGATGAGGCGAAGCCTTTTTAGACGAATGTTGGAAGGTTGGACGGTTGGAATGATTGTTCTTTCCAACATTCCAACCGTCCAACTTTCCGCCCAGGAGCCGCCCCTCAACGCCGGCGCGCTGTTCTTGGTGTTCCCAGTCGGCGCGCAAGCCGTCGGCATGGGGCAAACGGCCACGGCGTCGGCCGGGCGGGGGGAAGCGGCATTCTGGAATCCCGCCGGCCTCGCCACGCTCGCCGCCGACGAGTTCGCGTTGCACAGCGCGAGTCTCGTGGCGGGGAAAAGCAATGTCCTGGCGGCGTACTTCCCCTCGCGCGGCATCGGCGTCCTCGGCGGCGCGGTCTACCTCGTCGACTACGGCGATCTCGATCGCACCGACATCAATGGCAACACGATTGCGCGCATCGCCCCGCGCAACTTCGAGTTTCTCGCCTCCTATGCGACGAACCTGACGGGCTCGTTCGCCTTCGGCATCAACTACAAGCTCGTCCAGTTCCGGGTGGATTGCAGCGGGGACTGCCGGGACTTTCCCGCGGGAACGGGAGCGACCCACGCGCTCGATGTCGGCGGGCAGTTCAGCGTGGGGCCCGGCGGGCCGCTGCGCATCGGCGTGGCGGTGCGCAACATCGGGTTCCGGCTGCAGGTCCAGAACCAGGCGCAGGCGGACGCGTTGCCCACCCGGCTCGCCGTCGGCGCGCTGTATGAGGTGCGTCAGTTCCACCACCGGTCACGCTTTAGATCAGGCCTTCGACGTGAAGCTCGCCGCCGACGTCGACAGTCCCTGGGGACAGGTGGGGCAGTCGGAGACGCGACTCGGCGTCGACATCGGCTACCAGCGGCTCGTGCGCCTGCGCGCCGGGTATGCGTTCGTCCAGGACGGATTGAGCGGACCCAGCGTGGGCCTTGGTGTGGAGAGTGGCTCGCTTGGTGTCGATCTCGCGCGCGCGTTCCTTACGGGGTCCGATCTGCAAGCGGACAACCCGACGTTTTTCTCGTTCCGGGTCACATTCTAATGAGGTGGTCAGCGTGCCTCGCATTTCTCGGCACGCTGGGATCGGCCGCGCAGGCGCAGCGGCAGGAGCCTCCGGCCAGCGTCCTCGTCCGGCCGCTCGCGTCGTTGATTCTCCCGGGCACGGGGCAGTTGCTGGCACACCAAGATCGCGGAGCGGTGTACATCGCGGCTGAGGTCTATCTTCTTTCGCGCTACCTGCAGCTCCATCACGAGGCCAGGGTCCAGGCCCACCGCTTCCAGAACCTCGCGTTCGACGTCGCGCGGCACGCGTTCGCGCCGATCCGGCGAGACACCGTCTTCGAGTACTACGAGCAGATGGAGCGGTTCGCCGAGAGCGGCAGCTACGATGCGGATCCCGGTCCGGCCTTCATCCCGGAAGGCGATCCGGCGACCTACAACGGGTCGGTTTGGCTGCTCGCACGCCGTACCTTTTGGGAAGACCCGAACGTACCGCCCGATCCGACCTCGCCGCAGTACTGGCGCGCGCTCGAGTTCTATCAGGCGCGTGCCGTCGGACCCGATTTCGCGTGGAGCTGGCGCAATCATTCGCTCGAGCACGAGGTGTTTCGCGACTACATCTCGCGTAGCGACAATGCGTTTCGACGCGCGCAGAATCAGGTGGGGCTGTTGCTCGCGAATCACGTGCTGAGCGCCGTGGACGCGCTGATCTCCGCCCGCATGACGGCGGCCGCGCGGCGCGGGGCGTCCATGCGGACGAACCTGATGCCGGGGCGTGCGGAGATTCGGTTCTCGCTCGAATTCTAGTCCTCCCACAACACTCTTCTATGAACCTCTTTACAAGCCCCGAAGCCTGGCTCGGTCTCCTCACGTTGACGGTGCTCGAGATCGTACTCGGCATCGACAACATCATTTTCATCTCGATCCTCGCCGGAAAGCTCCCGGCGGCGCAGCAGGCACGCGCGCGACGCCTCGGATTGGCGGGCGCGATGGTGACCCGCATCGCCTTGCTTGCCGCGCTCGCGTGGATCATTCGCTTGACCGCGCCGCTGTTCCACGTCCTCGGCCGGCCGTTCTCGGGTCGCGATTTGATCCTGATCGCGGGCGGCCTGTTTCTGCTGGCCAAGAGCACGCGCGAGATCCACGAGGG
This sequence comes from Gemmatimonadota bacterium, assembly GCA_003220985.1. Classification (GTDB taxonomy): domain Bacteria; phylum Gemmatimonadota; class Gemmatimonadetes; order Gemmatimonadales; family GWC2-71-9; genus 20CM-2-65-7. Next base: position 4,165 of record QHTY01000060.1, read on the forward strand.
CCTGGAGGGCGAGGCCGGCCATGCCGGTACGCGCGTGCGCGCGGCGTTCGCCGCCGTCGTCGGGCAGATCGTCCTGCTCGATATCGTGTTTTCGCTCGACTCGGTGATCACCGCGGTGGGGATGGCGAGACACCTGTCTGTGATGATCGCTGCGGTGGTTCTCGCGGTGGGCGTCATGATGTTCGCCGCGACGCCGATCAGCGACTTTGTGCACCGCCATCCGACGGTGAAAATGTTGGCGTTGAGCTTCCTCGTGCTGATCGGGGTGTCCCTGATCGCTGACGGGCTGGGACAGCACATCGCGAAGGGCTACATCTATTTCGCCATGGGCTTTTCGGTCTTCGTCGAAATGCTCAACATCCGCGTGCGCTCGCGCACCAAGCCGGTGGCGTTACGGGAGGCGTATACGGTGGAAACACCGACGCGGCGGAGTTAATTTGACACGGGAGACGACCGGGCCTAAGTTTAGGCGGTTTCTACCCTTACGCGAGGAGTAAGGTGCGGTCGCGCCAAGCCATTCTCTTCTTCTCGCCGGCTGGACGTTCCGTACCTGAGTTTGTGACGGCCTGGGTCAACGGGAAAGGGCTTCCCGTGATCGCGCTGCCGCAGGCGGCGGGGGTGGAAGAGCGGGTGCTGCGCGCGCTGCCGACGCTGGTGGTCATCGACGCCGACAGCGCCGGTGATGAGGGCATACAGCTTTGCGCGCGCCTCAAGGGCGACGCTTACACCGCGATCGTGCCGCTCGCCGTTGTGACCAATCGTCATGCGACGGACGCGGTGCGCAAGTGGTTTGCGGCGGGAGCTGACGAAGTGATCACGCCGCTGTTCGAGCCGGGCGCGATGTAGCGGTGAACCCCTCGACGCGGCTCCCGGGAACCACGGAGATCGAGCGGGAGATCAAACGGCGGATGGAGCTCGGCGAATTCTTCGCCGTCTGTTACGCCGACCTCGATCACTTCAAAGAATACAACGATCGCTACAGTTACAATGACGGCGATCGCGTGATCTATCTGCTTTCCCGGATCCTGCACGACGTCGTGCGTGGCATGATCGGGAAGCAGGGCTTCGTCGGACACATCGGCGGTGACGATTTCATCTTTGTGCTGCCGATCGAGAGCATCGGCCCCGTGTGCAGCGAAATCCTCGATGTGTTCGACACGCTCGTGCCGTATCAGTACAACGAGCAGGACCGCCGTGCGGGCTATTATTTCGGCAAGGACCGGCGGGGCCAGCTGCACCGCGTGCCGCTGATGACGCTGTCGATCGGCGTCGTGACGAACCAGCACCGCCGGTTCGCGCACCCGGCGCAGGTCAGTGAGTTGGCGACCGAGATGAAGAGTTACGCGAAGACGCAGGCAGGATCGGTGTTCGTGGTCGACCGGCGGCACGATCGCGACCAGGGCGACGAAGGAAGCGGAGACGAGGCGTGAACGTTACGTGTCCCTCATGTGAAACCGTGTACCGCGTGGACCCGGCCAAGGTCCCCGTCGGAGGCTTGCGCGCGCGCTGTAGCGTCTGCAGCAATGTGTTCGCGATCAGCCCCGATGGTGCCGGCGCACCGGTCGCTGCGGCACCCCCCGCGGCGTCCCGTCCCGCGCCGGCAGCTTCCGCGCCCCCGGCGCCCCCGGTGCCTCGCGCGCCTCCGCCGCGGACGCCGCCCGCGGCGCCGCCGCGTCCCGCGATGGCTCCGCCGTCAGTGGCCCGACCCGCGATGCCCGCCGCACCGCCGGTTTCCGCTCCAGCGATTGCGCGGCCTGCCGCGCCCGCGCGACCAGCCAGTCCAGCTGCGGCTCGGGTACCCACCATGACAGCTCCGCGAGCAGCTGCGCCGCCACCGGCTCCTCCACCGCCGTCACCGCGACCGCCACAGCCGACGCCACAGCCCGCTGCGCCACCACCGCCGCCTGCGACGGCCGGCGGCGGTGCGAGCACGCCCGGCAAGCGCGGCACAGGCCCGCTGCGGCCGGTGAATCCCTTCATGGTGCAGGATCCGAAGCAGAAGGCGCGGCGGCTCGCCCGCGCGTTGATCTCCGACATGCTGGGGAATTCGCGACGGCACATTGCCGCAGCTCTTCAAGGACGAGATCGACAAGAGCTGGCAGGAGTATGTCGAGCAGGTCGGCGCCGAGCTGGCGCAGGGCACGCCGTTTTGGACCGAGGCTCTCAACGAAATTCTCGCTGGGGGAAAGAAGCTGTTCTAATGGGCCTGACCGACCGTTTTGCCGACTTCGATCGCCGGCTCACCGAGCTCAGGAGCTTTCTTTGACGTCGAGGGGAAGGCCGCGCGTCTGGCGGAGCTCGAGCAGAGAATGGCGGAAGGCTCCCTTTGGGCCGACGCCGAACGCGCCCGCGCGACGGTCGCCGAAGTCAAATCGCTGAAAGGGTGGCTCGAGCCCTACCACGCGCTGCGCAAGCGTGTGGATGAGGCGCGCGAGCTCAACGAGCTGCTCGAAGCCGAATCCCACGTCGATCTCGCCATGCAGCGCTCGCTCGAGACGGAGGCGGACGACATCGCCGGCCGGCTCGAGGCGCTCGAGATGCAGAACATGCTGCAGGGTCCCGACGACGCGCGCGACGCGCTGCTCACCATTCATCCCGGCGCGGGCGGCACCGAGTCGCAGGACTGGGCCGAGATGCTGGTGCGGATGTGCACGCGCTGGGCCGAGCGGCACGGGTTCACGGTCAATGTGCTCGACATCCTGGCGGGTGAAGAAGCCGGCATCAAGTCCGCCGAAATCGAGATTCGCGGCCGGTACGCCTTTGGGCTCCTGAAAGCCGAGAAGGGAGTACACCGGCTCGTGCGGATCTCGCCCTTCGATTCGCAATCGCGGCGTCACACCTCGTTTGCCTCGGTGTTCGTCTATCCGGAAGTCGATGACGAGATCGAAATCGAAATCAGGGACGACGACTTGCGCATCGACGTGTTCCGCGCGTCGGGGAAAGGCGGGCAGCACGTCAACAAGACGTCGTCTGCGGTGCGTATCACCCACCTGCCGAGCGGCATCGTGGTATCGTGCCAGCAGGAGCGCAGCCAGGGGAAGAACAAGGCGACGGCGATGAAAATGTTGAAGGCGCGGTTGTATGAGCGCGCGGTCGCGGAGCGCGAGGCGAAAAAGGCGGAAGTGGACAAGCAGAAGACCGACATCGCCTGGGGCAATCAGATCCGCTCGTATGTGTTCCAGCCGTACACGATGGTGAACGATCACCGCACCGAGCTGAAGGTGAGTGACGTCCACAAGGTCATGGACGGCGATCTCGATCCGTTTATCGAAGCGTTCTTGAAGCGCTTTGGGAACAAGGCGGCGTAATGGCGCCGGGGAGTCAACGCGGCTTCGTCGAAGCGGCGCGGCGCGACAAGCTGAACGCGCTGATCGCGCGCGGCATTGCGCCGTTTGCCTACCGCTTCGAGCGCACCGCGACGGCGCAGCAGGCGGAGGCGGCCTACAAGAGCGACGACGATGCCGCGCGGCATGTGCTCGCCGGCCGGCTGGTGGCGCTCAGACCGCATGGCAAGACGACATTTGCGCATCTCGAAGACCAGAGTGGGAAGATTCAGCTCTACTTCAAAGCGGACGAGCTCGGTGCCGAGACGTATGGCCTGCTGGAGCTGCTCGATCTCGGTGACCACCTGGGCGTCGAAGGTCGACTCATGAAGACGCGCACGGGGGAGATCACTCTGCGTGTGGCGCGGCTCACGTTGCTCGCCAAAGCCTTGCGCCCGCTGCCCCTCGGTAAGGAAGACGCAAGTGGCGTAAAACACGGCGAGCTGACCGATCCGGAGCTACGCTACCGCCAGCGGTACGCTGACCTCGCGGTGCATCCGGAGGTCCGGGAGGTGTTCCGGCTGCGGACGCGGATCGTCCAGGGCATTCGGGCGTTCCTCGACAGCAAGGGGTATCTGGAGGTGGAAACGCCGGTGCTGCAGCCGCTGTACGGGGGCGCGACGGCCTCTCCCTTCAAGACCCATTACGAGGCGCTCGACGCCACGTTCTATCTGCGCATTGCCGACGAACTGTACCTGAAGCGCTGTCTCGTCGGCGGGTTGGAGAAGGTGTACGAGATCGGCCATGACTTTCGCAACGAGGGATTGTCGCGATTCCACAATCCCGAGTTCACGATGGCCGAATGGTACCAGGCGTATGCGGACTACAACGACATGGCCGCGGTGACCGAAGCGATGCTGTCGGGACTCGTCTTGGACTTGTTCAAGAGCAGCGTGCTCGAGCGTCACGGTGCCACGCTGTCCTTCGAGCGGCCGTTCGCCCGCAAGGATTACTATGCGCTGGTGCGCGAGCACACGGGCGCGGATCTCGCGCGGACGAACGACACCGAGCTCCGGGGTGTGCTGCAGCGGCACCATGCCCCCGCCGCCGAGGTCGCCGCCTTGAGCGGTGCCAAGCTGGTGGACGAAGTGTTCAAGACCTGCGTCGAACCCAAGCTGGTGCAGCCTACGTTCGTGTTCGACTATCCGGTCGCCCTGTCGCCGCTGGCGAAGCCGAAGCGCGGTGATCCCACCAAGGTGGAGCGCTGGGAGCTGTTCGTGCAGCACCGGGAGCTGGCCAATGCGTTCAGCGAGTTGAACGACCCGGACGAGCAGCGCCGCCGCTTCGAGCAGCAGGCGGTGCTGCGTGCCGCCGGTGACGTCGAAGCGCAGCAGCTCGACGAAGATTTTCTCCGGGCCCTGGAGTACGGCATGCCGCCCGCGGGCGGGGTGGGGCTGGGCGTGGACCGGCTCACGATGATTCTCGCCGATCAGACGAACATCCGTGATGTGATCTTGTTCCCGATGCTGCGGCCCGAGTGATGACGATCGCCGTTCTGGTGTTGAAGGTGTTGCTGCTGGTCGCCGCTGCCGCGGCGATCTTCGTCCTCGCGACGAACTGGCCGTCGCGCCTCGATCTGCGTGTGGCGATGCGGTATCTGCGGAGCCGCCGCTCGTCCCGGCTGTTGTCGTTGATCACCGTGATCGCCGTGGGAGGCGTCACGATCGGCGTGATGGCCCTCGTGATCGTGCTGGGCGTGATGAACGGCATGCAGAACGACCTGCGCGAAAAGATTCTCGTCGTGAATCCGCACCTCCGCGTGCTGACCTACGGCGAAGGATTGCGGCTCGACGATTGGGCCGAGGTGCTGAGGAAAGTGCGGGGAACCGATGGCGTCGTAGCCGCGGCCCCCTTCGTGCTGAGCCAGGGACTCATCTCCGCCGGGCACGATTACGCCGAAGGCGTCGCGGTCGTCGGCATCGAGCCGGACACCGGCCTCCGGGCCGTGACCAGTCTCGCGCATTACTTCACGCGCGGCGACCTCACGTTCCATACCACGAAGCCGGGCGTGGAAGGCGGCATTGCGATCGGGACGCGGTTGTCGAACAAACTCTCCGCGTATCTCGGCGATATCGTCACGATGGTCGCGCCGGCCGGGTCGCAGTACAACCGCAGTCTTGGGGCATTCATCCCCAAGTACCGGCGCTACGAAGTCACCGGGCTGTTCGAGACGGGGATGTACGACTACGACAACAGCTACGTCGTGATGTCGCGGCCGCTGGCCCAGGAGTTTGCCGGGTTGGGCGCCGCGGTAACGGGCCTCGAGGTGCGACTGGCGCACCCGGAAGCGGCGAATGTCTACAGCAAGCAAATCGAAGACCGGTTGGGCTACCCCTATCGCGCACTCGACTGGCAGCTGCAGAACCGCTCGCTCTTTTCCGCGTTGAAGCTCGAGAAGCTCGCGATGGGTCTGGTGGTGTTTCTGATCTGTGTCGTGGCGGCGTTCAACGTCGTCGGCACGTTGACGATGGCGGTGCGCGACAAGACGCGCGAGATCGGCATCCTGGTGGCGATGGGGATGCCGCGCGGCCGCATCCGCCGCGTGTTCCTGACGCAGGGCGTATTCATCGGGTTGACGGGGACGGTCCTGGGGGCCGTGCTTGGACTGATCGCGGGGTCCCTCGTGAACCGCGGCCAGCTGATCCCGATCGATCCGTCGATTTACTTCATCGACCATCTGCCCGTGCTCGTCAATCCCCTCGACGCCGTGGCCGTCGTCGCGGCGAGCCTGGTGATCGCCACGTTGGCGCCGCTCTATCCGAGCGTCCAGGCTGCCCGGCTCGATCCTGTGACGGCGATCCGGTACGAATGAACGCGCTCCTCGTGGGCCGGGCGATCCGGCGTGTCTTCGCGGGCGGCGACGGGCAGCTGCTCGAGATCCTGTCCGGCATCGACATCGAGGTGCGGCGCGGGGAGTTCGTCGCGATCGTCGGGGCCTCGGGGGCAGGGAAGAGCACGCTGCTGCATCTCCTCGGGGCGCTCGACAGTCCGACGACCGGAGACATCTGGCTGGATGGCTCGCGCTATGCCGATCTCGACGCGCGCGGGGCGGCGGAACTGCGGAACCGGAAGCTCGGTTTTGTGTTCCAGTTTCATCATCTCTTGCGCGAGTTTTCGGCTCTGGAGAACGTCATGATGCCGCTGCTGATCGGCGGCTCGTCTCCGCGGACGGCGCGTTCGCGCGCCGAAGAGGTCTTGGCGGAGGTGGGCCTGGCAGGTCGCATGAGCCATCGCCCCGCCGAGCTCTCTGGCGGCGAGCAGCAACGCTGCGCGGTCGCGCGGGCCCTGGTGCACGACCCCAGCGTGGTGCTCGCCGATGAGCCGTCGGGCAATCTCGACCATGCGAATGCCGAGCGGTTGCACGAAATCTTTTTCCGGCTCGCCCGCGAGTATGAGACGGCGGTCGTGGTCGTCACGCACAACCGTCAGCTCGCTGGTCGGGCGGACCGGGTGCTCTTACTGGAGGACGGCCGACTCACGTCGGTGAGCTCGGTCGATGCGATTCCCTGATGCTCTGCGATAACTGCAAGGAACGCGACGCCATCATCAACCTGACGCAGGTGGAGCACGACTCGAAGGTCACGCTCCATTTGTGCGAGCAGTGCGCGCAGCAAAAGGGCGTCGAAACCGGTGGCGCGGTGCTCAAGAGCCCCCTCGGCAACTTTCTGGGAGCGGTGGTCAAAGGGGGGGGCGGGGGTGCCGGGGCCCTCGTCCCGGCGGCGGGAGATGCCCTGCGCTGCCCGGCCTGCGGCAGCACGCTGCGCGACTTCCGCGATTCCGGGCGGCTGGGCTGTGATCAATGCTATGCCTCGTTCGACTCGCATCTGCGCGATTTGCTGCGCCGGCTGCATGGCTCGAGCCAGCATGTGGGCGAGCGCTACGAGGCGCCGGGCGAACGTGGTGGCGATGATCCCCGCAGCCGTCTCCTCGAGCTGAAGGCCCAGCTGCGCCGCGCGGTCGAGGGCGAAAACTTCGAGCGCCGAGCTGCGCGACCGCATTCGGGTGTTGGAGTAATGGACCTCTCCCTGCTTCCTGATGGCGGGATGCGCTGGCTGGACGCCTCCGGTCCCAAGTCCACGATTGTCCTGTCGACCCGGATACGTCTCGCCCGCAACGTCCGCGGAGTGCCCTTCAGCCAGCGGGCGAAGGACACCGATCGGACGACGGTCCTCGAGCGCGTCAGCGAGGCCGCGGCGTCCTCAGATCGCCTCGCGGCCGCGGTCGCATTCCACCTGGATAAGATGGATCGACCCGAACGGCAACTGCTGCACGAACGGCATCTTGTGAGTAAGGAGTTAGCCGGGCTCGATCGCGAGGCACGTCCCCGGCCGGGCGCGGCGTTGCTCGTCCAGGATCAGGTCGGCGTCATGGTGAATGAAGAAGACCACTTGCGACTGCACGGCATGTGGTCGGGATTCGATTTGGAGGACGCGTACGCCGCGGTGGAAGCGGTCGATGCCGATTTGGGCCGGCTCGTTCCTTTCGCCTTTCATCCTGAATTTGGCTATCTTACGTCCTGTCCGACGAATGCAGGAACCGGGCTCCGGGCCAGCGTGCTTATCCATTTGCCGGGCCTTGTTTTGACCAAGGAAATCAACAAAGCTCTGCAAGGATTGTCGCAGGTCGGCTTAACCTTTCGGGGCTTGTACGGTGAAGGTAGTGAAGTCGTCGGGAATTTCTTCCAGATGTCCAACGATCGACCACCTCGGGAAAATCGTGCGGCAAGTTATCGAATACGAAGAACAGGCACGGGACGTGCTGTTGAGAACGGCGCCCGAGGAAGTGGAAGACAAGACTTGGCGTGCGTACGGCCTGCTGAAGCATGCGCGCCAGCTGTCGTTTGAAGAAACGATGAACCTGTTGAGCGGAGTGCGGTTGGGTGTCGGTCTGAATCTGCTTCCCGGGCCGGGGGTATATACGCTCAACAAGCTGCTGATCTATACTCAACCTGCGCACCTCGCGGCAATGGATGGCCGGTCCACCGGCGACCGGGAGCTGCCGACGGTGCGCGCTGCGTTTGTACGGCGCCTGCTCGAAGCGGAACCCAGCTGATCGGCGAAAGGTGAGTTCGAACTAGATGAACGGGTACAATTTCACGGATCGCGTTCGGAAAGTTCTGCAGATGGCCCGCGAAGAGGCGGCGCGTTTGCATCACGAGTACGTCGGCACCGAGCACATCCTGCTCGGCTTGATCCGCGAGGGCGAGGGCGTCGCCGCAGCGGTCCTGACCAATCTCAACGTCGATCTCGAAGAGATTCAGCAGAAGATCGAGGAGACGGTCAAGAAGGGGAAAGCGGCGGCGGCCGCGGGTCCCGACCTCCCGTATACATCCCGCGCCAAGAAGGTGCTCGAGCTGGCGATGAGCGAGGCGCGGGAATTGAATCACTCGTACGTGGGGACCGAGCACCTGTTGCTCGGCCTGCTACGGGAAGAGAAAGGCATCGCGGCGCAGGTCCTGACCGACGCGGGCGTGAACCTGGAGCAGGCGCGCGCCGAGACGCTGCGGTTGCTCGGCAGCGAGATGCCCGCGACGCCCGCCGGCGGCGGCACGGGCGCGCAGCCCACGCCGCCCAAGAGCGAAAAGAAGTCGAAGACCCCGGCGCTCGATCACTTCTGCCGCGACCTCACGCAGCTCGCGGCGGAAGGCTCGCTCGATCCCACGATCGGCCGCCAGAAGGAGATCGAGCGCGTGATGGAAATCCTGTCACGGCGCAAGAAAAACAATCCCGTCCTGATCGGTGAGCCGGGCGTCGGCAAGACCGCGATCGTCGAGGGGCTCGCCCAGCTGATCTCGAGCGGGCAGTGCCCCGACGCGCTCAAGGATCATCGCGTCCTGTCGCTCGACATGGCGGCGGTGATCGCGGGCACGAAGTACCGCGGCCAGTTCGAGGAGCGGCTCAAGGCCGTCATCAACGAGATCGCGCAAAACAAGAACATCATTCTGTTCATCGACGAGCTGCACACGCTCGTGGGTGCCGGGGCGGCGGAGGGCGCGGTCGACGCGTCCAACATGCTGAAGCCGGCGCTGGCGCGCGGGGAGCTGCAGTGCGTGGGCGCATCGACGCTGAACGAGTACCGCAAATACATCGAGAAGGACGGCGCCCTGGAGCGCCGCTTCCAGACCGTGATCGTCGATCCGCCGACCGTCGAAGAGACGATCGAGATTCTCAAAGGGCTGCGGAAGCGCTACGAGGATCACCACCGCGTCATTATTCCCGACGAGACGCTGATCGAGGCCGCGAAGCTGTCGGAGCGCTACATCACCGACCGGTTCCTGCCCGACAAGGCGATCGACGTGATCGACGAGGCGGGCGCCCGCGCCCGGCTGGCCGCGCAGGTGCCGCCACCCGAGGTGGCCGAGCTGAAGGACAAGCTCGAAGCCTTGAGCGGCGACAAGGAAGCCGCGGTCCGCGACCAGAACTTCGAGCGCGCCGCCTCGCTCCGCGATTCGGAGCGCGAGCTCCAGGCCGACATCCGGCGCAAACAGGAAGAGTGGGAGCGCGAGCGCCAGACGCGCCGGCCGACGATCAGCGAAGAAGGCGTGGCGTTCATCGTGTCGCGCTGGACGGGGATTCCGGTGACACGCCTGCAGGAAGCGGAGACCGCGCGCCTGCTGCGCATGGAAGACGAACTGCATCAGAGCGTCGTCGGCCAGAACGAGGCGATTCAGGTGATCTCGCGGGCCATCCGGCGCAGCCGGGCGGGGCTCAAGGATCCCAAGCGTCCCATCGGCTCCTTCATCTTCAGCGGCCCCACGGGCGTCGGCAAGACCGAATTGGCGCGCGCGCTGGCGCGCTTCCTGTTCGCCGATGCTCAGGCGCTGATCCGCGTCGACATGTCGGAGTACATGGAGAAGTTCTCGGTGAGCCGGTTGATCGGTGCGCCGCCGGGATACGTCGGCTACGAAGACTCCGGCACGCTCACCAAGGCCGTGCGGCGCAAGCCCTACTCGGTCGTGCTGCTCGACGAGATCGAGAAGGCGCACCCCGACGTCTTCAACATCCTGCTGCAGGTGCTCGACGAGGGGCACCTGACGGACAACTACGGCCGGCTGATCGACTTCAAGAACACCGTCGTGATCATGACCTCGAACGTGGGGGCCCGCGACGTCGTCAAGGGCAAGACGCTCGGCTTCGGCCAGCCCGATGCCAAGAATGAGTTCGAGCGGATGTCCGAGAAGGTGAAGGAAGAGGTCAACAAGGTCTTCAATCCGGAATTCCTGAACCGGCTGGATGACGTGATCGTGTTCCACTCGCTGACCCGCGAGCACATCACCCTGATCGTCGGCATTCTGGCGCGTGACGTGCAGAAGCGGCTGGGCGAAGAGGAGCTCACGCTACGGCTGACGCAGGGCGCAACCGATTTCCTGGTCGATCACGGCTACGATGAGCACTTCGGCGCGCGGCCGCTCAAGCGCGCCATTCAGAAATACGTCGAGGACCCGCTGTCGGAGAAGATCCTCGTCGGGGATTTCGCCAAGGGCGACGAAATCGAAGTGGACGTCGCTCCCGACAAGGAGCGCCTGGCATTCAAGGCACTCTCCGGCTCGAAGGCGTGATCCGCCGGCTCACCCTCCCCATCATCCTGAGTCTCGCCGCCGTCGCCCCGGGCCTGTGCGTCGCACAGGCCGGAGCGCCTGGCGCGACCCAGACGTCCCCGCCGGCCCCGGACTCGATCGCGGTCGTGGGGAACCGGCGCAACAGCGCCGTCACGGTCATCCAGATCAGTGGCCTCGTGCCGGGCCGCGCGCTCAACTATCGCGACGTCCAGCGCGCCATCCAGGCGCTCTACACGAGCGGCCAGTTCGACGACGTCGCCATGACACAGTCACGAACCCAGGGCGGCAAGAACGTGCTCGTGATCCGCGTGCACGAGCGGCCGCAGCTCGTGAAGTGGGCGATGCGCGGCGTACAGCGACTGCCGGAGCACAGCGTGCGCGACAAGGTGACGCTGGTCGAAGGACGGCCGCTGGACCTGGCGAGCGTCGAGCGCTCCCGGGCGCGGATCGACTCGCTGTACCACGCCCGGGGCTACTACCTCGAGCACGCGAAGCCGCTGTTCGTCTACGAGCGGGATTCCTCCGCCGTGCGCGTCATCTTCGACATCGACGAAGGCCGCCGCGTCGCGATCGCACAGGTGGATATCCAGGGCAACACGCATTTCACCGATGAGGAAATCACCGCGCAGATGAAGTCGCGGCCGGAGGGATTCTGGTGGTTCCGCTCCGGCGAATACAACGACGACAAGATCGCCGAGGACCTGCGGCAGACGTTGCCGGCGTTTTACGGCAAACAGGGCTACGTCGACTTTCAGGTGCTCGACGACACGCTCGTCGTCAGCGAGCAGACGGGGAAGGCCACGCTCGTCGTCCGGGTCAGCGAGGGCGAGCCGTACCGCATCGGATCGTTCGAGATCGTCGGCAACCGGCGCTTTTCGACTGAGGAGCTGCAGACCTTCTATCCGTTCGCGGGCGAGCAGCGTACCGGCCTGCTGGGCCTCGGCGGCCGACACCACCTCGACTATTTCGACGATCAGATGTGGCAGGACGCGACGCGCAAGCTGCAGACGCTCTATTACAACAACGGCTACATCTACGTGAACGTGCGGAACGACGAGATTCGGCGCACGGCGCCCGACGGCAACCCGGTGGTCGACCTGCGCTGGGTGATCACCGAAGGGCAGCCGGCGATCGTCAATCACATCGAGATCCGCGGCAACGACGTCACGCACGACCGCGTGATCCGCGAAGCGATCGTGATGGTGCCGGGGGACGTGTTCCGCCAGGATGCGCTGATCGCGTCCTACCAGCGCGTATCGAACCTCGGCTTCTTCAATCAGCCGATGCCATTCCCCGATACCAAGCCTGCCAACGACCAGGGCGATATCGACGTCATCTTCCGCGTGACCGAGAAGCGGACCGGGAACATCAACTTCGGCGCGTCGGTGGGGCAGGGCACGGGGGTCGGCGGGTTCCTCGGCCTTGATGAGCCCAACCTGTTCGGCCAGGGCAAACGCGGCCGTTTCCAGTGGCAGTTCGGGAAGAACATCAACGATTTCGACGTCTCGTTCACCGATCCCGCGGTGCACGAGTCGCGCGTCTCCGCGACCGTCGACCTCCATAACCAGCGCGTCCGGTACGTGATCGCCGACGTCGGACGGCTGCGGCGGCGTGGCGCCAGCCTGCAGCTCGGGTTCCCGTTCTTCGGCGACAATTACACGCGGCTGTACCTCTCGTACGGCATCGATCAGCAGAGCTTCACCGGCTCGTCGACGAACGCCGCCTTTACGAGCGCATTCCGCTGCAACGACTGCGTGCGCTCGACCGTCGGGGCGTCGCTGATGCGCGACACCCGCATCGACATGCCGTTCCCGACCGCCGGGACGATGGTGCAGTTCGGGCTCTCCCAGAGCGGCGGGATCCTCGGCGGATCGGGGAACTTCCAGCGCGTCGATGCCGAGGGGCATTTCTACGCCCCGATCGGCTCACTCGGCAGTCCCGGCAGCTCGCAGGTAAAGTTCGTCCTGGGCTTCTCGACGCGGTCCGGATTCGTGTTCGGCAGCTCGCCGTTCTTCGAGCAGCTGTTTACGCTGGGCGGCACGCAGTTTTTCATTCCGCTGCGCGGCTACGACGAGGCCTCCATCACGCCGTTCGGGTATGATCCGAACGCGGCCAACAACGGCGCGAGCCCCAACGCCTTCGGGAAGGCGTTCTTCTCGATGACGGGCGAGCTCGGCATGCGCGTGTCGCAGATGCTGTACCTGTCGGCTTTCTTCGACGCCGGGAACGTCTGGTCCCGGCCGGCGCAGTACGATCCCACGCGGCTGTTCCGGGGCGCCGGCATCGGCGCCGCCGTGATTTCGCCGCTGGGACCGCTGGGCATCGATTACGCCTACGGATTCGACAAGGTCGATCCCTTCGGGCGGCCCGCGGGCAGCTGGAAGTTGCACTTCAAGCTCGGCAATTTCTTCTAAGCCACGCTCCACCACACCACGCCCCACACCCGGAGTTTTTGCGTTATGCAGCGTCTCGTGCTCGTTTCACTTGCCGCCGTCGCCGCAGTCAGCGTGCTCGCGACGGCGCCCAGTTCGTTGTCGGGGCAGGGTCCGTCTTCGACCGTGGGCTCCGCGACGGCGCCGGTCGCCAAGATCGCGTTCATCAGCTCGCAGGAAATTCTGCGCAAGACGCCCGGCTACGCCGTGGCCGAATCGACCTACCGGAAGGAGCTGGCAGCGTCCCAGACGGAGGTGCAGAAGCTGCAGCAGCAGCTCGACTCTGCGGTGCAGGCGCTCGACCAGGCATCGATTGCCCTGTCGCCGGCCGCCCGGCAGGCGAAGCAGAAAGACCTCCAGGCGATGCAGCAGCGCATGGAGCAGCGCGGCAACGAGCTGCAGGATCGCCTGCAGCAGCGCGAGCAGGAGTTGCTCGGCCCGCTCCGCGCGCGCATCAACTCCGTGCTGCAAGGCATCCGCGCCGAGATGAACTATTCGCTGATTCTCGATGCGGACGCGGGGGGCGGATTCATCGCCGCGCTGGATCCCGCGCTCAACATCACACCGCGGGTGCTGCAGCGCCTGTCGCAGGCGCAGTAGCTCACCACGCGTACACTCGCCGCTAGTGAGATCGCGGCGCTCACCGGTGGGAAACTGGTGGGCCCAGGAAGCACGACAGTCGCCGGGATCGCGCCGCTCGAGCGTGCGGGTCCCGGCGATCTGTCTTTTCTTGCCTCGGCCCGCTACGCCCCCTACTTTGAGCGCACGAGCGCCTCGGTGGTACTGGTCGCACCGGCGCTCGAAGGGACGACGGGCGGTCCCGAAACGCGCGTCATCGTTCCCGATCCGTATGCGGCGCTGCTGGTCGTGCTCCCCGTGTTGTATCCGCAGGCCGTGTGGGAGGCGGGCGTCCATCCGACGGCCGTCATCGGCCGCGGGGCGACATGGCAGGAGCCCATCGCGATCGGGCCCCATGCCGTCATCGGGCAGGCGGTGCAGCTCGGGCGCAACGTGCGCGTCGGGGCGGGGTGCGTGCTCGGAGACGGCGTCGCCGTCGGCGATGACACGGAGCTCTATCCCGGTGTCACGCTCTACGCGGGCACCGCGCTCGGCAAGCGGGTGATCGTGCACGCGGGCGCGGTCCTCGGCAGCGACGGCTTCGGCTACATCCCCGGCAAGGACGGGGAGGCGCACCGGAAGATTCCCCACGTCGGGCGCTGTCTCATCGGGGATGATATCGAGATCGGGGCGAACACGTGCATCGATCGCGGCAGCGTGGACGATACGGTGATCGGCTCGGGCACCAAGATCGACAACCTCGTCCACATCGCGCATAACGTGCGGATCGGCGCGCGCTGTCTCATCATGGCGCAGGCCGGCATTGCGGGTAGCGTGCAGGTGGAGGATGATGTGATCATCGCCGGCCAGACCGGCATCTCGGACCATCTCACGGTCGGGCGCGGCGCGCGGTTGCTCGTGCAATCCGGACACATCGCCGACGTGCCCGCCGAGGCGACGCTGTTCGGCACGCCGGCCCGTCCGCACCGCGAGTTCTTGCGTGCCCAGGCGACGATGTACCGGCTCGCGAAAATCGTGGACGAGCTCGAAGCGCTCGTGCAATCCAAACCCGAGGCTCCGCCCCCTGCCGTCACAGAACCCTAGACGCTCGGTCACGCGCCCCGCGTCCCTGCGCGGCACGGGACTGCACACCGGCGCCGCGACGGAGGCGACATTCCTGCCCGCGCCGGCGGGACAGGGAATCGTGTTTCGGCGCACCGATCTCCCCGGCAAGCCCGAGGTGCCGGCGCGCCTGACGGAAGTCGAGGCCGTCGAGCGCCGCACGGCGATCGGGCACGGGGCCGCGACGATTCACACGGTCGAACATCTGCTCGCGGCCGTCGCCGCGCATGTGATCGACGACCTGACGATCGAGCTCACCGGTCCCGAGCCGCCGATTTTGGACGGCAGTGTGAAACCGTACTTCGACGCGCTGGCGCAAGCGGAGCCGACGCCGGTGGGTGGCGAGCCCTGCGTGCTGACGGTCACGGCACCATTCACCGTGACCGACAAGGATGCGGCGTATGTCGTTGCGCCGGCAAAGACGTTCCGGCTGACCGTTTCCATCGAGTGGCGGCATCCGCTGATCGGGCGCCAGGCCGGCACGTACGAAGTCACGCCCGAAAGCTTCGCGACCGAGCTCGCGGCGGCGCGCACGTTCGGGTTCACGCACGAGGTGGCGGACCTGCAGGCGCGCGGCTTGATCAAGGGGGCGTCGGCCGCAAATGCCATCGTGCTCGACGATCGCGGGGTGGTGAATGGCGGGCAGCTGCGCTGGCCGGACGAATTCGTGCGGCACAAGGCCGCGGACATCGTGGGTGACCTGGCGCTGACGGGCGCCCGGATTCAGGCTCATGTGGTGGCGACGCGGCCCAGCCATGGCGGCAACATCGCACTGGCGCGCGCGCTCGCTCGCGCAGGGAGGCGCACCGGAATGCCGGCGATGGACATCAGCAAAATCATGGACTACCTGCCGCATCGCTATCCCTTCCTGCTGCGTCGACCGGATCGTCGAGGTGGAAGGACAGAAGCGCATCGTGGGCATCAAGAACGTCACCATCAACGAGCCGTTCTTCCAGGGACATTTCCCCGGCCATCCCATCATGCCCGGTGTGCTGATCATCGAGGCGATGGCCCAGGTGGGCGGGATGCTGCTGATGAGTCACTTCGAAGGTCAGGATACGACGAACAAGGTCGTGTACTTCATGTCGCTCGACAACGTGAAGTTCCGGCGCCCGGTCGTGCCCGGTGATCAGATCCGGTTCGAGCTGGAGATGCTGCAATTCCGCGGCAAGACGTGCCGCATGAAAGGCGCCGGATTCGTGGACGGCCAGGTGGTGGCCGAGGCGGAGATGATGGCGATGGTCGTGGACCGGTGATTCACCGGACCGCGCTGATCGACCCGACGGCCGAGCTCGGCGCCGACGTCTCGGTCGGGCCGTATTGCGTGATCGGCCCGCGCGTGACGGTCGGCGAGCGCTGCAGCATCGCGGCGCATGCCGTCCTCGAGCGCAATACGCGCGTGAGTGACGGCGTGAAGATCGGCTACGGTACGGTCATCGGCAACGATCCACAGGACCTCAAGTACAAAGGCGAAGAGACGTGGGTGGAGATCGGCAACGGCACGATCATTCGTGAGTATTCCACGATCAATCGGGGCAGCACGGCGACCGGCAAGACGACGATCGGCGCGCGCTGCTTCCTGATGACCTATGTCCACATCGCGCACGACTGCGTGATCGGCAACGACGTGATCATCGCGAACGCCGTCCAGATGGCCGGGCACGTCACCGTCGACGACCGCGCGATCATCAGCGGCCTGGTTCCGATCCATCAGTTCGTGCGGATCGGGATCTACTCGTTCGTCGGCGGCGGCTCGCGGGTCAATCAGGATGTGCCGCCGTACACCAAGGCGGCGGGGAATCCGGTGCACCTGTACGGACTCAATTCCGTCGGCCTGCAACGCGCCGGCTTTGCGCCCGAGGTCAAGCTCGCCCTGAAGCGCGCCTACCGGCTGGTGTTCAACTCCGATCTCACGGTGAGCCAGGGCGTGGCCCGCGCGCGCGGGGAGCTGCCGCAGGTGCCGGAAGTGGAGACGTTCCTGCGCTTCATCGAGGCGTCGCAGCGCGGGGTGATGGTGTGAGGGGAGGGGGGACGGGGGAGAGGGGAGGGGTGCGGAAGGTCCGCGTCGGCGTAGTCGGGGCGGGCGCCCTGGGCTTTCATCATATCCGGCTCTTGAAGAAGATCGACGGCGCGGATCTGGTCGGGTTCTATGACCACAATCCCACGCGGGCCCCTCACGTCGCGAAAGAGCTCGAAACCACTGCCTTTCCGTCGCTCGAGGCGTTACTCGACCGTGTCGAGGCGATCACCGTCGTGGTGCCGACGCCCGCGCATGTGGACGTTGGCCTGGCTGTCCTGGAGCGCGGCCTCCATGCGCTGATCGAAAAACCGCTCGCGGACACGTTGCCCGGTGCCGAGCAGCTCGTGCACACAGCCAAGGAGCGCGGGCTGTGTCTCCAGGTCGGGCATGTGGAGCGATTCAATCGCGCGGTTCGGGCAGCCGTGCCCTTCCTCGAAGAGCCGCGGTTCCTGCAGACCGAACGCCTGGCACCATTCCAGCCGCGCGGGACCGACGTCGCCGTCATCCTCGACCTCATGATTCACGATCTCGATCTGGTGCTGGAGCTGGTGCGCTCCGAGGTCGGCGAGGTGCGCGCGACCGGGGTCCCGATCCTCACGCCGCACGTGGATATCGCGAATGCCCGCGTCGAGTTCGCCAACGGCGCGGTCGCGATTATCACGGCGAGCCGCGTATCGCGCGAGCGCACCCGCAAGCTGCGGATCTTCCAGCCGACGGGATACTTCTCGCTCGATCTTGCGCAGGGGAACGGCCACTTCTATCGCCTGAAACCGGGTTGGCAGGACATGAACGCCACCCGGATGGAAGACGTCGTGGAGCATGTCCGCCTCGATGCCCCCGAAGCGGAGCCGCTCCAGCTCGAGCTCGAAAGCTTCCTGCGCGCGGTGCGCGGCGATGGCGACGTTGTCGTCACGGGCGCGGCCGGGCTGCAGGCGCTGACGCTCGCCTACCGCGTTGCCGACGCGATCAGCGCCTCGCCGCTCGCCGCCGCGCGGCCGTGACCCGGATCTACATCTCGGCCGGGGAGCCGTCGGCCGACGCCCACGCTGCGGCCGTGGCGACCGCGCTGCGCCGCCGGCTGGGGGGAGGACTCGAGCTCGAGGCCCTGGGTGGCCCGTCGCTCGAGCGGGCGGGTGTCCGCGTGCTCGACCGGATGGAGGCCTACTCCGTCGTCGGATTCGTCGAAGCGCTCGCCAAAATCCCGGCGCATTATCGTTTGTTGAATCGCATCAAGAAGTCATTCTCAGAAAAACGCTACGACCTCGTTATTCTCGTCGACTATCCGGGCTATCACCTCCGTGCCGCCGCTGCGGCCGCCGCCGCCGGCATTCCCGTCTTGTATTACATCGCGCCGCAAATGTGGGCCTGGGGTCCGAAACGCGTGCGCAAGCTCGCGCCGGTGAATCGACTCGCGGTGATCCTGCCGTTCGAAGAAGCGTTCTTTCGCGAGCGTGGTGTCGCGGCGACGTTCGTGGGCCATCCCCTGAAAGACCGGCCGGCGCCGCCGCCCCGCGCCGAGGCGCGCCGCCTCCTGGGCCTCGACCCGGCTCGCCAAACGCTCGGTCTGTTCCCCGGCAGCCGAGCGCAGGAAGTCCGGCGGCACTGGGCCATCTTCCGCGAGGCCGCCGGGCGCGTCGCCGCCGCGCGCCCCGATGTCCAAATCATCGCCGCCGGCGCGGCCGCGAGTGGCGCCGTGTACCCGGACCCTGGACCAATCCGCGTGCATCAAGGCGATCCGCTGCTCGTTTTCGCCGCGTCCGACGCGGGGATATGCAAGTCCGGCACGACGACGCTCGAGGCGGCCATCGCCGATGTGCCGATGGTGATCACGTACCGCGTACATCCGATCTCGTCCTACATTGCCTTCCGCCTGATCCGCGTGCCCTGGGTCGGGCTCGTGAATCTGGTGGCGGGCTACGAAGTCGCGCCCGAGTTCCTGCAACGCCGCGCCACGCCCGGCGCACTCGCCGACGGCGTGCTGCCGTTGCTCGATGTCGACCATCCCACGACCCAACGGCAGCGCGAGGGCCTCCGGCTCGTGCGCGATCGCCTCGGCGCGCCGGGGGCGGCGGATCGCGTCGCCGATCTGGCCGCTGAGCTGATCCGGTGAAGCTGCGCTGGGCGGAGCCGCTCGCCGCGCGGGCCGGGTCGGCGCTGGTGCGTGCGCTCGCGGCCACGTGGCGCTATCGGATAAGCGGGTACGAACACGTACGGGCGTTGCGTGAGATGCGACGCCCGTTCGTCTTCGTTCTCTGGCACAGTCGCATCTTACCTTTGCTGTATCGCCATCGCGGGGAAGACGTCGTCATGCTGATCAGCCGGCACCGCGACGGCGGTTATCTCGCCGACCTCGGCGTGCGCTGGGGATATCGGTCGGTGCGCGGCTCTACCCAACGCGGTGGGGATGTGGGACTGCTGGGAATCGTCCGGGCGCTGGAAGGCGGCGCCGTTGTCGCCATGACGCCGGACGGCCCACGGGGACCGGCGGAGCGCGTCCAGCCCGGCGCGATCGCGGCGGCGCAACACGCCGGCGTCCCGATCATCGCGGTGGGCGCGCGTCCCTCCGCCGCCTGGTATCTCGGCTCCTGGGATCGCATGTGTATCCCCAAGCCCCTTGCCGCGATTCACGTGGCGTATAGCCCGCCGATCCAGATTGCGACGGGGAAAGAGGGCCTGCGGCGGGGTATGGCAGCTGTGACCCAGGGCTTGCAGGACGTCTCGGAGATCCGATGAACGCGCAGCGTATCGCGAAATGGATATGGTGGAGCGGGGCGGCGCCGGCGCGAGTCGCGCGAGGCGTCCTCCTGCCGTTCGCCTTTGCCTATCGCACGTTGATGACCGCGCGCGCCAGCGCGTACCGGAAAGGGTGGCTGCGCGAGCGGCCGCTGCCTTTACCGGCGGTCGCGATCGGCAATCTCGCGGTCGGCGGGGCGGGGAAGACGCCGCTCGCCGCCTGGACGGCGGCGTTCTTCGCGAACCGGCGCGCGCGGCCCGGCATCCTGTTGCGAGGGGTTGGCGGCGACGAGCAAGCCGTCCACCAGCGGCTCGTGCCGCAGGCGATCGTGGTCGCCAACCCCAACCGTCTGGCCGGTGCCGAAGCCGCCCGCGCCAAAGGCGCGCGCGTGCTCGTGCTCGATGACGCCTATCAGCGGTTGAACGTGGGCCGGGACGTCAACATCGCCGTTGTGAGCACGGAGAGCTCGCCGCCGCGCCACGTCGCGTGGCCGCTGCCCGCGGGGCCGTGGCGAGAGGATTGGAGCGCGTTGGGCCGCGCCGACGTCATCGTCGTTACGCGGCGGCGCGCCGCGGTCGCCGAATCTCGGGCGCTGGCGGGCCGGATCGCCGCGCGCTGGCCCTCTGCCGTCGTCGCCGCGGTCCACCTCGCGCTCGGCGGCCTGGCGGGGCTCAAGTCAGGCCGGTGCGTCGAACTGACCAGCCTCGCCAAAAAGCGCGTGGTTGTCGCCGCGGGGATCGCCGATCCGGTGAGCTTTGCCGCGCAGGTGCGTGCCTGCGGTGCGAGTGTGCAACTCATAGCGTACCAAGATCATCACGCGTATCCCCCCGGGGATGTCGCCCGGCTCGCGCAGGCCGCAAAAGACGCCGATTATGTTGTAGTCACCGAGAAGGACGCCGTGAAGCTCAGGGGTCGCTGGCCGGCGGATGCACCGGAGCCGCTGGTTGCGGAGCTCGCCGTGCGCTGGGACCTGAACGGCGCCGCCGTCGAACGGGTCTTGGAAGGGGTACTCACAAGGGTGGTATGAGCGAACCTGCGATTATCCGTCCCGACAAACAGACCTTTCTCGCCGAGGAGAATCCCTTCGAGGCGATGATGGAGCGCTTCGACCACGCCGCGAAGCTGCTCAACCTGGATCGTGGTCTCTACAAGGTGCTCCGCAATCCCGAAAAACAGATCATCGTATCCGTTCCGATCCTGCGCGACAACGGCGAAGTCGAGGTCTACACCGGCTATCGTGTGCTCTACAACACCTCGCGCGGACCGGCCAAGGGCGGCATCCGCTTCGACCTCAACGTGACGCTCGAAGAGGTGAAGGCGCTGGCCGCGTGGATGACCTGGAAGTGCGCTCTCGTGAACATCCCGTTCGGGGGCTCGAAGGGCGGTGTGGTGTGCGACCCGAGCACTATGTCGATGGGCGAGTTGGAGCGGGTGACACGCCGCTACACGTCGAGCATCATCGAGGT
>QHTY01000060.1:25431-28772 GCA_003220985.1 Gemmatimonadota bacterium
ATACCTATTCCATGCACAAGCGCCACACCGTGACCGCGGTCGTGACGGGGAAGCCGGTCGAGATGGGCGGCTCACTCGGGCGGCGCGAGGCGACGGGGCGCGGCTGCATGATTGTCACGCGCGAGGCGCTGGCGAAGCTGGGGATGAGCTTCAAGGGTGCTCGCATCGCCGTGCAGGGGTTCGGCAACGTGGGATCGATCGCCGCCGACCTCATGGCAAAAGAGGGGGCGGTCATCGTCGCAGTCTCGGACAAATCGACCGCGCTGTACAATCCGAAAGGTCTCGACGTGCAGGAGCTCCTGAAATGGGTCAAGGAGCGTCGCCAGCTCGCCGGTTACACCAAGGCCGAAACGATCTCGCACGAGCAGGTCTTGACCGTCGACTGCGAGGTGTTGATTCCCGCCGCGACCGAGAATGTGATCACCCGCAAGAACGCCCCCCACATCAAAGCCAAGATCATCTGCGAAGGAGCGAACGGCCCCACCAGCGCGGCCGCCGACAAGATTCTCGAGGACAAAGGCATCTTCGTGATTCCCGACATCCTCGCGAACGCGGGCGGCGTGACGGTGAGTTATTTCGAATGGGTGCAGGACCGTGGTGGGTATTTCTGGGACGAGGACACGGTCAACCGACGCCTCGAGACGATTCTCGTGCGCTCCTTCGGTGAGGTGATGGCGATGGCGTCGCGCTACAAAGTGGCGAACCGGATCGCTTCCTACATCGTCGCCGTGGACCGCGTGGCGGCGATGCACCGGTTGCGCGGTATGTATGCCTGATGCGCTATCGCATCGTCGCGGTGGGGCGCTTGAAGAATGCCGCGCTCCGCGCGGTGTGTGACGAGTATCTGGAGCGCCTGCGGCATTATACGAAGGTCGATGAGCATGAGGTGAAGGACGAGGCGCGAGTTCTGGGGGCCGTTCCCGAGGGCGCGCGCCTCGTCGCGTTGACGCGTCGCGGCGACGAATGGTCCTCGGTCCAGCTCGCGGAGTGGACGGAAAAGTGGGACATGGACGGACGCGATGTCGTCTTCGCGATCGGCGGCGCCGATACCCTGCCGGACGAGGTCTTGCGCGCGGCGGAGCGGCTGTGGAGCCTGTCGCAGCTCACCCTGCCGCACGAAGTGGCACGGGTGGTCGTGTACGAGCAGCTCTATCGCGCCCATACGATCCGTCGGGGAGAGCCCTACCATCGCGGAACCTGAGCTGACGCCTGCCGATCGCGCCGCGCTGCTCGCGCTGGCGCGTCGCGCGATCGAAGCGGCGCTCTGCGGACGCGCCCCTCCGGAATTGCCCGATGTCCCCGGGGTGATGTTGCAGCGCGGAGCGTTCGTGACACTGGAGAAGCGGGAGACCCACGACCTGCGCGGCTGCATCGGGCACGTCCTGGGTGACCGGCCGCTCGGCGAGGTCGTCCGGCAGGTCGCCGTGTCCGCGGCCCGTTCCGATCCACGATTTCCGCCCGTGCAGTTCGATGAGCTGTCCTCACTGCGCGTTGGGATTTCCGTGCTCGCCGAGCCGGTCCAAGTCGAGATCGGCGATCGGTGCCGCCTGGTGATCGGGCGGGACGGGCTGCTGGTGCGGCGCGGCCACGCGCAGGCGGTGTTGTTGCCGCAAGTCGCGACGGAGCAGGGGTTCACGCCCGAAGCATTTCTCAACGCCGTCTGCCACAAGGCGGGATTGTCGCCGGGCAGTTGGCGGGAACCGGCCACCCAGGTCTTCACGTTCACAGCGGACATCTTCATCGAATGATCGCGCGCATCCTGTCCACGCCGATTCCCGCCAAGGCGGAGAAAATCCCCGCCGGCAAACCCCGCCGCATTGCTCCTGACGTACTGGCGGCCGTCCTGCCGGGACCGGGCCGTGACCGGCTCGCGAGCGGCGAAGTGCTGGCGGTAACGACTGGCCAACAGCCTGCGCTGTTTACCGGTCCTCTCTACACGATTCACAAGGCGCTCTCGGCGATCGCATTGGCGCACCGGCTCGAGGCCGAGCGGGGCGTGCCGGTGGTGCCGGTGTTTTGGGTCGCCGGTGATGATCACGATTTGGCCGAAGCGAATCACGCGTGGGTGCTGGGCCGCGACAACGAGCCCGCCAAGATCGTGCTGCGCGAGCGCGCGCACGAGGCGCCGCAGCTGCCGCTGTTTCGCGAGCTGCTCGGCGCCGACATCAAGGCGGCGGTCGACGCGTTCGACGCGGCGGTCCCCGAGTCCGAGTGCAAGCCGGACGTGCGGCAGTGGCTCGAGTCGAGCTATCGTCCCGACACGAACCTCGCCGACGCCGGCGCCGATGCGCTGAACCGACTGCTCGGCGCTCGCGGGGAAGGCCTGGCGATCTTTCGGGCGCATGACCGTGCGGCCAAGCGCGCCGCCGCGCCGTGGCTGCTCCGCGCGCTGGACGAGACGCTGGCCGACGGGCTGACGCCGGTACTCGTCGAAGGCCGGCTCGGTCGGGACCGGCTGCGGCTGGATGGTAAGGACTTCGTCACGCGCCGCAGCAACGAGCGATTTACCCGCCCACAACTGGAACAGATTGCGGCCGAAACGCCCGAACGCCTCTCACCGAACGTGCTGCTGCGGCCGGTCATCGAGGCGGCGCTGTTTCCGACACTCGCCTACGCCGGTGGGCCCGGCGAGATGGAGTATCTGCAAGACTCGGCGCCGCTGTTTGCGAAGCTCGCCGTCACACCACAGGCGCGCGTGCCGCGCTGGTCGGGACTCATTATCGAGCCGCGCATCGACAAAGTGTTGACCAAGCAAGGTCTGACGCCCGCCGACTTCGACGGCCCGCCGGGAGCACTCGAGGCGCGGTTCGCCCAGGCGGACCTTCCGCCCCAGCTCGCCGCGACATTGGCGGAGCTGCGCAAGGACGTCGACGCGCAGTACGCGCGCATCAGCGGCGAGGTCGAGCAGCTCGATCCCACGCTCGAGCGCACGGTGCAATCGGCGCGCAACGCGGCGCTGGCGGGGACCAACGAGATCGAGAAGAAGCTCATCGCCAGCCTGAAGCGCTCGCAGGGAACGGTGCTGAGCCAGCTCGCGCGGGCGCGGGCGGCGCTGATGCCCGGTGGCAAGCCGCAGGAGCGCGTGCTCACGATTGCGTCGTTCCTGGCGCGCTACGGTGGCGCCCTGCTGGACGACATCGCCGCGGAGGTGGCGCGCTGGGCGCAGGCTCTCTAAGATCCGAGGCATGTGGGTGCTCGCCGTGATTCTGATCGTGGCGCTGATGATCCCCGTCGCCGCGATTCTGGTCGATTCGCCGCTGGGCCGATCGGTCGCGCGGCGGATGGAAGGGCGTGACGGCGGTACGGTGCCGCCTGAGCTGCGCGACGTGCAGCGCAAGGTG
>QHTY01000060.1:28860-30477 GCA_003220985.1 Gemmatimonadota bacterium
CAGGGGGGGGGGGGGGGGACGTCACGCGGCACACGTGGCGGCCGGCATCCTCGTCACCCGCGTCCTCGGCTACGTGCGCGAGCGCGTCTTCGCGCACTACTTCGGCAACGGCGCCGCGGCCGATGCCTTCCGCGCCGCGCTGCGCATTCCCAACGCGCTCCGTACTCTGTTGGGAGAGGGCACGCTCTCCGCCTCGTTCATTCCCGTCTATGCGGCGCTGAACGAGCGCACGGACAAGCGCGCGGCGCGGGCGCTCGCGGGCGCGGTGCTCGGTCTGCTGCTCTTGGCCAGCGCCGTCCTGGCGCTGATCGGCATCGCCTTCGCGCCTACGGTGACCGCACTGATCGCCCAGGGCTTCGACGCGCCCCGGCGCGAGCTCACCACCGTGCTGGTTCGGATCCTCTTCCCGATGTCCGGGCTGATGGTGGTCTCGGCGTGGTGTCTCGGGATTCTGAACACACATCGCCGGTTCTTCTTGCCGTACGCGGCGCCCGCGCTCTGGAACGTCGCGGGCATCGCGGCGATGATGGCCGCCGCGTCGTGGCTCGCCGGTCGAGGCCTTCCACCCGACCAGCAGCTATATCGCATGGCCCTCGCGCTCGCCTGGGGCACCGTCCTCGGCTCCGTCCTGCAGATCGCCATTCAACTGCCGTCGTGCTGGAAACTGCTGGGCGGTATTCCGCTGCGGGTGAGCTTCGTGCCGGAAGGAGTGCGCGACGTCATCGTCGCATGGGCGCCCCTGGTGGTCGGTGCCGGCGTCGCCCAACTCTCCGGTCTGGTCGATACGTTCCTTGGTTCGTATACCGGGGAAGGCGGAGTCGCCAATCTCGGCTACGCCCAGCTCGTGCAACAGTTGCCCGTGAGCCTGTTCGGGGTGGCCATAACAGCCGTGTCATTGCCCGAGCTTTCGCGTGATGCGGTTGGCGAAACGCCGCACGACCAACTGCGCGCGCGGATCGCGGTGGCATTCCGGCGCATTGCATTCTTCGTGATCCCGTCGGCTTTCGCCTTCGCGGCCCTTGGCCCGCAGATCGTCGGCCTGCTGTTCCAGACTGGCCGCTTCGGTGCCAAGGACACCGTGACCGTAGGCGGCGTGCTGGCCGCCTACGGGATCGGACTGCTCGGCACCTCGACCGTGAGGCTGTTTGCGTCCGGCTTCTATGCCATGCGCGACACCCGCACGCCGGTGCGGATCGCGAGCGTCTCGCTCATGATCTCCGCGCTCTTGTCGTGGCTCTTCATGCGGCGGTTCGGGCCCGCCGGCATCGCGCTCGGCTCATCGATCGGGCAATCGTTCAACACCGTGCTGCATCTGTATGACCTGGACAAACGCATCGGCACGATCCTGCAGCGCGCCGATTGGCGCACGCTCGGCCTCGTCGTCGGCGCCGGGTTGATCGCCGCCTTGCTCAGCATGGGCGCAGCACACCTGGTTGCCGCTTGGCGACCGATGCTTCAAGGCCTTACCGTGCTGGGTATCTTTGGTGTGGCCTACGGGGCGCTGACCACGGCGTTCCGCCACCCCGACGCGATACGCGCATGGCAATCTCTGACCGGCTCGCCCGCAAACTAGCGGCACTACCCACTCGCCCGGGCGTCTATCTCTGGAAGGACGCC
>QHTY01000061.1:0-4780 GCA_003220985.1 Gemmatimonadota bacterium
TCGATCCCGCCGAAACGCGCGTCGCCGCCCATGCTGTTCACATCCGGATCGAATCCCGAATAGCCCGTCAGCGTCCACAGGTTCTGAGCCGTGAGGTATAGCTGGGCTGCCTCCACACCCCGTAGCCAGCGCGCGGGGAGCCGGTACCCCAGCGTGAGCGTCTGGAGCCGTAGGTACGACCCGTCCTCCACGAACGTGCTGTAGAGCCGGCGCGGTCGCGAACGGTTGGCTCGCGGGACGTGTGTGTCAGTGTTGGTCGGGGTCCAGCGGTCGCGCACGCAGGTCCGCTCGTTCGCCTGACCGATCGCTGCGCAGCCGTATGCCTCCCCCGCGTTGACGACCTTGTTGCCGGACACAAAGCTCAGGAGTGCGTCGAGCGAGAACGGCCCGTAGGTCAGCGTGTTGCTCAGGCCACCGTAGAACTTGGGATCGCCGTAGCCGAGGATGACCCGGTCCGCCGCCGTGATCACGCTGTCGCCGTCCGTGTCGGCGATCTTGTACTCACCCGGCACACAGTTCGAGGTGGCATTCTTCAAGTAGCACTGGTCGCCCGACTGCCACAGGCCAGTGACGGCATAGCCGTAGATCGCGCCGAGCGGCTGGCCCACTTTCACGAGGTAGATGTCGTTCGGGGCGAAGAAATTGCCGGTCCGGGGCGCGAGGAATAACGCGGTGTCGACCCCAAGGTTGATCACCTTGTTGCGGTTCGCCGCGACGTTGAACGCGCTCCGCCAACTCAGGCGGTCACGCTGCAGGTTGATCGAGCCGACCGACAGCTCGATTCCCCGGTTGCGTATAGCGCCGATGTTGCGCAGCTGACTGGTGTAGCCGGTGGTAGAGGGCAGCGGGACGACCAGCAACAGGTCCTTGGTCGTGGACCGATAGTGATCGAGCGTGACCGTGACGCGGTGATCGAGGAAATCGGCATCGAAGCCGACATTGAACTGGGTCTGCTGCTCCCAGCGGAGGTCCGGGTTCGACTTGCGAGCCGCCGGGGCGAGCGCGGGGATCTCAATGCCCGCGGCGGTATACCATTGCGTGCTCAGCTGTGTCAGCGACTGGTATGACTCCACCGCCTGGTTCCCGACCTGGCCGTAGCTGAGGCGCAGCTTGAGGTCGCTGAACAGGGACTGGCCCTGCATGAAGGGCTCGTCTGTGATCCGCCAGGCGACCGCGCCCGACGGGAAGAACGCCCACTTGTTGTTCGCGCCGAAGCGGCTGGAGCCGTCGTAGCGACCCGTCAGCGTGAAAAGGTACTTGCCGCCGATGTTGTAGTTGGCACGTGCGAGGTAGGAGACGATGGCCGACTTGCCAACCCCGCTGCTGGCCGGCAGCAGTTGCGAGCCGGAGCCGAGATTGTAGACGGTAGTCTCGTCGGTCGGGAACGTCGCGCCATCGCCGCGAATGTTCTCCCCATAGAAGGTTTGCACCGAGAACCCGCCCAGCACGTCGACATTGCCGGGCCCGACGGCGCGACGGTAGGTGATGGTATTCTCGTTGGTGAGGTTCCGGATCTCCTCCGAGAAGATCCAGCCGGCGCCACCGACGCCGCCGTCGAGCACGGTGCGCGGGGCGAAGAAATGAATCTTGTTGAACTGGAAGTTTCCGCCCAGGGTGCTCCTCAGGTGCAGGTCCGGTGTGACGTCGAATTCACCGGAGACGCTCCCCAGCACCCGCGCCGTGGTGTTCAGGTCCGTCTCCTCGAGCGCGTTAGCTATTGGGTTCGGGACCGGCTCGGTCGTGGGCGAGGTCTTGATCCAGTTGCCGGCGGCGTCCTTGGGCGCCACGAACGGCGCGAACTGCATGGCCGCCTGGATACCGTTGGCGCTGTTGCCCAGAGACCCGTTCTCCACCCTCGGCGCATTGCGCGTGACCTCGGTAAAGCTCAGGCTGCTGCCCAGCCGGAATCGCGGGCTCACGGTACCGTCGAGATTGACCCGGACACCGTAGCGCCGGAAGTCCGAGCCGAGCTCGATACCGTCCTGGGCGGCGTAGTTGCCGCTGATCAGGTATCGCAGGCCCTGGTTTCCGCCCGAGAATGAGAGGGCGCTGCTCGCCTGCGGTGCGGCGGCGCAATATTCCCAGGTGTCGCAGGTGCGTAGCATCATCGACGGGTAGTTGTAGGTTGGGGCGGAGGCGATTTGGGCAGCGGTGTACGGCTGCGTGAGCCCCGCGTTGGCCGCCGCCTCGTCCGCGAACTGCATGTACTCCGGTCCGGTGAGCACCGGAATTGTCTTGGCCAGGCGCTGAAACCCGTAGCTCGTTTCGACGGTCACCCGACTGCGGTCCACCTGCCCGCGTCTGGTGGTGATCAGCACGACACCGTTGGCACCTCGCGCCCCGTAGATCGCCGTCGCAGAGGCGTCTTTGAGCACGTCGATCGACTCGATGCCGTCGACATCAATGGACATCAGCGGGTTGGCCTTTGGATCCGACGACGAGGTCCCCTGTTCCGCGGGAATGCCGTCGATCACGTACAACGGCTCGCTGTTCGCGCTGATCGAGCCGGTCCCGCGGACGCGGACGCGCAGACCCGCGCCCGGCATCCCTGAATTCGAGGTCACCTGCACGCCCGCCGCCTTGGCTTGGAGGCCCGTGGTCAGAGTGACGATGGGCGCCGCCCCGGCCTTGAACTCGTTCGCCGAGAGCGACGACACTGCCCCCGTCAGATCGTGCTTCTCGACCGTGGCGTACCCGATGGCCACAACGGGGTTGAGCTCGATCGCGCTCTGCTGCAGCGCAATATCCACCACGGCCTGCTGGCCGTCTTGCACCGTGACGCTGGCCTCCGCGGGGACATACCCGACCAGTCGGGCTCGAACGCGGTAGGTGGCCGGTGGGACGTCAGCGATCGTGTACTGGCCGTCCGCCCGGGTCTCGACACTGAACCGCGTGCCGACGAGCGCTACGCGGGCGTTCAGGAGGGGCGTGTTCGTGGCCGCGTCGCGGACCGTCCCGACGATCGAGCCGGTTTGGCGCCTCGCTCGCCCGTCCGGTGCGTCCGAGACGAGAAGAATCTGGCCGGTTCCGTCTACCGTCGGCATGGCACCGGTGCCCTGAAGCAGCCGGTCGAGCGCGACCCGAACGGGGACCGCGTCCAGCCGCACCGAAACCGACCGCTCCAGCGGGACGACCCGACGCGAGTACGCGATCCGCACGCCGGCACGCCGGGCGACTTCGTCGAGCGCGTCCTTCAACGAAACGCGCTCGAGCGCGATGGTTACTGTGTCGTCGAGTGGCGGGCGTACCTCCACTTGCCGCGCGGCGGCGCGGGCGGCCGTCGGCGTGCCCACTGCGACCAGTATGCCGGTAACCGTGATCAGGAACCGCATAGCCAGTTTCCTCCGTCTAGTGTCGCGGATGAACCGGGACGAAGCGCACCAGTCGTCCGGTCCGCGTGGCGCGGACGTTGAGAACCTGTGCCAAAGCTTTCACGGCCTCGTCGGCCGACTTGCTCATCAAGGAGATGGTGACTCGCTCGTTGGCCAATGCTGCGTCGGTCTCGATCTCGAGGTCGTACCAGCGTTCGAGTTGCGCGATGACACGGGCGAGCGGGGCATCGTCAAACAGCAGCGCGCCACGGGTCCAAGCGAGATAGTTGGCCAGCGACACATCGTGCATGACCGTTGCGCCGCCGCCCGAGTCGAGGACCGCACGTTCGCGGCGCTGCAGCGTCACGAGCGCGGGCTCGGCGCCGTTCAAGCCGCGAAGCGCCACGCTGCCCTCCGCGACCACCACTTCAAGGGAGGCTTCCTCCCGGTATGCGCGGACGGCGAACTCGGTGCCGAGGTCCTGCGTCGAACCATGCTCCGTGCGCACGATGAAGGGCCGTTTCGCGTCATACGCCACCACGAAGTACGCCTCACCCTCGAGATCCAACGTCCGCGTGCGGCCGCCGTAATCGCGGGGGACGCGCACGCGGGTGTCGACCCCGAGCAGCACTCGGGAGCCGTCAGGCAACGTCAATGAGGACAACTGGCCGCGGGCCGTGGCGTACGCGCGCGGCGCACCGGCGCGGGGGAAAAACCAGAGCAGGGAGCCGGCAACGAGGACCGCGATTGCCGCCGCAGCGGCCGGCGTGGCCCACGATGCCGTCCACCACCGGTGGCCGGGTGCCACGAGCTCCAAAGAGGGCTTCGTGCGCTCGAGACGCCTGAGCGATTCCGGGATGCCCCAAGCTCGCGTGGTGTCGCCCGTGAGTCGCCACACCGCCCGCAACTCGTCCCATAGCTCGCCGCGCTTAGGATCGACGGCGATCCAGGCTTGGATTGCGGCGGCTTCCTCGGGCGAGCAGTCGCCTTCGATCAGGCGGAGCAGGTCGGCTTGTTCGAACATGGGGCTCTCACTCCTGAGAACCCCTGACGAGTCCTAAAGTATGAAGAGGTACGGCGCGAGCTTTTCCTTGAGCAGCACCGTCGCGCGCCACATCTGAGATTTGACGGTTCCTAGCGATACGTCGACGCGCGCGGCGATCTCGTGGTAGCTGAGGTGCTGGTGGCGGCGCAGGACAAAGACCTCACGACACCGAGCTGGCAGCTCCGCGATCGCCCGCCGCACGGCATCGGCAAGCTCGCGTCGCAAATAGAGATCCTCGGGGCTCGATGCGGTTGGCGGCTCTGCTCGCGCTGCGCGCTCGATCCAGGCGGTCGCCACGCGGCGGTGGCGCAGATACTTCAAGGCGCGGTTCTTGGCCGCTACATACAGGTACGCCCGCGTCAGCTCCATCCCGCCGCGCCGGGCGCGCGAGTCCCACAGACGTAGGAAGAGATCGTGCACGAGG
>QHTY01000061.1:5028-8141 GCA_003220985.1 Gemmatimonadota bacterium
TGCGGTGCGGTCGATTGATTCTTGAAAGCGCCGAGCGTACGCTTACCATGTCGCCGGACCCTTCACGAGCTCGCCATGCCGGTGACAGCGAAGCTATCCCGAAAGTTCTACGAGAAGTTTGGGGATGATCTGACGAACGAGCTCGTGGAGTAGTTCAACCAGGTGGACGCGACGTATCGGTCCGAGCTGCGTGAGACGAATGACCTCAACTGGGCGCGGTTTGAGTCGAGGTTGGCCCAGGCCGTTGCTGAAGTACGAGCCGACCTTGCGCGCCTCGAGACCAAGGTAATCCGCTGGATGTTCCTCTTTTGGGTCGGGACTCTCGGCACTCTCGTCGCGCTGCTAAAGCTTTAGCCGGACCCCTGAAAACCGTGTGCTACAGCTCCACGTATGCCCCCACCTCAAACACTTGATTTGGCGGAATCTTGAAGAAAGCTGTAGCCCTGAGCGCGTTGCGCGACATAAACCCAAACAGCCGCTCCCGCCACATCGCCATGCCTGGCCGATCCGACGCAATCAACGTTTCGCGCCCTAGAAAGAACGTCGTCCCCTCGAGCGGGATGTCGAGATGGCTCTGCTTGCACGCCGCCAGCACCTCACCGATGTCGGGATCCTGCATGAATCCATAGCGTGCAGTGACGCTGTGAAAGCCCTTTCCGCTCCGTTTGACGATGACCCGTTGATCGTTCCCCACATGCGGCACGTCTTCGGTGATGATCGTGAGGAACACGATCTTCTCGTGCAGCACCTTGTTGTGCGTGAGGTTGAGCACCAGGGCCGGCGGGGTCCCGTCGGCACTCCCGTACATGAAGACCGCGGTTCCGGGGACGCGCACCGGCGGCTCGGCGGCGAGATCGGCCAGCAACAGTTTGAGCGGAACGGTCTTCTCCAACATCCGCTTGGACAGAATCTCGCGGCCGCGCTTCCAGGTGCTCATCGCGAAGTACAGCACGATCGCAATGGCCAGCGGTACCCATCCGCCGTGCCAGATCTTGAGCGCGTTGGCCACAAGGAACGTCAGATCGACGACGAGGAACAAGCCGGAGACGCTGGCCGCCTTGAGAAGGCTCCATCCCCACACCTCGCGGCTCATCACGTAGAACATCACGGTCGTCAGCGCCATCAGCGTGGACAGCGCCACACCGTACGCTCCCGCCAAGTTGCTCGACGACTGGAAGCCGAAGACGAGCGCAATCGTCAAAACCATCAGCATCCAGTTGATATTGGGCACATAGATCTGCCCAATCTCCCGTGAGCTGGTATGCTCGATCTCCATGCGGGGGATGTACCCGAGCTGCACGGCCTGGCGCGTGAGTGAGAATGCTCCCGAAATCACGGCCTGGGAGGCGATGACCGCCGCCGCCGTCGCCAGAGGGATCAGGAAAAGCAGCGCCTTGGCGGGTGCCAGGAAGTAGAAGGGATTGGGAGCGGTCTCCGGATGCGTCAGCAGCAAGGCGCCCTGCCCGAAATAGTTGAGCAACAGCGCAGGCAACGGAACCGTAAACCAGGCGAGTTGAATCGCCGAATGGCCGAAATGCCCTAGGTCGGCGTACAGCGCCTCGCCGCCGGTGACCGCCAGGAAGACGGCGCCAAGCACCAGCAATCCCCGTCCCGGATCCTCGGCAAAAAACCGGATCGCATGCGTCGGCAGTACCGCGCCGACGATGCCGGGATAACGCAGGATCCCATTGAGTCCCAGAACGGCGATCGTCAGAAACCAGACCAGCATCACGGGGCCGAAGACCGCCCCTACGCCCGCCGTCCCGCGCTTTTGAAAGAGAAACAGCCCCACGAGAATCACGAGCGACGTCAGCAGGATCACCCAGTGCTGCAAGGTCGGCGCGGCAATCTCAAGACCCTCGACCGCCGATAACACCGAAACTGCGGGAGTGAGCGCGCCGTCGGCATACAGCAGCGCCGCTCCGAAGATGCCGAGCACGATCATGAGCCGGCGAGGCGGGAGGCCCCGCATCAATCGGCTGCCGTTCACGAGCGCCATGAGCGCGAGCACGCCACCTTCGCCCTTGTTGTCGGCGCGGATGATCACCACGTGATACTTCACCGTGACGATCAGAATCAGCGACCAGACGATGAGCGATAGCACGCCCATCACGCTGCTTGCGGTCAATGGAATGGCATGCGGCCCGTGAAAGGCCTCGCGCAACGCGTACAGCGGGCTGGTCCCGATGTCGCCGTACACCACCCCGAGCGCCAGCAGCGCGAGACGGGCGAGATAGCGACCCCTGGGGCGGGTGTGCGCGCTGGTCATGTGGGGGTTTTCCGGTGCTGCAGGGGCGCTCATTGCGGGGGAACCCTACGCAGGCCGCTCCAGAAAGGCCAGAGGATCACCAAACCCGAAGCGCCAACTGCACTTACGAGAAATGCCGTCGCGCCGCTCCCGCGTTGGAAGATGACGCCCAGCGCGACTCCGCCCACCAGCGCCGCCACCCCCGTCAGCGCATGGTAGACCCCAAAGCCACTCCCGCGATGACCCCCCCCCGTCGCCGTCGAGACGAGCGCACGCTCCGGACTTTCCGTGAGCCCGGCGACTACGCCGAGCGCCAGAAACAGGAGCCAGGCCGCCAGCGGACTCGCCGCCAGCCACATGCCAGCCGCCAGCGCGACGTAGCTGAGCCAGCCGATCCACATCGTCCGCGCCGGGCCAATCCGATCCGACAGCGCGCCGCCGAGGAACGAGGTCGAGGACCGGACGACGTGCAACGCCGCCCAAAGGAGCGGGATGAGGGCGACGGCGATACCGAGCTGCTGAGCCCTAAGAATCATCAGGGTCTCGGGCATGCGGAGGAGATAAAAGATCGAGATGGCGATCACGGGCGGCGAAAGGCGGCGGAGGGCGGCGGAGGGCGGCAAAGTCGCTGCCGCCGCTTCTTTCGCCGCCCCTCGCCGCCCCTCGCCGTCCCGCACCGACCATGCGGCCAGCACCGTTACGATGACGCCCGGGACAATACTCGCCAAGATCACCGTGCGCACGTCAGCACCGCGACTCAAGACCACCCAGGCGACCAGCGGCCCAATGACGGCGCCGACGTGATCCAACCCTCGCTGCAGTCCAAACGCCCGCCCCACGAGGGGTGGCGGCGTCACGTCCCCGA
>QHTY01000061.1:8228-12705 GCA_003220985.1 Gemmatimonadota bacterium
GCCGCCGCGACGAAGTAACCGCTCACGATCAACGGCCCGCGGCGCGATGGACGGTCCGCGAGTCGCCCGGCGATCAGCTTGACGAACGCCGCAGCCGCGTCCGCGGCGCCGTCCAACGCGCCCAGCGCCGCCGCCCCGCCGCCCAACATCCCGGTGACGAACGCCGGCAGCAGCGGGTACACCATCTCACTTGCGAAATCGTTGAGAAGGGAAACAGCACCGAACAGCTTGACCTGCCTGGGGAGCTGATTACTCACCCAAGCCGAGTCCCCAGCGGATCAAGGTCACGGGAAGTCCGCCGTACGGGAGCACGGCGTCGTGGAAGGCGCGCAACGAAAAGTGGCTGCCCTTGGCTTTCCGAAAATCGTCCCGCAGCCGCAGCAGCTCACGCCGCCCGACGGCGTAGCAGAGCTGATAGGCCGGCCAGGCGCAATAACGCCGCACCTCGGCCTCGGCGTTCCCGCGCTCGACGTGCAGCTCGTTCACCATCTGGTCGACCGCTTGCTCGCGCGTCATACCGCGGGTGTGCAGGCCGACGTCGAGCAGAATGCGCATCGCCCACAGCAGGTGCACGCGCTGGAAGAACCGCTCCTCTTCGGAGCGATAGAACCCCTCTTCGCCCATCATGTCCTCGCAATAGAGCGCCCAGCCTTCGACCGTCAGCGGCGTCCAGAGGTTCTTCCGCACGTGCGAGGGCGACTCTTTCGCGATGACGAGCTGCAGATGGTGCCCGGGGTAGCCCTCGTGCAGCGCGGTCGCGGCGAGCTCGTAGCGGCAGTGGTCGCGCAGGATGCGCTCCTGCTGCGCGGTGGGCAACCGGGAATCGGGGACGGTCACGTAGAACCAGCCCGTCCGGTCGCGACTGTAGGCGCCGGGGCTGTCATAGGCGGCGTACGGAATGACCGGCCGCATGAACGCGGGTGTGGGAATCACGCCGAGCGGCGCCTTGGGAATGGGCGCGAGTTGGCGCTCCGCCACGAAGTCGCGTGCGCGCGCCATCTCCTTCGAGTAGGCATCCACCAGCTCGTTGGGGGCCGGATGATCGGCGCGGAGCTTGTCGACCAGGTCGGGCCACGGTTTCCCGTCGAGCCGTGTGGCGATACGGACCAGATCCGCCTCGATCTCTTCTTTGAGTCGCAGGCCGTAGCGCCACAATTCCGGCGCCGTATCGCGCAGCGCGTGCTGATAGTGGAGCAAGAAGTTGAAAGCGTCCTCGCCGATAGCGAAATGCTCCGTCCCCATTTCGAGCCAGCGCTCGAGATTCGCGTCGAATTTGCGGAGCGCCTCACTTGCCTGCGCGGCGGCGGCACCGAGCCGGGCCGCGTGCATCGGCGCCTGGGCGCCCAGCGCGGCGGCCATCTCCTGAATGAGCATGCGCCCGCCGTCGCTCATGCGCACGGCCGTCTCGACGAACACGCGGACCGGTTCGTCGAGCGCGGTCTTGAGATCCTCGAGAAAACCGGGGATGTCTTCCAGCCGCCCGATCGCGGCCACGGCCTTCTCGGCCGGCGTGCGGTCGGCGGAGAGCAGGAGATGATGCAGTCCGCCGAGCAGGTGCGACAACCAGAACTCGGGGTTCTTGGCCTGCGGTTTGAGCTTCTCATAGCGGCGCAGCATGACGCGGATTTCGTTGAGCAGCGCCGTCCGGTCGATCTCCTCTTGGAGATCGGCCGCGTTCACTCCCTCCAGCGCCGTGGCAATTGATTTGAGGGCGGCGAGGTGCGGCGCCAGCGCGCCAGCGCTGAAGCGACCGTAGCGATCATCGTGTCCCGGCACCCCGGCCTGCGTGGCGGCAACCGGATCCATGTGCCAGTAGAGATCGAAAAACGACTTCTCGATGTCCGAGAAACTCATGCGTTCAACAACCGGTGGCATTCCTCGTCGGACAGCACCCGGTCGGTCCGCTTCGCCGCGTCGAACAGCGTGCGGCAGGCGGCCTCGTCGTTGGGATCGTAGCCATGGTGCTCGAGCCAGTACTTTACGTTCGAGATGCCCGACACCGGTGAGATCTCGATGCGCTGCTCGAAGCCGAACTCCTCGGCCGGGACAGAGCTATAGACACGATCGGCGAGCCAGTTGTGGCCCTTCTTCTTCGCCTTGATGATCGCGGCGGCATGCACGCCAGTCCCGGTGCGAAACGCGTCGTGACCGACCACCGGATAATTCACGGGAATCGGCACGCCGACCGCTTCGGCGACGAGGCGGCAGTACTCCGGCAGCTTGCGAATATCCCCTTTGTGCGCGCCCAGCAGCTTCAGGTTGACGATGAGGAGATCCATTTCGGCGTTCCCGACGCGCTCCCCCACGCCGAGCGCGGTAGCATGGACGCGATCCACGCCCGCCTCGATCGCCGCGAGACAGTTGATCAGCCCCATCCCGCGGTCACGATGACCATGCCAGTCTATTTTGACGGGTTGGTGCTGCACGATTTCCTGCTTGACGAATCTTATCAACGCCTTTACGCCGTCCGGCGTCGCGTGCCCCACCGTATCAGCGAGGCAGATGCGCCGCGCCCCGCACGCGATCGCCGCACCGTACAGCTCCTTGAGCGTTTCCGGCCGGGCGCGGGTTGTGTCTTCCGTGACGTACATGACCGGTAGGCCATGCTTTACGGCAAACGTCACCGCCTCCTCGGTCGCGGCAACGATCCGGTCGAGTGTCCAGTCCTCCGTGTACTGGCGAATCGGCGAGGAACCGATGAACGTGGCCGCTTCAATCTTGATGCCCAGCTCGTCGGAGATGCGGACGATCGGCTCGATGTCGGCCAGGACTGTGCGGGCGGCGCAGTTGGGCGCAATCGGGAGCTTCTGATCACGAATCTCGCTCGCCAAGGCGCGCACCTGTTCGACGACCCGTGGACCGGCACCCGGCAAGCCAATGTCAGCCGCCACGATGCCGAGGTCGGCCATGAGGTGCAGGAGGCGCTTTTTGACCTCGAGGGAGGGATCGGTGACCGAGGGGGACTGCAACCCGTCGCGCAGCGTCTCGTCGTTCAGGTCAATGCGGGCACGGGTCCAATCGAAGTGGCCATCCGGGCCGCCCGCGTTGTTCCAGTCGTAGATGAGCTGCCGCTCCTCCATGGGTCTAGTGTCGCCCCCGCTCCAAGCCACGTCAAGTTGCACCCGCGCCATACGTCATCATAGTTTGGCAGCGTGATTGCCGCACTTCTCGCGAACGACCGGATCCGCGCCGCACGCGCGCACATCGAGCGTGCCGACGAGGTGACGCTCGCCCGCCAAGCCGCGCTGTCGGCGATCCCGGCACCCACCGGTGCGGAGGCCGCACGCGGCCGGCGTGTGGCGGAGATGTTCGGTGACGCTGGCCTGGACGACGTCACGATTGACGCGGTCGGCAACGTACGTGGCTGGTGCGGGAAACGGGAAACGGGAAACGACTGCGTTGTGCTCAGCGCCCACCTCGATACGGTCTTCGGTCCAGAACTCGATGTCTCTGTCTCGCGCCGCGGACTGCGGCTCGAGGGACCCGGCATCGCCGACAATGCACGCGGCCTCGCCGCGCTCGTCACGATCGGCGAGGCACTCGTACGAGCGCGGGTAGAAACCCAGCAACCGGTCCTGTTTGTGGCGACCGTGGGCGAGGAGGGTAGCGGCGATCTCCGTGGGGTCCGGCATTTGTTAGGCCCGTCCGACCGTCCGACCGTTCGACCGTCCGCCTTTATCGCCCTCGACGGCGCCGGCATCGAGCGCATCGTCCACCGCGCGCTCGGCGCACGCCGCTACCGCGTCACGTATGCTGGTCCCGGTGGCCATTCGTGGGCCGCCTGTGGCGTGGCCAACCCCGCCAATGCGGTGGGTCGTGCGGTCGCGATGATCGCCCAGCTTCCCACGCACAACGCACCACGCACCACGCACGCGGTCGTGCGCATCGGCGGGGGCACGAGTCTCAACTCGATCCCGCAGACGGCCTGGTTCGAAATCGATCTTCGCAGCGAGGATCCGCGGGCGCTCCAGGGTATCGACGAGGCGGTGCACGCGACGGTGACGGCGGCACTGCACGAGGAGAACCGCCAGCGTGTTCCGGGAACGGCGCCCCTGGCGATGGATGTCCGGCGTGTGGGCGACCGGCCGTCAGGGCTGACACCGCGCAGTCACCCGCTGGTGCAGACCGCCGTCGCTGCGACGCGGGCGATGGGCCACGAGCACCAGCTCGCCTGCGCCTCGACCGACGCCAACATCCCGATCGCGCTCGGTGTCCCGGCGGTCGCCCTGGGCGCGGGCGGTCGCGCCGGCGACGCGCACCTGCCGACGGAGTGGTACGAAAACGACAAGGGCGCGCTCGGCATCGTGCGCGCCCTGCTCGTTACCGCGGCGATGGCTGGAGCTCGAGCAGCGTGATCTCCGCCGGCGCGCCGAGCCGCAGCGGCGGCCCCCAGTAGCCCGTCCCGCGACTGACGTAGAGCCACATCGACTCGAGGCGGTGCAGCCCGGCTACGAACGGCTGGAAGAGCCGCACAAGC
>QHTY01000061.1:12776-20825 GCA_003220985.1 Gemmatimonadota bacterium
AGCAACACGCGCACGTCGCTCGGCGGTGCACCCGCGACGGCTGCCGCCGGATCCGAGGCCGCTGAAAGGTCGGTGACGCCCGCGACGAGCAGTCGCGCCGCGCCCCGCTGCACGATCCGATGCTCGTTCGACAGCACCTCCATGCCCAGCCGCTCGAGCTCCGCCATCCACCCACGGACATCCCAGTAGTACTCGTGATTGCCCGTGACGAAGTACGCGCCATGCGGCGCCCGCAGACGGGCCAGGGGCGCGACGTGGTCGCGCAGATCCGGGACGAGCCCGTCGGCCACGTCTCCCGTCACCGCCACGAGATCAGGCCGTAGCGCGTTGGCGCGGTCGACCACCGCATCGACAAATCGGCGGCGGATCGTCGGCCCAATGTGCAAGTCGCTCAGCTGCAGTATCCGAAACCCCGCGAGGTCGCTGGGCAGATCGGCGATCGGCACGGTCACATGAACCACACGCGGCCGGCGCGCGAGCACGATGCCGAGGAGCGTGAGGAATGCCGCTCCGCTCACGACCGCTATGACCAAGTGAACGGTGTCGGGCAGCCGGAGCAGGTCGATGACGACAAAGGACACGATGAGGAGCGAGGACAGCCCCATCGCTGTGTATGCCGCCCAGTCGAGAATCCGCATCGCGAAGCCCGGGCCGCGACCCGCCGCCCGTTCGCGACGGGCCGTGAAGAGTGCGACGAGCGGCAGCCAAGCCACGAGGACGATGCCAGCCCACGCGACTGCCCGCGTCAGGCCCGCGACTGGCGCGGGGCCCAGCACGTGCGCGCCCACGTAGACGTTGAGCAACGTCCAGATGGCACCAACGATCGCGAGCCGCAACAGCATTTGCGTCCTGGTCAATGTGCCGCCGCTCCGGCGCCCGGCATCCCTTTGCTCTTGTGCATCAGCGGCAAGAGTGCCAGCGACAGGACGAAGACCGCTCCGAAGAGCAGGAACAGTTGCTCGAACGACAGCATCATCGCCTGCCTGGTCACGATGCCGTTCAAGAATCCGACCGCTTTGGTTTGCGCGATCGCCGGCACTTCCCCCCGGGCGATCAGCGCCTGCGTGATCTGCCCCAGCCGTTCGCGCGTGGCTTCGGAATAGAGCGTGACATTTGCCGCGAGGTCGGCGCGGTGAATCGCGGTAAACCGCTGGACCAGCGTCGCCGAGAGCGCAATCCCGATGCTCCCGCCCAGCTGCCGCATCAAGTTGAACAGACCGGTTCCGTTGGGGATTCTCGACATCGGCAAATCGGCCAGCGCCAGGTTCGTCAGCGGTACGAAGATCAGGCCGAGCCCCACCCCGCGGAAAATCAGCGGCCAGAAGAAATCGCTCATGCCACTTTCGGTCGTGAAATGCGCGTGTTTCCACATGGCCAGCGCGAAGATCGCCACGCCTGCCACGATCGAGAGCCGCGCGTCGAACTTGCCCGTGGTCCTTCCCATCACCGCCATGGTGAATGCGCTCGCCAGCGCGCCCGGCAGGATCACGAGGCCGGTTTGGTTCGCGGTGAAGTTGCGGATGTTCTGCAGGTAGACCGGCAACACAAACACCGTCGCATACAGGCACACGCCCAGCACGAGTCCGAACACCACCCCGACCGCGAGCTGCCGGCTTTTCAATATTCGCAGATCGACCACGGGATGGTCTGTGCGCAGCTCGTGCCAGATGAACGTGATCAACGAGAGGACGCTGGTGATGGCGAGCAGCCGGACCTGCCCCGACGACCACCAATCGAGCCGCTCACCGCGCTCGAGCATGGTCTGCAAGGCGCCGATCCCCACGGCCAGCAGGCCCAGGCCGATGAAGTCCACCCGCTCGGCGCGCTGCTGATGCAGGGAGTCGTTGATGAACGACATCGTCAGCGCCAGGGCGAGCATCCCAAAGGGGATGTTGATATAGAAGATCCACGGCCAGCCGTAGGTATCCGTAATCCAGCCGCCGACCGTAGGGCCGAGCGTCGGGCCCACCATTACGCCGACGCCGAAAATCGCCATCGCCGTGCCGTATTCCTCGCGCGGGAACTCCTCGTACAGGATCGCCTGCGACGTGGAGAGCAGCGCGCCGCCGCCCAGCCCCTGCACGATGCGCCAGAACACGAGAGCCTCGAGCGAGTGCGCGTTCCCACACAGGAACGACGCGAGCGTGAAGAGCGCAATCGAACCGGCGAAATAGCGGCGCCGCCCGAAATACGCCGACAGCCATCCGGTGATGGGTAGGACGATCACGTTCGCGACGATGTAGCCGGTGGACACCCAGGCGATCTGGTCCAGCGTCGCGCCGAGATTCCCCATCATGTGCGGAATCGCCACGTTCACGATGCTGGTGTCGAGCAGCTCCAGCACCGACGCGAGCGACACCGTGATCGCGATGATGTACTTGAAGCGATACCTATCCTCAGGTATCGGGAGAGCGATCGCCGCCATTAGTGAGTCTTGATCGTCGCGACGACACTCATGCCCGGTCGCAACGCATGGGCCGGATCCGGCGCGCCGTCCAGGTGAATCCGGACCGGAATCCTCTGCACCACCTTCGTGAAGTTACCGGTCGCGTTGTCGGGCGGCAGCATCGAGAACTTCGCGCCGGTCGCGGGCGACAGGCTCTCGACGTGGCCGCGGAAGTGAACGCCCTTGTACGCATCCACCGTGATGTCCGCGGAGTCGCCCGGGGTGACATCGGCCGTCTCGGTTTCCTTCAGGTTCGCCGTCACCCAGACATCTTCGAGCGGCACGACGCTCATCAGCGGCTGGCCGGGCTGAACCAGCTGGCCAATCTCGACCGACTTCTTCGAGACCACGCCGTTTGACGGCGCGGTGAGCCGCGTGTACGAGAGCTGGAGCGCGGCCTGATCGCGCGCGGCTCGTGCCGCGGCGACCCGTGCATCCGCACCCACCAGCGCGGCCTGCGCCGCGGCGAGCTGCGCCTGCGCCGCCGTGGCGGCCGCGCGCACCGCATCCAGCTGCTGCTGGCTCACGACGTTCTGGCTCGCGAGTGGCTCGATCCGCCCGAGATCGGCGGCCGCCTTGGTGGCATTGGCCTGCGCCTGCGCGACCGCGGCATCCGCCTGCCCCACGCGGGTGCGGCTGCTCACCGTCGCCAGGAGCGCCGCGAGATCGGCATCGGTCTGCGCGAGCCGGGCGCGAAAGTCCCGGTCATCGAGCACGACCAGGGTATCGCCGGCCTTCACGGTGTGATTCTCGTCCACGCGCACCTCGACGACGTAGCCGCCGACCTTCGGCAGCACCGGGATGATGTGGCCGTCCACCTGGGCGTTGTCGGTCGAAACGTGCGACCGGCTGAACCACCATCTCCGCGCCCCGATCAGGAGCAGCCCGGCCAGGATGACGCCCATGATGATGAAGACGGTCCGCCGAGAGCTCTTGGGAGCCGGTTTTGGCGGCGCCGCCGGCGGTGCCGAGTGTGCGGGCCGAGTTCTTGTCTCCGTGGGTTCCATCGTCGTAGCCATTGTTCCTTTTCCTTTAATGCAAGGTCCGCGCGCTGCCCACTGACCGGGCCAGCGCAATGCGCGCCGAGACCGCCGCGAAACGCGCATCGATGTCCGCGTCACGCGCGCGGAGCAATGAAGACTGGGCGTTGATGACTTCGATGTTGCCGGCGACGCCTGCTCTAAAACGCTGGCGCGCTTCGGAAACTTCCTGGGCCGCGAGCTGCAAGCGCTCGACGGCGATCTGCTGCTGGGCGCCCGCCGACCGCAGGTCGAGCAGCGCCCCGTCGACATCGGCGGCGACCTGCTGGCGCAGGTCGCGCGTGCGCACGTCCGACTCCCGCGCCACGGCCTCCTGCTCGGCCTTCCGCCCCTCACGCCGGAAGCCGTCGAGAATCGGCAAGGTGACTTCGACGGCGATCTGGCGCGTGCCGACGGCGTCCGGGACGCGCAGCCCGCTGAAGCCGTAATCGGCTTCCAGATCCAGCCGGGGGAGCCGTTCGGCGGAAATGGCGCTCACCGCCTGCCGCGCAGCCGCGCCGCGGGCCTGCTCGGCGATGAGATCGGGACGGGTCGCAACCGCCTGCGTCACCGCGGCGTTGCGGTCCGCCGGGACATCGGCGGCGCCGAGCTGTACGCTCAAGCTGTCCGTCAACGTGATCGGCGTGCTGGGCTCAATGCCCAACGCGCGCGCGAGATCGATTGTCGCGCGATCGAGCTGATTCTCCGCCACGACGAGCCGGCCCGCGGCGTCCGCCAGCTGCGTCTTGGCGCGCGTGACGTCGATCGACGCGCTCACCCCCGCCTGTTGTTGCGCCACCGCCAGACCGACCAGCTCGGCGGCCAGCGCCGAGTCCGCCTGCCGCGCAGCGACCACCGCGTTCGCGCGCGCCGCGCGGGCGTACGCCAGCGCAACGTTTTGCGCCGCGGTCTCGATGACCGCGCTGCGCTCCGCGTTGGCCGCGTTCAGCTGCCCGCGTGCCGCGCTCACGCGACTCACGCTGGAGAGATCGAACAACGTCTGCGTGACGCGCGCGCGGCCGTCGTACGCATTGAACGGCGGCACGAGCGACGGCAGGCTCAGCCCCGGCAGCTGGAAACCGAGCGTCTGCGGATTGAACGTGCGGTTCACCCACGAGCCCGTGAGCGAGAGATTCGGCAGCAACGAAGCGCGAGCCTGGCGTACCCGCGCGCCGGCCGCGTCGCTGCGAAGTCCGGCGATCGTGACTGCCGCGGGACCGATGTCTGCGCTCGCCTTGGTTGCCTGGCGGACGGCGCCGGCAAATGAGAGCGGGAGTGGTGCCGAGCCCGGCGCCTGCGTCTGCAGGACCAGTGCGATCAGGAGGTTACTTGCTGATACCATGGAGATAGAGATCGATGTGAGTGTTGAGGTAACTGGCGACGTCGAAGCCCTCTGGCATGCACGCCGAGAAGGCCTTGCGAGCGATGACGGCGTGCATGAGCGGCGACATCGCGAGCTTGGCCGCGAGCATAACGTTCACCGGACGGAATTCGCCGGCCTTGATGCCTCTTTGGATGACGCCGGCCATCAGCCGATGCCCACGCGTCACGACTTCTTCGTAGTAGAAGCGAGCCAGCGCGGGGAAGTTCCCGGCTTCGGCCATCATCAGTTTGGGGATCCCGACGAGCGACGTTTCACCGACCAGACGCCAGTACTCGCGCACCAGCCGCTCCAGGAGCTCGCGCGCACTCCCGGTAAACGACTGGGCGAGCGCCTCGCCTTGCGCGATGACCTGGACGATGGTCTCGCGGATGAGCGCC
Organism: Gemmatimonadota bacterium; assembly: GCA_003220985.1. Classification (GTDB taxonomy): domain Bacteria; phylum Gemmatimonadota; class Gemmatimonadetes; order Gemmatimonadales; family GWC2-71-9; genus 20CM-2-65-7. The sequence goes on from QHTY01000061.1 coordinate 18,003, forward strand.
TTGAACAGCGCCTCTTTATTCTCGAAGTAGAGGTAGATCGTGCCTTTGGTCACGCCGGCCTTGCGCGCGACGTCTTCGAGCTTGGTCGCAGCGAAGCCGCGATCGGAGAAGACCTCGAGGGCGGCGGCAAGGATCTCGTCGGGACGGGCGTCCTTGCGGCGGTGCCAGCGGGGGCGCGCGGCACGGGACGAACGACGTTTGACAGCAGTTGCGGGCATTGGAGTCTCCAAAGTTACTAACTGAACGGTCAGTAAGTAACTTTAGGTTCCCGCCGGGGTCAACCCCGCTGCCGGTAAAAGCGGATCAGGTCGGTGTTGGGCGCGGCGCCGCCGAGTTGGCGCAGAAACACCACGATCTGCCCGCGATGGTAGGACGAATGATTGATGAAATGGCGAAACATCTGCCGGAATGAGTGGACGTATTCGCCGCCCGTGGAAGGCTTTACGACCCGCGTCTCCTCGAGCCGGGCGTCGTTCAAACCCGCAACGAACGCCGCCCGCTCGCGCTCCACCTGCTCCCACCGGCTCCGCACCTCCGCCAGGGTGCGCAGGTCGGTTCCTTGTGCAACGGGCGGATTGGGCCGTCCCAACCAGCGATGCAGCCACAGCTGCTCGGCCCACACGATGTGGCCGAGCGTGCCGTGAATCCCGCCAAAGCTGCTCTTCAGGTCGCGGAAGTACTCATCGTCCGGCAGCTCGGCGACCGCATCAAGAATGATGCGGTTCGCCCACGCGTTGTAGGCGAACAGCTCCTGCGCCTCAGCGACCGTCATGACCCTCGCTACCGAAGCCGGACACGAGATCCGTGCTCCGCACCGTCGGGAATCGGGGCGAGTGGTACTCCACGCAACACGCGGCCCTGAGCGCTGATGACGTTCGGATCCCCTGCCCCGTCGCCGTCGCAGTCGAGGGGCAGGGCGTCGTCGATCACGACGGTCGCGTTGCCCACGAAGACGTTCGCTCCGCTCGGCCCATCGAAGATCGCTCCGATGTTTTCTGCGTTTCCCTGAAGATTGTTCCCCACGAGCTGGTTGCCGCACGCCGACGTCAAGAGGATTCCGGCCAATCCGGCACCCGTAATGCGATTCGCGCGGAACAGGTCGTGCGTCATGGAGACAGGGAGGGACGATCCGCCGGAGCGGGCGCGAATACCGTACTGCAACGCGCCGTCCACCTGGTTCTGCTCGATGCGGCTGTCGGCGAGGTCGGCGAGCGCCAGCCCGTTCTGCCACGGGCCCCGGACGACGTTCCCCGCGATCACCACGTTCGCACCATCCCGCACCCGGATGCCGCCCAAATTTACCCCCCCTGCGGGCGTCGTCGCGACGATCTCATTGTTCTCTACCCGGACGCCGTCGGTACCGGCCTGCATCTGAATCCCGGTACCCGAGCCGCCTGACGTGAAGTGATTGCCGGCGACGACCGTGCCCGGCGCGCCGCTCCCGAACACGCACTCGTCCGAGCCACACGTCACCGTATTGTCAACGATCTGCGCGCCTGACGTGTTGAGCAACACGAACGCATCCACCCACGATCCCGTGATCGCGTTGCGCGACATCACAACCCCGGTGCTACCGTCAATTTCGAGTGCCTCGACGGCGCCTCCAGCTCCGATCAGAGTATTGTTGTCCACCACCACGCCGTCCATGGCGAACAGCAGGATGCCCCTCGCCGAGCCGTCGGGCTCGACGCGGTTTCCGGAGATGGTCGCGCCCGTGAGGTTTTGCGCGGCCAGCGAATTCGCCCAGGGTCCGCGTACGACGTTGTCGGCCACGACAACACCCGTTCCGTCGCGGACGCGGATCCCGCCAAGATTTGGGTTCGTGGAGGGCACGGTCGCGACGATGGTATTGCGTTCGACGCGCGAGCCGTCGATGCCGCCCTGCAGCTGGATGCCGGTGAACGACCCGGTCGAGTGGAACTCATTGCCGCTCACGACCGCGTTCCTCGTCGCAAAGAAGAAGGCGCAGTCGCCGACGCTGCACATCACGGTGTTGTTGGTAAGGCGGACGTCGCTCGCGGTGCCCGTTACGCCGTCATTATCGATGTCGTCAGGATCGTTCAGGGCGAGATAGGGATCGCCCGCGCCCGTGCCGTCGAGTGTGAGGCCGTTTACCGTGACGAACGGTGCCAGCACCTTCACGAGAGACGACACAGTCGCGCCTACCGCCACCCGCAGGCCGGAGCCCGGTGTTGCGCACGTGAGGGTGACGCCCTCCACACTGATCGAAAGATCCGCCGCGACCTCGATCACGCCATCCAGCCCGATCACGTCGCCCGCGCTCGCCCCAGCCAGCGCGGCGAGCAGGTCTGCTTCATTTGTGACGACGATGCTGGGGTTGGGACAGGAGGTGACAGAACCAAGCGAGAATAGGGGGTGCCCCGGACGGGCCGTCTCTGCGGTCGGTTCGCGGCAGGCGGTGACTAGGACGATGATAGCCAGCGCGGGCCAAAACTTGAGCGTGTCCATGACGCACCTCGGGGACGGGAGACGGCAGAGTCGGACGTTGCAAAGAGAACCATTACACCAGTCCCGTCAAGAAGCCGTCAAGTGGGACGCTAGCGGGCGGCCGCGAGCTCTCCCGCGTCCATCACGGAATCCTTCACTTCGCGACCTTCGATCACCTGTTTGTCGCCAACCACGGAGCCCGAGACCGTGGCGTTTCTCACCCGCACACCCCTGCCGAGGATGCTGTTAGCAATCGTGCTGCCCTCGACGGTGCTGCCGGCTTCGATCGCGACATTGGGCCCGAGCGTCGCATCCCTGAGGCTCACGCCGTCTTCGACGTACACGGGATCCTTGATCTGCACGCCGGCTGGCACT
>QHTY01000062.1:0-541 GCA_003220985.1 Gemmatimonadota bacterium
CCACGATCGCCCCGCGCGTTGGTCGAACCGACCGGCGACGAAGCGGGCCTCTTCGTTCACGCGCGCGACGTCATGCAGCTTTGTCCAGATGCTGATCACGCCACCGGACGCGTTACCGTAGAGCGCCGATGCCGAGCCGCGCAGCACCTCGATGTGGTCGACTTCGCCGAGCTCGAGATTGGTGAGCTGGCCCTGGCCGTCGGGAAGTGTCTGCGGGATGCCGTCCACGAGAATCTTGATGCCGCGCACGGCAAACGCCGACCGCGCGCCGAACCCGCGAATCGAGATGCGCTGATCCTGTGAGAAGTTGTAGCGGTTGGCGACGAAGACGCCGGGCACGCTCGCGAGCGCTTCGTCGAGACCCCACGTCGGCCTGGCCCGGCTGATCCGCGCGCGGTCGAGACGCTGCACCGCCAGCGGGATTTGGGTGAGCGGCAGATCGGCGCGCGTGACGGACACCGTGGTCGGAGCCAGCGTCACCGGTTTCGTGGTATCGGGCGTCTGGCCGCACAGCGTTCGTGGCGCAGCGCACAGCGCGATC
>QHTY01000062.1:586-9793 GCA_003220985.1 Gemmatimonadota bacterium
AGTCTTCGGCCGAGCGTACCTGCCCTAGTGGTGCGTCAAGGCGACTACGGCGGCGGCGGCGGTCACGATCATACCGGCGACCCGCCACGTGGACTCCGCATCGCGCTTCCCCGGCACCTGAATGCGATCACCGGCCAGGACGCCGAGGTCATCCAGCGTCGCGCCGCGCGCAATCGCGGCCTGGAGTCGTTCCCCACCCCACAGCGAGGCGCTGCCCCGCCAGATTTGCAGTTGATCGACACGTGCCGCCTGCGTTGCGCCGCCGGCGAGCATCAGCGCATCCGCCAGCACGAGGTCGATGGGAACGGCGTAGTACCCCGGATGGATCACCTCGCCGACGACCGAGACGCGGACGAGAGCGTGTGCCTGCACCACGGGATCCTTGAGGTAGCGGCCCAGCTCACGCGTCAGATGGGCCTCGACATCGCCGCGCCGCACGCCCGCGAGCGAGACTTCACCGATGTTGGGAAACCGCAGCGCCGGTCCCGCCACAACGGTGAACGTGTCCGACAACGCGGAGTCACCCTCCACGCGAATCAGGATGCGATCCCCGGTCTGGAAGATCGCCGCCGGGGTTTGCGCCGGCACAGCCGTCGTTCCCACGCACATCGCGAGGAAAGCGGCGGCACCCGTCAATGACCACAGAGAGCGTTTCATTAGACGACTCGCGGACCTGACGTACGGCGGCCTTCGCTTTCTTCCACGGCCTCGTAGCCAGGCAGGTAGTAGGAGTAATACGCGTAGTAGCCGTAGGCGGCACCGCGCGGTACATCGTTCAACACGGCACCGAGCAGGCGGATCGGCATGCGATCCAGCACCTCGAGTTTCGCCCCAATGATGTCGCGATTGCTGTGGCCGGTCCGCAGTACGACCAGTAGCGAGCCGGTCACCGTCCCCAGAATGAATGGGTCGACTCCCGCGGTGAGGGGCGGGCTGTCGACCAGGATCACGTCATGCTGGCCGCGCAAGTCGGCGATGAGCTGCGTCATCACCGTTGAACCCAGCACTTCCGGAGCGCGCTGTGTGCGCGTGCCGCAGCCGATAAAGCTCAGCCGCGGATACTCCGTCTGCTGCACGATCTCCTCGAGCCTCGCCTCCTCGCGGAGCAGATCGACCAAACCAGGCTGGCGGTTGAGTTTGAAGCGGCGGTGCAGCAAACCGCGGCGGATATCGCCATCCGCGAATGTGAGCGCGAGATTGCCCGACACGAACGACTTGCCGTCACCTGGTCCGGGGCTCGTGACGGTGACGAGCACCGGCCCTGGGCCGTGTTCGTTCATCAGCGCGAGACGCAAGCCCCGCAGCGCTTCGACGACTTCAGCCGGCTCTTTCGCTCGCAGGTGCGGCACCGCGCCGATGATCGGCAGCCCCAGGTCGCGCGATATCTGCTCGGGGTAGCGCACTTTGGGATCCACGCGGTCGAGTATAATCGCGCCCACCACCCCGAGTCCGAGGCCGGCCAAGAGGCCCATCAGGAGCAGGCGCGGCGCCGTGTTCTGGAACGGACGCTGCGGCACCACTGCCGGATCGAGAATCCGCACGTCTGGAACGGTGGCCTCGGCGGCGAGCCGGGCTTGATCGTAGCGCTGTTGCAGCGCCGTGTACGTCTGCTCCTTCAGCTGCGCGTTGCGACTTAGCCGGACGTCCTCCATGGCCCGCCCGGGAATCTGGCGCAGGTCTTGGGAGGAGGCGTCCACCTGCCTCCCCAGCTCCGCCTCCCGCGTCGCGAGCTGTGCCACCAGCGTGCGTGCGAGGGTCGGAATCGTCTGCCCCTGTAATGCCCGGATCTCGCCCACGAGATGCAGCAACGGCGGGTAGGTCTCGTTGTAGTGGTAGCGGTAGGTCCGGAGCGTCGCCTGCTTGTCGCTCAGCTCCTTGAGCGCATTCGACAGCTCCGGCGCATGCTGCACGGACGCGATCGCCGAGAGTGCATCCGTGGGCACCGAGTCCGCCAAGAAGCGCTCGATCGACTGGCGGTCGCGGCGCAATTGATCCCGGTCGCTCTGCATGTCGAAAAACGTCGCGCGGATGGGATCACGAGACTCCCCGGTCGCTCCCTCGCTGTTCGGCTGCTCCGACGGGAGTGTAATGTTCCGCGTGCGAAAACCCCGCAGCGCGCCTTCAGCCTGATCGAGGTTCTGCTGCGCCGTCGCCAGCTGGTTCTCGAGAATCTTGGTGAGCTCGGTGAGCTTTTCGCGCTTCAGCTGAGCCGCCACCTCGACGTACCGCTGCGTCACACCGTTCAGAACGTTGGAAATCAGGACCGGGTTGGTACCGCGCAGCTCCACCGCCAGGAAGTTGCCGTTAAAATCCATGCGCACGTCCAGCTGCTCTCCGAGCGCCAGCGCCGCGTCGCGGGGCGTCACCAGCGAGAACTCGAGCGTGCCGCCGGACGGCAACGTTCCCGGCGCGGGCTGCCAGTGGAATCCCAATCGGCGACCGATGGAATCACCGACGCTCCCCCGCTCCAGCTCCGCACCGTCTTTCGAGGCGAGTGTATACGACCGGCCGTCGTCGCTGACGCTCAGTTTGTAATCGCCGGGGCGGAACACGTCGCCGACGCTGAACGCGGTGAAACCCGGGCGGTCGCCCGGTCGCTTCACCGTGACGTACAACCGGAGATCGCGGACGACTTGATCCAGCACGATGTACGAACGCATCAGTTCGACCCAGTCATCGGCGTCGAGCAAGGCGCCCTGCCGGATCGGGCCCCGCGTGTCTGATGCGCCCTCGCCGCGCCGGCCGGGCACATCCACCCACACGTTGGCCTGCGCCCTGTAGACCGGACGCAGCACGCGTGTCGCAGCGAAGGCGCCGCCGAGTCCGACCAGGACCATCAGCAGCACGACCCACTTGAAGCGGAGCAGCGCGCTCCAGATGCGACGCCAGTCCGGACCGGATTCGTCCTCCGGCGCTGCGGGCATCGGCGGCGCATTGGCCCGCCGGAGGTATGAAGGCGAGGACTCAGGACGGATCGCGGGAAGGGGCCTTGGATTCATCAGGAGCCCTGTAGGGCAAGACCTGTACCGCTCACCGATTCATCGGCAGGTGCTCCGTGGCGTCGCACGGTTCCTACAGAGCGGTGGGTACGCCATGTTGCGTTGATGCGGCATACCCCTCGTAAACGGCACGGGGCTTGCTACTTACGCGGGCATGACAGTACCTCGTCTCTATCCATTTCCTTGGACCGTGAGGGTCGGATCCCTCGAATCCCCGGTGTCGCGCGACGGCGCGCGGCGCCTGCTCAACGTCGTCATCGCGTTTCTGGGGTTGGTGGTGGCCTTCGTGCCGATGCTCGTCATCGCGCTGCTCATCAAGCTGACGTCTCGTGGCCCGGTGTTGTTTGCGCAGGGGCGCGTGGGGCTCGATCGCCGCGCCCCGGGCAACGAGGGTGGCAACTGGCGGCGACATGCCGACGACGGCGGACTGACGTTCACCATGTACAAATTCCGAACGATGCACGTGGATAACGAGCAACCGGAGGAGCGCGAGGTTTGGGCGAAGCCTGACGATCCACGGGTGACCAGCGTGGGACGCGTGCTGCGCAAGCTCCGCCTCGACGAGCTGCCCCAGCTCTGGAACGTGCTGGTCGGCGACATGAACATTGTGGGGCCGCGTCCGGAGCAGCCGACGATTTTTGCCTCGCTCCGCGAGCAAATCGAGGAGTATCCGCGTCGCCAAAAGGTCTTGCCGGGAATCACGGGCTGGGCACAAGTCAACCTGGCCTACGACAGCAGTGTGGATGACGTGCGCGAGAAGCTCAGTTACGATCTCGAGTACATCCAACAGCGCTCGGCGCTCGAAGACTTGAAGATCATGCTGCTCACGCCGGCGGTGATGCTGGGACGCCGCCACGGCTGGTAGCGCGCCGAGCTGAGCTCACCACTCGCCTTCCAGACGGCTCAACAACGCGTTGCCGCTCAGGATGGCATCGAGGATTTCCGAATCCTTAGTATGGGCGAGGGTCCAGTAGTCGGCCTGCCGGAAATAGCAGTGCCGCGTGGACATCTCGCGCACCATACTCGGCTCCAGCCGGCCCGCGACCATCGTTGCTCCGGTACTCCACACGTCCAACAGGAGCGCGTCAAACACCGGCGCGCGGGCGTCCTTTCTCGCCACGAGCTGCAACACCTCGGCCACGCCGCCCGGCTCGACGCGATAGAAAAACCAGCCCACCGGTTCTTGGTGCGCATCGCGCACGAGCCGGCGACGTAAGACGCGCTGCGGGTCCATCTGCTGCGCCAACCCCAACAACCACGCAAGCCATTGTTCGTCGTATTCCGGCTGCAGGGCGCGACTCGGCAGTAAGTCCGGCAGGCGTTTCGCTACGACGTCGAGCGGAAGGTCTTCTATTGAATACCCGTCGCTTGCGGCGCGAGATCGGGCGGGCCCCCAGCGAGCCAGCGCCGTATCCGCGACCGCAGCCACCGGCCGAAGGCTCTGTGTGACCACCGCAGGTACGCCGCGCGCTCGCAGCCACGACAAGGCATGGCGCGCCGGTCGCACCGGCCGTTGCCACTGCATGCTGTACAGCAGGAGCGTGGCGGCGCCTCCAAGAACCTCGAAGATCCGGCGGGCGGCATCGTTGCTGATGTCGGTGAACAGCAGGTCTTGCGGCCCCGCGAGGACGTGACGCACCAGGCGGCTCGCCACGAGCGGCGCGGCGGTGGGCGCCGCCATCAGCTTTGTAGCGGCGATCACCCGCAAGCGACGCCCGCGAAACCGGAGCCGCTTCGGCTGCACCCCGACGAATGCGTCGATCGCGCCGCTGTCATTCACATGCACCAGCGACGGCAGCTCGTCGTCGTACCACGGATTCTCGAAGAACACGCGCTCGAAGTACGTGTCGAGCGGGATCCCCGGAGGAGCGTGGTGGCCATTATGCGCAAACGCCCAGCGAAACAGCTCCAGCACCCCGGGGATATCGTCCCGTGCGAACGCGCGAATCAGGTCCACGCGCCCTGTCTCTGTTCGCCACGCAGCGCGGCAACGTCGTGTTTGCCGCTGGGCAGCCGCGGCAACGCGTCGCGCACTTCATAACGTGCCGGTTGCATGTGTCGGGGAAGCTCTACACCGACGTACGCTCGCAGGCGGTCGAGCGAGCCGCCGCCGGCGAGCACGACGAATGCGACAATGCGCTCGCCGCGCGCGTCGTCGGGCTCGGAGGTGATGATACACTCCGCCACCTCGCCCGACGCGTACAACACCGTGCCGATCTCATCAGGGCTGACGCGATAGCCCAACGTCTTGATCATCCGCTGCGAGCGACCGACGAAGTACAACCAACCGTCGGCATCCTGTCGCACCAAATCACCCGAGAAGACAACGCGCTCCGTGTCGGGCGTGCCGGCGGGGCGGAGCGGGTGGGGGCGAAACACCCGCGCTGTTTCTTCCGGATCGTTCCAGTATCCGAGGGTGACCGTCGGCCCGCGATGGACCAGCTCGCCGACCTCGCCGGGCTCGCAGGGCGTGAGATCATCCCGCAGCACCAGCACTTCCGCCCTGGGGATTGCCCGCCCGATCGAATCGGGCCGCCGGTCGACTTCCTCGGGCGGCAAGAACGTACTCCGCAGCACCTCGGTCAAACCGTACATCAGGAAGAGTCTGGCCTGTGGCTGCGCGCGACGGAGGGCTCGCACCACCGGCACCGGGAGGTGACCACCCGCGTTGGTGACGAGGCGCAGGCTCTGCAGCGGCTCGTCCCGGAATGACGCCACATTCAAAAGCTGCTGCCACAATGGTGGTACTGCCGCCAACACGCTCACCTGTTGCGCGCGCAACTCGGTCACGAGCTGCGACGCCAGCGGCGGGCGCGCCACGACCAGTGCGGCACCACTGCCGGCGGCGCAGAGTACCTGACTCATGCCGTAGACGAAGCTGAACGGCAGCACGCTGGCGACACGATCCGTCGCCGTGATGCCGAGATACCCAATGACCGTCTCGGCGGCCGCCAGGAGATTGGCATGCGTGACCGTCACGCCTTTGGGAAGGCCCGTCGAGCCCGACGTGAAGACAATCTGTGCCGGGTCCATGCCGCTCCGGGGCACCGGGGCGTAGGTGACAGGCAGCAGGTCCTCGAGCATCGGCGCGAGCAGGAGCTGAGTCCGCGTCTCGAGCTGGCGCGGTTGTCGCGCCAGGAGATCCTCCGACGTGATCAGCGTCGTCGCCCCCGATGCTTCCAGGATGTGCTCAACTTGGCGCGGTCGCAGCGACTCGTTGATGACGACCGCGATGCCGCCGGCGGCAGTCACCCCGAAAAACGCGGCGATGGCGTCCGCGCCGCCGTCGAGGAAGATCCCGACCCGGTCGTGGACCTTGAATCCGGATGACGCCAGCGCCGCGCCGATAGCGGCCGCACGACGCTGGAGGGTGCCGTAGTCAGTGACCCGCCCCCCCTGCATTACCGCAGGGAGAGCGGCACGAGCACTCGCCGTCTTCCACAACAAGTGGGCGATATTGGAGATCAGAGGTGCCTCCGCCTCACAGGCACAGCATCACCTGTACCACGCCAAGGTTGAGCCTTCGTCTACATCCGGGTGTTGCGTCGACGCACCACCTGACGCGGAGCACGGTTGGCCGCCTGCACCAGTCTTGCGGCGCCATCCTTGCATAGTTGGCCCAGGCAAGGCATCTCAACCCCACGAGGAAGCGACGTGAGTCTGGCGAACGACCTGCACCTCAAGCCGGCCGAAGAGACGGAGCGGATCGCCGCTACGCTGCGCCAGCAACTCGGCGATGCGTTGAATCGGCGGGGACTGGTCGTGGGCATGAGCGGCGGCATCGACAGCTCCGTGTGCGCGGCGCTCGCGGTGCGAGCCGTGGGAGCAGCCCACGTATTCGGCCTGCTGATGCCCGAACAAGACTCGGATCGGAACAGTCTCGGCCTCGCCTCCCGTTGCGCGGAGGCGCTGGGCATCTCCTACGAGATCGAAGACATCACTGAGATCCTCGCGGCCCTCGGGTGCTACCGGCGACGCAACGCCGCGATCCGCCGGCTGGTACCCGACTTTCAGGACAACTGGCGCTTCAAGGTGGTCTTGCCGGGAGGGCGGCTCGATTCCGACCGCTTGAATGTCTCGTACCTGGCGATTGAAGCTCCGGGCGGAGCAGTCCGCCAGGTACGCCTCCCGCCGGCCGAGTATCGGGAGATTGTCGCGGCGACGAACTTCAAACAGCGCGTCCGTACGATGCTCGAGTATTACCATGCCGATCGGCTCCACTACGCGGTCGTCGGCACACCCAACCGGCTGGAGTACGATCAGGGGTTTTTCGTCAAAGGCGGTGACGGTCTCGCCGACGTGAAACCCATTGCCCATCTGTACAAGACGCAAGTCTATGAGCTCGCCGAGTTCCTCGGCGTCCCCGCGGAGATTCGTTCCCGCACCCCGACGACCGACACGTACTCGTTGCCGCAGACGCAGGAGGAGTTCTACTTCGCGCTCCCCACCGCGACGCTCGACCTGGTGTTGTACGCCCATAACTTGGGCATGAATCCAGCTGCCGTGGCGGCAGAGCTTGGACGGACGCCTGAAGAAGCGACCCGCGCCCTTCGTGATATCGAACAGAAGCGCACGGCGACGCGCTATCTCCACATGCCACCCCTGCTCGTCGAACCTGTCCTCGAGCGGGAGCCGGTCTGATGTGCGGCCTCGCGGGCGTCGCGCGCCGCGAGTCGCGCGGCGTGGCGACCGAGATGCTCGATCGCATGGCCGGAGCGCTGCGGCACCGTGGCCCGGACGGCTCCGGGCGCTACGCCGACGCGCAGGTCGGTCTCGCGCACGTGCGTCTGAGCATCATCGACGTCGCCGGCGGTGCGCAGCCCCTCGGCAATGAAGACGGATCCGTGCTGATCGTCTACAACGGCGAGGTCTACAACTATCTGGAGTTGCGACACGAGCTGGTCGCGGCCGGCCATCGGTTCCGGACGCGCTCGGATACCGAGGTGCTCGTGCACGCGTACGAGCAATGGGGCACCGGCATGCTTGGCCGCTTGAACGGACAGTTCGCCTTCGCGATCTACGATCGTCGCGCGGGAACGGTCCTCCTCGCCCGCGACCGCTTCGGCGTGCGCCCGCTGTTCTACAGCATTGCCCACGGAGACTTGTGGTTCGCGTCCGAAGCGAAGGCCCTGTTCGCGGGCGGTGAGGTCGAGGCCGAGCTCGATCCGGTGGGACTCGACCAGGTGTTCACGTTCTGGGCGGCGCGGCCGCCCCGGACCGTGTTCCGCGGCGTGTACTCGCTCGAGCCGGGCACGTTCGCGGTGTGGCGCCAGGGCGTGCTGCGTCACGATCGCTTTTACGAGCTTCATTATCCGGAGGCGCGCGAGGAATCGTCCGACACGCTCCCGACGCTCGGCGGGTTGCTCGACAGCAGCGTCGCGCTGCGGCTGCGCTCCGACGTCCCCGTCGGTGGGTACCTGAGTGGCGGCCTCGATTCCTCGATTACGTGCGCGCTCGCGGCCCGCGAGTCGCCGTTTTCGCTGCGCACGTTTTCCGTAACATTCGACGACCCGGAGCTCGATGAGCGGGAGTTTCAGCAGCTGGTGGCTCGGCAGCTCCAGAGCCGTCATCACATCCAAGCCATCGGCGCCCACGACGTCGCGTCGGTCTTCCCGGAGGTCGTACGTCACGCCGAGACGCCGCTGGTGCGCACCGCTCCCGCCCCGATGTATCTGCTCGCCCGGCTCGCGCGCGAGCATGACATCAAGGTGGTTCTCACGGGGGAGGGATCAGACGAGCTATTCCTCGGCTACGACTTGTTCAAGGAGACGGCGCTCCGGCTGTTTTGTCTCCGCCAGCCGCAGTCGCAGGTGCGGCCTCGCCTATTCGATCGCCTGTATCCCTATCTCGATCCTCGCGGTCGCCGTGGGGACTTCTGGCGCCGTTCGTTTCTCGAAGCTGGCGCGCCGGACGACCCGCTGTTCTCGCATCTGCCGCGGTTCCTCCTCACCGCGCGCATCAAGGACTTCTATTCGAGCGACCTCCGCACAACACTCGCCGGAGGAGACGCGCTCGAGGAGCTGCGGGCCAGCCTGCCACAGCAGTTCGCCTCGTGGTCGCCGCTCAATCGTGCCGCCTATCTCGAGATGGTCACGCTCCTGTCCCCCTATCTCTTGAGCGCGCAGGGCGACCGGATGTCACTGGCGCACGGCGTCGAGGCACGTTACCCTTTCCTCGATCATCGCGTTTTCGAATTCGCGGCGCGCCT
>QHTY01000062.1:9941-10366 GCA_003220985.1 Gemmatimonadota bacterium
CTACTGGATCAGCGCAGCGTTGCGCGGACCGGCCTGTTCGAGCCGGCGGCAGTGGCGGGCCTGGGGCGAAGCTGCCGAGCCGGTACCCCATTGGGATTTCGCGAGAGTCAGGCGCTCGTCGCCATTCTCTCGACAGAATTGTGGTATCGACAATTTATCACGAATGCCGCGCGAGGCTCGACGCCGCCGGCGCCGCTCACAGACCGCGTCGCGGCGGTAGGCTGACCGTCAACCCAAGGGAGACGCACCCGGCTATGGACGAGGCAACCATCCTGGCGCGCACGCGCGCGTACGTGAACGACACTTTCCTCTATATGCGCCCCGGATTTGCCCTCGGCGACCAGGACCGTCTCCTGCAGCGAGGCGTGATCGATTCGATGGGCGTGATGGAGCTGATCGCCTTTCTGCACAGTGAGTTCGGCGTG
>QHTY01000094.1 GCA_003220985.1 Gemmatimonadota bacterium
GCCGCAGCGCCGCCTAACGGATCGCGCTTAAGCTGCAGCGCACTGGAGAAAAATCAAATACCCCTACGTGCGCTGTCAGCTTCAAGCGCTTGTTAGGCGGCCGCGCGTCAACGCTCGCCCCGTCGACGGTCAGCGCGTGGACGATCGAGCGAGCCGTCGATCGGTGGCACATCGAGGTTATCTCGCCGTACCACTGGCACCCCCGCCCCCGATGCGATGGAATGCATACTATCGCCCTCAATGACAAGGTGAATTTCCCTGAAGGGCTCTGTTGTCGAATGCATTCCCACGCGAAACGTTATCACAACGGTAGATCGCGTCGCGTGCGAGACCGTTGCTTGGTCTGCCTTAAACACCCCGGGGCCGGTCGAGCGAGTAGCGCAGCCTGAGGTAAAGGACTGCCACCACCACACACCGTCCTTCTGCAGCGGATCCACCGCCACGCAGAGATACTCAATGGGGCTGGCGCTCGTGATATAACGTGGAACCATGGACTGAGACGTGGCACTACATGCAAGCACAGCAAGTGAGAGAAGTAAGAAGACGGTGCGACGACGCCGTCGTGCGATCACGACCTGCGTCATGGGTGAACGCTCGGCGACCACGTCGCTCAGAATCTCAGATTCAGCCACCTTCTCCAGCCCAAGCAATCCACTCAAGAACACTGCGGGCCGCCTAACGGATCGCGCCTAAGCTGCGGCGCGAACTGAACGATTTCACAAACAGATGGCCTCCATAGCAAGACGGCGCCGCCAGCTTCAGGCGCATGTTAGGCGGCCGCGGGTCCGGTCATGGCTTAGGAATTTTTGAGTGCCACCAATGCCCTCCACAAGACGATGAGCGCGGCTACGGCGCCCGCTCCAACGACCGCGAAGAAGGTCCTAACCCCGTCAAACTTGCGTCGCTCGATGCGGTTAAGTTCGGCCACGGCGAAGGCACGCCGCACAGGTACAGCGGAAGCCAGCTTGCGCTGTGTGGTCGGTAGCTCCAACCCCACGACACTATCCCCTATCAGCTGCGCGTTGTGGAGCTCGAGGCGACGACCGTCAGCGAGAGTGACGCGAAGCTTGGACGCACTTTGTGGCGCCGGCTGCTCAAGTCGCCAACTGGTACAAGCGCTGCTGGGGAAGCTCATGAGCAGGATGCTGGCAATGGCACGTCGCATTGCTCGCTCCTTCTGTGATTCCTCCGGGTGCTCGGAGGTGTGGTCACACGAGGATGATTGGCCGCAGGTGGTGAGCAGACATGTGTGTCGCTGTCCGCCTAACGGATCGCGCTTAAGCTGCGGCGCGCTGAAGAAGAATTCATTCCTTAATCTACGCGCGCCGTCAGCTTCAAGCGCTTGTTAGGCGGCCCGAGGAGTCGGCGGTTGGCTTTGTCCCCACCAGGACAACATACCCCAGGAAGGGTAGAACACGAAGCATACGGGACATTAGCCACGCCATTTTACGCCGGTACGCTCGCCGCGCGGCCACGCGGACTGTCATGGCCACAAGGTTGCCGATCCCTTCGTCGCGCAACATGCCCAGGGGTGTCATCATGGAGAAGGGACCGCTCGTTTGTTGCAGGCTGCTCAGACCGGCCGCCTGATACAGCGCAAGCCAGTCCGCGACGGTATCGAAGCGGATCCCGGGGCAGACCTCCCCTTCGAAGATGCGTCGAATCTCGGCTGTAGGCGTGCGGCGATAGATGAACTCGTGATCGAGTACGCGGCCACCCAGCTTGCAGACACGAACGACCTCGCGCACGGCCAGGCGACGATCGACAAACATTGTGACTGCCTCAATCAGCACGCGGTCGAATGCATCGTCAGCGAACTCCAGTGCCTGAATATCGGCCTTCGCGACGGCCACCGTTCCGACGCCCGAGGCGCGAACATTGGCGGATGCGCGCGCCAACATGAGCGGATCGATGTCGACCGCCGTGACGTGACAGCCAAAACGCCGTGCGACCTCAATGGCTGTTGTCGCAACGCCACAGCCGACATCGAGCACTCGTTGACCTGGCTCCAGGCCCGCCAGCGCGAGCATCTCACGAGTGGAACGGCGGCCGCCTGGGTGGATGACCCGCTTCCCAATGACAGCCATGAAAGCATATGGGTCGAGCCGGTCGACGTCAGCGTCGGTGGGGTGGTCGGAATTCACTTGCAGCATTCTGGAAATGTGGATCGTGGGGGAGGAGATGCTGATCTCGCGTGGGGCCGCCTACGGATCGCGCTTAAGCTGCGGCGCGCTGAAGAAAGACTCATTCCTTAATCTACGCGCGCCGTCAGCTTCAAGCGCTTGTTAGACGGCGGTCGTGCACGACATCCACAAGATGAGCAATGCCTGAGTGTGAGCGCACCGCACGTCGCGAGTCAGTTCACCGCCTTACCCATTTGCCATCGAATGAGCTGCCGATCACGCCTGTACCGTGGATTGTTATTGTCCTGCCTTCAATCTCCCCCCTAACGCCGCCGAAAGCTCCAGCGCACCGCGATTTTGTCTCCCTGAGCCACATAATCGCACACCTCGCGGCGGACATCTGGAAAGGCAATCCGGATGTCACTGAGGATCTCGCGCACTGCCGAGCGGTCTACTATGCCACCGGGCGCCGTCGGGTCGTGGGCACGAAAGTCGGGCGCGAGGAGTTCCTCCAGGATCTCGAGCTGACCCGTGTTCCAGGCTTCGTAACCTCGACGAATAACAGCTAGGAGCTCATCTGGAGTGGACACTGACACTCCGTCTGAAGAGCGGAGACGAGCTGCAGCCTAACGGATCGCGCTTAAGCTGCGGCGCGCTGAAGAAAGATTCATTCCTTAATCTACGCGCGCCGCCAGCTTCAAGCGCCTGTTAGGCAGCACTACTGGCGAGTGAACACAACACTCACTTTGCAATCACCGCGCCTGACCCAGCGGATGGTGCCGTTGGCGTCCTCGAACATATCACCG
>QHTY01000063.1:0-4447 GCA_003220985.1 Gemmatimonadota bacterium
ATCGCACAGACGGCGCGGAGCTGCTTCGTCAAAGTTCCGCCGCGGGTAGTCGCGAGCACGTACAAGGCGATTGGGATAGGCGAACCGCCTGACGCCCGCGAGCTGCGCGAGGCGACGGATTTCATCCGCGAGAAAGAGGACCTCACGATCCGGCTCACGCTCGAGTACGGCCGCATGAAACCGCGCCTCAAGCGGTTCGACCGGCCGCCACTCCCCGTCTAGCGGGGGAGGCCGACGATGCGCGCTTTGCTGCCGAGCGGGGTGCGACACTTCGGCGCGCGCCAGCGTCGCGCGCTGCGGGATTGGTGGCACGGACGGCTGGGACAATGGGCTGCCTCGCCGGGATCGAACGGCGCCGGCAACGGCGTCCAGCGCATCGCGGCCTACACCTGCCCGATTCTCAATCCGGCGTTTCTCGTGCGGTCGCGCCTGGACGGCGTGACGCTGCACCCCGGCGAGCTGTTCTCTTTTTGGCGTTTGGTCGGCCGGCCCGACGCCGCGCACGGCTTCAAGGTGGCCTCCAACTTCATCGGCGGCCGCGTTGGCTTCGCCGAGGGCGGCGGTATCTGCCAGCTGTCGAGCGCGCTCTACAACGCGGCGCTGCTCGCCGTTTTGGAGATCCTCGAGCGGCATGCGCACAGCATCGATGCGTACGGCGCGAACCGATATGTGCCGCTGGGCCGCGACGCGACCGTGGTGCATGGCTACAAGGACCTGCAATTCCGCAATGCGACGGCCATTCCGATGACGCTGCGGATCAGGATTCAACCCGACGCGGTCGAGACAGCGTTCTTTGCGCCGGACTCCCCGTCGGCCGATGTGCAGATCGAAGTCGACGCCCTGTCGCCTGACGGCCTGCGCACGCGCACGCGCCGCCGCCGCAACGGGCAGTGGGAGGTCGTGTCTCAGGATCGTTACGCGCTGCCCGGAGGGCCCGCATGAGGTGGCTACTGCTAGTTGCGGCTTGTGGCATGGCCTGCCGGCGCGAGGCCAAGAGTCCCCAGCGCCAGATGCAATTTCAGGTGGGGGCGACCGTGCCGCACCATTTCGAGGAGCTCGCCGCCGACCGCACCCGTCTGTGGATTACGACCGATGCCGGCGTGATCACGATCGATCCCGTGGCGGAACGCTGGACAACCGTGTATGCGGACTCACAGCCGCTCGGCCGCGCGACGGTCGTTCCCTGCGATTCCCGTATCTGGCTGCAGCGCAGCGACACGGTGCTCCTCGCGGATCCAGAGGGTCAACGGTTCGAGATTCGCACGCTGGGTCCTTCGGAGACCCCACCGTCGCGGCGGAACATCCAGACACGGTGCGCCTCCAAGGGCCTCTGGATCTACGACACCGGGAGACTGGTTCACGTGCCGTTGGCCGCGGGAACGACGAGCCGATACGACGTCCCTCCGCTGGGTGAGCGTGCGAGCGTCAATGATTTCGTTGACACGCCCACAGGTGTCTACCTCCTCGCCTACGTGCCGCAAACGAGCGGCCGCTTCGCGTTCGCCCGATTCGACACCGCCACCAAGAGCGTGACGCAGATCGCCCTGCCGACGGGGCCCGGGGTCTATGGCTTCCGCGTCGTCGGTCGAGCGGACGACCGGGTGCTGCTCCAGACGTACGATCGTCGGGTGTTCGCGATGCAAGGCGCGGGCGAGTCCTGGAGCGAGTTGCCGCCGCCGGGCGGCACAGAGAAGGAGGGGCGTGGCGGGGAGCTGGTCCTGGCGCATGACAACGGCATCGTCTGGGTCGGCGCGTCGTACGACGCGTCGCCCGCGAGCTACTTCGTGCTGCGCTACATCAAGGACGCGATGGAGCCGCGAGATCTCGTCGTGCTCCCGGACTACTACACGCGGATCCGTTCAGTGCCGAGAAGCGTCCTCCAGCACCTCGGCATGCTGTGGATCGCGTCCGACTCGGCGCTGCTGCGGATCGATCCGGCGAGCGGCGAGCTCGTGCGGTATCGCCCGAGACCGGGCGGCGCGCTCGACAAGCAGGCGTTCCACCTCACGCAGGAAAAGGGCGTGCTCAAGTACTTCGACGGCGACAGCCTCCGGACCCTGACCGAGAACGGGATCCCGCCCGAGCCTGCAGCCTCCGACACCACGGTCTCCGACACCACGGATCAGGCGGGGCCCGACTCACTCCCGGCGGCGAAGCTCGGCAAGAAAGCGAAAAGCTAGCGCCCGCTGAATCGCGATCTTCTTGCGGTCGAGCTTCAAGTTCGCCGGTGAGTCGGGCGTCTCCAGCACACGCACGAATTCCGCTTCTGCGCGGGCATAGTCACCCTGTGCCCGGTAGATCTGGCCCAGGGCGAACGATGGCGTCACGTGCTGGGGGAATGCGTCGCGGATGAACTCGAAGCGCGGGATGGCCCGCGCGTAGTCCCCTCGGCGCGTCAGGATCTCGGCCTCGAGGTAGAGAATCCCCACATCCCCAAACCGCTCGCGCGCCGGGGCGAGACTCGCGAGCGCGGCGGCGGTGTCGCCGGCGAAGTACTGCGCGAGGGCGAGCTTCTCCCACACATAGCCGTTCTGCGGCGTCCACCGCAGCGCGGCCTCGTAGCTCTGCACCGCGGCCGGAAACGGGCCGGTCTCGAGTAGCGCATCGCCACGTTGTTCGAACATTCCGGCGCGGAGCGCCGACCAGAAGAACATCCCCGCGACGCACACCCACAGCGCCGTTGCGGCGCGCAGGATCGCTGACGGGCGAGAGGCGACCGACCGCACGTGCTCCGCGATTGGGGTGAGGAGCCCGGCCGTCGTCCAAAAGAGCACGAGCACGGGCGCGTAGAAGAGCGGCGCGTTCCACAGGAAGAGAACGAGGAGCCCGCACCACGCGGCCGCCAGGGCGCCCATGAGTGGATCGCGCGCGGCGCGACTCTTCGCTTCTCGCAGGACGACCACAACGAGCCACACGAAGAGGGCAAGCCCGAGCAATCCCTGCTCCGCCAGCAGGTGCAGGTACTGGTTGTGAGCGTCGAGCACGAACGACGCGTTTTGCTGAAACCGCTGCGTCCAGTCTCCGAGCGTGAAGAAGCGATGTTGGGCCTCGAGTTGGTACAAGTTGTATTGACCCAGGCCCACGCCGAGCCAGGGATGCCGAATCCAGATGAGGAGCGTCTCCATCCAGATCATGATGCCCGCTGTGAGTGGCGAGGCCGAGGAAGAGAGCCGCGACCGGAATGACGAGCGCCAGCCCGCCGACGAGGCGGGGCGGGATCGCGCGCGGTGCTCGGAGGGCGATCGTGACGAGACCCGCGGCGGCGAGCGCGAGAAATCCCGACGCGGAGCGCGTCACAACGAGACATACCGCGAGGGCCATGGTAGCGGCCAGTGTGGCGATGCGGGCCCGCCGATTCGGCGACATCGCGACGATCGCAGGCGCGAGGGGCAGCGCGAAGACGAGCCACGCGGCGACGAACTGCGGGTTTCCGAGCGTGGAGAACGCCGCCATCTTGCCGAGCGCTTGAAGCCCGAAGTCGAGGCGACCGGGCAGCGCCGCCTGCGCCAGGCCGAGCGCGGCGACGGGAAGAGATGTCCAGAAGACGGTGGCGGCGAACGCGTGCGGAAATGCAGGCGACCAGAGGCGCAGGTGCCCAAACAGAAAGAGCAGCACGCCGAGCGCGAGGAGGCTGAGGTTCGCGCCGATGCCTGACCCCGCGGCTGCGAGCGTGAAGAGCAGCGCGATCCCCGCGGCCCGGGACAACGGCGCAGCCGGGGCCGCGTGCCACCAGGCCCACCAGACGAACGCAACGCCGAAGAGCAGCAGCGCCAGCTCTTGCTTCAGCGCGAACGGGCTCGCGACCCATGGAAAAAAGACGAGGGCGACGGCGGCGAGCGCGACGAGAAAGCCAGCCTCCGCCGCGCCTGCCGCGCCGCCCGCGCCCCCTTCGGTTGCTGCTACTGTGCCGCGTTCCCCGGCGCCGCGTTCGCCAGATCCGTCAC
Source organism: Gemmatimonadota bacterium (assembly GCA_003220985.1). GTDB lineage: Bacteria > Gemmatimonadota > Gemmatimonadetes > Gemmatimonadales > GWC2-71-9 > 20CM-2-65-7. The sequence continues at coordinate 3,945 of QHTY01000063.1, forward strand.
CACCGCGGCGAGCTTCTGGACCCTCGCCTGGTCGCTCGAGGTGGTGGCGTCCTGATTCAGCGAGCTGGCCAACTGCGTGAGCGCATCACGACGCGCCTGACCGCTGGCCTTCTCCGCGCGGTCCAGCTCCTGCCGCACCGCCTTCACACGCTCGGCCGTGAGGCCATTGGAGCGCTCGAGTTGATCGAGATACGCGCGCGCCACCACGAAGCTCGCCGGCCACGTGACCTTCGGCTGGTCCTGCGTGTTGAAATAATCGAGGTGCACGAGCTTGGCCGCCGCGATTTCGTTGCGCGAGATGAGGCCGCTCGGCTTGAGCTCGAACACGTCGAGCCCGCGCGCGATCTCGGAGCTGTAGATGTAGCCGTTGTACCAGTACGCCGACCACGAGCCGCCGCCCACCGGCTTCGTCCCGTCCACCGGGCCGCGGTCGAAGAACGCGATCTCCTTCGGATGCGCCGCATCGGTCCAGTCGAACACCGAGAGCCCGCCCTGATACCACG